>JAPOKK010000376.1 GCA_029977665.1 Pseudomonadota bacterium | reverse complement strand
GTGTTGTTGTAGTAGTGATGGTTGATGCCGACATGCCCGAGACCGTCGATCTGCGAGCCGACGCCCATGTAAGTGATCATGAGATCGTCGTTACCGGTCAGGACGTTGTCGCCGACGGGTACGCCGGCGCCGTCGTCGAGCTGCAGAATGGTCATCTTGTAGTAGCGCGGCGGGTAGGCCGGCGAGTCGGGGCCGGTGACAACGCCGAGCGGGTAGGTCTTGCCGGTCTTGACCAGTTGCGCGGCCTTGACCACGCCAGCGGCGCTGAGGCGATTGACGGCGCCGAGGGTGTCGTCGGGACCGTAAGGCGAAACCGGTACTTCGCCGGCGTGGGCGCCGAGCGCGGCGGCGAGCAGAATGCCGAGGCAGGCGTGTCGTGATGTCATGGTGAAATCTCCCCGTGGTGTAAACCGTTGGCCGGCCGGCGCAACAAGGCGGCCCGCGGGCGGTTTGCCGCCCGCTCGTGTCGCGTCGTTGGTCACCGCGCCGTCCAGCATTGTAAGGGAAGCATCGGCCAGGGAAGCATCGCTGCATGCGGGGCGCCGCGCCGGGGTACGCATCACGTGTTGTGTACACTGCGCGACCTCGAAGGGAGGTGCCGCGCGTCCATGTTCAACGTTCACGTCAAGCTGGTCCTGATGGGCTTGATGTGGGCCACGTCCTACCCGCTGGGGCGCTGGCTCGCTTCCTACGAGGCGCCGCAGGCGATCGTCGCGCTGCGTGCGCTCGTCGCCTTTGCGTTCCTCGGCGCAATCGCCTGGCGGCGCGGCGAGCTCGCCGTGCCGGTCAGCGCGCGCCTCGTCGGTCATTTCGTCGTGCTCGGCTTCTGCGGCTTCTGCCTGCACAACTTCCTGCTGTTCGAAGCGCTCGAGCACACGCAGGCCAATACCGGCGCGGTGATCAACGGTGCCATCCCGGTCGTCGTCATGGTGCTCGACTACCTGGTCTTCCGGCGCACCATCGCGCGCGCCGCGGTGGCGGGGGTCGCGGTGAGCTTCGTCGGCGCAGTGGTGGTCGTCACCCACGGGCGGTTCGAGAGTCTCGTCGACGGCAGCCTCGGCTACGGCGAGCTGCTGTTCCTCGTCGCGATCACGGGCTGGGCGTGTTACTCGATCATCGCGCGGCCGCTGCTCGAGCGCTTGCCGGCGCTCGCCGTGACGACCTGGGCCTGTCTGGCCGGTGCGCTGCTGATGCTGCCCTGGATGTTCGTCTACCTCGAACAGACGCGAAACCTGCTCGCCGAGCCGCTGATCGTCGGTGTACTGCTCGTCCAGGGCGTGATGACGATGGGGCTCGGCTTCCTCTGGTACTACGAGGGCATTCGCGAACTCGGCCCGATGAATGCCTCGGTCTATATCAACCTGGTGCCACTGTTCGGCGTGGCGCTCGCCGCGCTCACCATCGGCGAGGTGCCCGACCTGCCGCTGCTGATCGGCGGCGCCGGCGTGGTCGGCGGACTGCTCGTGGTCAACCGCGCAGAGGCGAAGCGGCTGGCACGGCTGCGCGCGGCCGCGGCGCGGCCGTCCCGGGCCTGAGGACGCGGCTTCAGGCCAGGTCTCACACGAGGCCGTCGGCGCGCAGTTCGCCAACGAAGTCCTCGAACGCCTCGACCAGGCGGTCGACATGCTGATCCTGCATGGGCGTCGACAGGGCGCCGATGCCGCGCATGGAGAGCTGCACACCGCGGTTGGCGAGGCCGAGGAAGGTTGCCAGGTTGCGCGTCGCGTCTGCCGTTGCCGGGCCGCGTGCACAGGTCAGCGGCGCACGCGTCCAGTGGAGCTGGAACAGCGAGCCGGCACCGCTGACGCCGGCGGGCAGGTCGTGGCGGGCGATCGTCGCGGCAAGGCCGCGGCGTGCACGCTCGCCGAGGCGGTCGAGGTGCGCGATGGCCGCTTCGTCGAGCAGCGTCATGGCGGCGAGCCCGGCCGCCATGGTCACCGGGTTGGCGCTGAACGTCCCCAGGTTGGCGACGCTGCCGTCGGCCTCGAGCGACCGCATGAATTCGCGCTTGCCGCCGACCGCGCCGACCGGGAAGCCGCCGCCGATGGTCTTGGCCATGGTCGTCAGGTCGGGGTCGAGGCCGTAGTAGCCCTGCGCGCCGCCGAGCGCGTGGCGCAGGGTGATGACCTCGTCGCAGATCAGTACGACGCCCGCGCGCGCGGTTTCCTCGCGCAGTACGCGCAGGAACTCCGGCGTGGCCGGGATCACGCCGCCGGCGCCGAGAATGGGTTCGACGATGATGGCAGCGAGTGTGTCGCCGTGGGCGGCGATCGCTTCGCGCACGGCCTGCGGGTCGTTGTACCGCATCAGCACGACGTCCGCGCACGCTGCGTCGGGCAGGCCGCCGACGTCGGCCGCAGGCTGGCTGACACGTACCGGGTCGTCGACGGCCGGTAAGCCGTGGCCGCCGACCATGACGAAATCCGACGCGCCGTGGTAGCCGCCCTCGAACTTGCCGATGCGGTTGCGCCCGGTCACCGCGCGCGCGATGCGCAGCGCGAGCATCACCGCTTCGGTGCCGGAATTGTTGAACACGACCTGGTCGACGCTCGTGATGCGCCCGCACAGCAGCTCGGCCAACGCGTACTCCTGCGCGCCGGGCGCCGAGTACGTCGTGCCCCGCGCAACCTGGTCGGTGATCGCCTCGAGGACGGCGGGGTGTCCGTGGCCATGGATGAGCGTGGTGTAATTGTTGTGAAAGTCGATGCGCTCGTTGCCATCGAGGTCGATGCTCGTCACGCCGTGCGCCTCGCGCGCATAGAAGGGAAAGGGCGGGTGCCGCAGCAGCGAGCGCGAGGTGCCGCTCGGCACGCGTTGGGCGGCACGTGCGGCGTGCGCGCGTGACAGCGGGTTACGCGCGAGGTACTCGCGCCAGGCCGTGCTGCGTTCGATGTTCATCGGGGACGTCTCCGGACTTCGTTGACGAAAGCGCGGAACTCGCGCAGATCGCGTTGCTTGGCACGCCGTGCGCCGCTCGCCTCGCCGTTCGTGATGGCGGTGACGATCGCCGCGTGGTTGGCCCAGCTGCGCGCGTAGTAGGGCGGGCGCTCGGCCAG
>JAPOKK010000346.1 GCA_029977665.1 Pseudomonadota bacterium | reverse complement strand
TTGTCGGGCAGCGGGCGCAGTGCCTTGGTGATCAGATGGATCTCGTCGACCAGCACCGAGAGCTCACCCTTCTGGGTACGGAAGACAGTGCCTTCGGCACCGACGATGTCACCGAGGTCCCACTTCTTGAAGTCCTGGTAGACACCCTCCGGCAAGGCGTCGCGGCGCACGAAGAGCTGGATCTGGCCGCTCATGTCCTTGAGGTTGGCGAACGAGGTCTTGCCCTGCACCCGCTGGGTCATCATGCGCCCGGCGACCGCGACGCGCACCGCGGCCTGTTCCAGGTCCTCGGCGGAATGGGCCGCGTAGCGCTCGTGCAGTTCGCCGGCGAGCGCGGTACGCCGGAAATCGTTGCGGTAGGCGCGCCCGCCCGCGCGCAGCTCGGCGAGCTTGGCGCGCCGCTGCGCGATGAGTTGTGCCTCGGTGCTACCGCCGTCCGCTGCCGCCATCTGCTTGAATGTCCTGCTTCAGAGCCCTTTCTTCAGGCTCGCTTCGATGAACAGATCGATGCCGCCGTCGAGCACCGCCTGGGTGTTGCCGGTCTCGACATCGGTGCGCAAATCCTTGATGCGCGACTGGTCGAGCACGTAGGAACGGATCTGCGAGCCCCAGCCGATGTCGGCCTTGCTGTCCTCCAGCGCCTGCTGTTCCTCGCGACGCTTGTGCATCTCGAGTTCGTAGAGCTTGGCGCGCAGCAGTTTGAACGCCTGGTCGCGATTCTTGTGCTGCGAGCGCTCGTTCTGACACTGCACGACCGTATTGGTCGGCAGGTGCGTGATGCGTATGGCCGAGTCGGTCTTGTTGACGTGCTGCCCGCCCGCGCCGCTGGCGCGGTAGGTATCGATGCGCAGATCGGCCGGGTTGATCTCGATTTCGATCTCGTCGTCGATTTCGGGGGAGACGAAAACCGAGGCGAACGAGGTGTGACGCCGGTTGCCCGAATCGAACGGTGACTTGCGGACCAGGCGATGTACGCCGGTCTCGGTGCGCAGCCAGCCGTAGGCATACTCGCCGCTGAACTTGACCGTGGCGCTCTTGATCCCCGCGACTTCACCCGCCGAGACCTCGATCAGCTCGGTATCGAACTCGTGCCGCTCGCCCCAGCGCAGGTACATGCGCAACAGCATCTCGGCCCAGTCCTGTGCCTCGGTGCCACCGGATCCGGCCTGGATGTCGACGAACGCGTTGCAGGTATCCGCCTCGCCGGAGAACATGCGCCGGAACTCGAGATCGGCGAGCGTCTGCTCGGCACGCGCGAGATCGTCACGCACCGCGTTGGCAGTGTCCGCGTCGTCTTCCTCGTCGGCCATCTCCAGCAGGTCACCCGCATCGCGCACGCGCTTGCCGAGATCGCCCAGCGTGTGCACCACCTGCTCGAGCTGGGCGCGCTCGCGGCCCAGCGCCTGCGCGCGCTCGGGGTCGTCCCAGATGTCCGGCAGCTGGAGCTCGCGCTCGACCTCCGTCAGCCGTTCCGCCTTGGCCTCGTAGTCAAAGATACCCCCTCAGCGCTTCGATGCGCTTGTGCATATCCTTGATGGTGTTGTAAACGGCGTTGAGTTCCATGGCGAGGTCGTGTGCTCCGCGGCGAAGGCCGCGCATTGTAGCCGCTGGCCGCGGGAGTGGGAATGAGGAGTGAGCGAGCACGCGACGCCGCGCAGGGCGAGCGCCGTCCCTCCGCGGCCCGGAAACGCCGCAGAAGCGTAGCGAGCATTGTCCTGCTGCCGTGAGCCGCGCAGCGAACGACGAGACATATCTGAATCGATAGGCGAGGAGTGAGCGAGCACGCGACGCCGCGCAGGGCAAGCGCAGTAGCTTCTGCGGCGTTTCCGCCTAGAGGGGGCGGGCGTGGTCGATGACCAACTGCACCGTCTCCAACCCACCGTAATCGTTGACGCCGAGCTTGTAGAGCGCGTGTATGCGCGCGGCATCACGGAACCACGGCTCCTCGGCGGCGCCGAACGCGATGGCGGAGACGGTGGTTTCGGCCTGCGGTGGGCGCAGCACGAGGCGCGCATGGTGCGTGCCGACCACGCGGCGGTCCTCGATCACGAACACGCCGTCGAAACGCGGCTCGGGAAACCCCTGTCCCCAGGGCGTCACGCCCGCGAGCTCACGGGCGAGTTCGAGCGAGAGATCCTCGGGAGCGAGCTCACCGTCGCTGGCGAGCTGCTTGGTGCGCGCCGATGCGTCGAGGAGCGTGTCGACGACGCCGACGAAGGCGGCTTCGAACTCGGCCAGGCGTGCCGCCTCCAGGGTCAGCCCCGCGGCCATCGCGTGGCCGCCGAAACGCGTGATGAGACCGGGATGGCGAGCGGCGACGGCATCGAGCGCGTCGCGTACGTGCAAGCCCGCGATCGAACGTGCCGAGCCCTTCAGCTCGCCCGGCTCACCGCGCGCGAACGCGATCACCGGGCGGTGCACGCGGTCCTTGACGCGCGCGGCGACGATGCCGATCACGCCCTGGTGCCAGTCCTCGTGGTAGAGGCAGAACGCGGCAGGCAGGTCGCCACCGGCCACGCGGGGCAGCGCTGCGTCGATCAGGGTGAAGGCGTGTTCGCGCATGTCGCCCTCGATCTCGCGGCGTTCACGATTGAGGCGATCGAGTTCCTCCGCGATGGCCGCGCAGCGCGCGGCGTCGTCGGAGAGCAGGCACTCGATGCCGACCGACATGTCGGCAAGCCGGCCGGCCGCGTTGAGGCGCGGCCCGAGGGCAAAACCGAGATCGCTTGCGGCGAGACTGGTGCGCTTGCGCCCGGCCACATCGACGAGCGCCGCGATGCCGGGCTGGCAGCGCCCGGCACGGATGCGTGCGAGCCCCTGCGCGACGAGCCGGCGGTTGTTGTGGTCGAGCGGTACGACGTCGGCCACGGTACCCAGCGCGACGAGGTCGAGCAGCTCGGCCAGGCGCGGCTCGGCGAGGCCCTGCGCGGCAAACCACCCGCTCGCACGCAGGCGGGCCCGCAGCGCGGTCATGACGTAGAAAATCACGCCGACCCCGGCCAGGCTCTTCGACGGAAACGGATCGCCGGGCAGGTTGGGATTGACGATCACGTCGGCTGCCGGCAGCGTCGCACCCGGCAGATGGTGATCGGTCACGAGCACGCTGATCCCGGCGGCCTGCGCGGCCGCGACGCCGCTGATGCTGGAAACGCCATTGTCGACGGTGATGATGAGGCGTGGCGCGCGCGAGCGCGCCAGCTCGACGATCTCGGGCGTCAGCCCGTAGCCGTACTCGAAACGGTTCGGCACCAGGTAATCCACGTCGCCCGCCCCCATCTGGCGCAGGGCGCGCACCGCGAGCGCGGTGCTGGTGGCACCGTCGGCGTCGAAATCGCCGACGATCAGGATGCGTCCGCCGGCGCGCATCGTCTGCTCGATCAACGCCGCGGCCGCTTCCACCTGGCCGAGCGCGGCCGGCGCGTGGAGACCGCCGAGCGCGGTGTCGAGTTCGGCGGCACTGCGAATGCCGCGCGCGGCCAGCACGCGCCGGGTGACCGCGTGCAGGTCGGGCGGCAAGTCCTGCGGCAACGCGCCCGGCAGCGGGCGTCGCACGAGCTCGGGAAGCGCCGTCATTCGAGCGCCTCGAGCTCGCGCGCCG
>JAPOKK010000226.1 GCA_029977665.1 Pseudomonadota bacterium | reverse complement strand
GCGCCGCCACCGTCTCGGTTACCGGCAGGCCCGCCCAATCGCGCGGCATTTCCAGGTAAACCGGGCGCGGGGTGCGCGCGGCGACGTCGAGCACGCGCGCGATCTCGCGCGGCGCGGTGTTCGGATCGTCGAGCAGTGCCTGCGCCGCGGTGACCTCGCGAAACACGCGCATCTGGGTGCCGAAATCGCGCACGCGATGGTGCAGCAGGGCGTCGCCGGCGATCTCGCCCACGCCCGGCGCGCCGCTGATGACGACGACCGGCGAACGTTCGGCGTAAGCCTGCGCGGTCGAGTTGACGAGCTTGAGGCCGCCGACACCGTAGGTGACGCAGGCGCAGCCGAGACCGCGGATCCGCGCGTAGGCGTCCGCGGCGAAGCCGGCCGCCTGCTCGTCGCAGGTGTTGATCAGCGTCAGCGGCGATTCTTCGAGCGCGTGAAACAGCCCCAGGGCATAGTCGCCGGGAATGCCGAAAACATGATCGACGCGCCGTGCACGCAGCGCTTCGACGAGAACCTGGACGAGCGACTGTGGCATGGGATTCTCCGTGTAGGCGGCCCACGAATTATCCATGACAACGTCAGCGCGCAAAACGTCCGATGAGCACGACGGCATCGTCGCCGTGGCATGCACGGGATGCCGCGCGGCGCATGCTCTCGGCGATGAGGTCGGCCGTCGACCCGGGGCGCGGCGATTTGCCGGCCACGGCCCGATATGCAAGGCTGCGCGCGACGCATGCGGCGGCTCGCCGTCACGCATGCACGCGCCGGACCGCCGCCGCGAGCGGCCCGGCCCGACCGGAGAAGGATTCACAGTGATACATTCCGTCTGGGCCATCGGCAGCCTGTTGCTGTCGGTCGGCCTGCTGCTTTTCGGCCACGGCATCCACCTCACGCTGCTGCCACTGGTGGCCGAGGCGCGCGGCTGGTCGGCGGGCACGAATGCCATGACGACCTCGGCCTATTTCCTCGGTTTCGGCGCGGGCTGCCTGATCGTGCCGCGCTGGCTGTTGCGGATCGGGCACATCCGCGTGTTCGGCGTGCTCGTCGCCGTGGCCACGGCGTCCCTGCTCGCCTTGATCCTGGCGCCGTCATCCTGGCAGTGGCTCGCGCTGCGCTTCTTCTACGGCATCGCCATCTCGGGTATCTACCTGACCGTCGAGAGCTGGCTGAACGCCGAAACGCAGGCGCGTTTTCGTGGCGCGGTGCTGGCGGTGTACGCGTTCGTCACGCTGATTGCGATGTTCGGCGCCCAGCTCCTGCTGCAAGGCGTGCGCTACGACGCCGGCAGCCTGCTGACGCTGGCCGCGATCTGCCTGTCACTGGCGGCGCTGCCCATCGGACTGACCCGGCGACAGGCGCCGCGGGTCGTTGCGAGTCCGCATTTCCGGCTCGATGCGCTGCTCAACGCGGCCAACCTGCCGGCCGTCGCCGCCGGTGCGCTGGCCGGCACGTTCTGGGCGCTGGCGCCGGTGTATACCGCTCGGCTCGGCTTCGACGGTCAGGAAACCGCGCGCTACATGGCGGCGGTGGTCGGCGGCGGTATGCTCGCCGTCTACCCGCTGGGGTGGCTGAGCGATAAGCTCGGCCGGGCGCAGGTGCTCGCGGGGCTCGGCTTCGCGGGGCTGCTCGCGACGCTCGTCTACCTGATCGTCGCCGGGCGCGGTGAAGCGCCGGTGGTGCTCTACGGACTCGCTTTCGGTGCTTTCACGATGCCGCTTTACGCGCTGTGCGTCGCGCTCGCCAACGACAACGCGAGCGGCCACGATTTCGTGGAGATTGGCAGCATCATGATCATGGCCAACGCGCTCGGCATGGTGCTCGGACCGCTCGTTGCCGGCGCCCTGTTGAGCGGCCGTACGCCGGCGGTGCTGCCGTGGTTCTGGGCCGGCGCCTTCGCGGTGCTCGGTATCGTCGCCACGCTCGCGCGCCGTCCCGTCGGCGCGGGCGAGCCGCCGGGCGAAACGGCGGCCTTCGAGCTCGTGCCGCGCACGGTGCCCGAAGCGCTGGTTATCGATCCACGCTCGGACGAACCCGCTGAGACGCGAGATGTAGACGCGGCTGAGACTGGCGGCGCGGAAGCGACGACGCCCGGCGTCGCGGTTACCGCCGAGGGCAGCGTCGCACGCGACGACGCTGCCGTCGGATCGGGCACCGTGCCCGGCGACAACGGCGAGACGCCTAACGCGGGCGAAAGCGGACCGGCACCGGCGCCGATGCGCGATAAGCGGTGAGGCCCGCTGCGGCGCTCAGCGTGCGATCTTGCGTGCGCCGCCGGCCTCGGCCGGTGTGACGAGGTCGACCTGGAAGCGCGCCGGCATGAGGTGCAGGTCGACCACCGCGTGGCTGCCGGCAATCGGGTGCGTCGGCGCGAGTCCGGCATCGCCGAGTTCGGCAGCGGCGAACGCGGCGAGGCGCGGACGCCCGCGCAGCACGCGCTTGAAGTCGTAGCCGGCCTCGAACTGCACCAGCGCCGGCCCGCCCGCGAGCGTCGTGCCATTGAGCGGCGGTGAGTACTTGATCAGCGCGCCCGCGCCGACCAGCGGCAGGCTCTCGGTAATGGCGACGTCGATCAGTGTCGTGCCGTCGACCTCGACGTGGCCGCGCACGCGGTCGAAGGTCTCACGCAGGCCGACCTCGGCGCTGCGACAGGCGAAGCCGTAGCGCGAGGCGAAGAAATCGCCCGCCTGCGTGCTGTTGCAGAAAGCGCCCTGCACGAGGTGGCGCGGCTTGATGCCGGTGCGGCAGGCGATGCCGTGCCAGGCAATGGTGAAGGCGCCCAGCGGGCCGCCCGGGGCACGCATGAAGGTAAAGCCGAACAGCGCCGGCACGCTCGGGTGCAGGCTTGCCGGCAGGCGCTCGAGTGCGCTGGCCATCGACATCTCGTAGAGGACGTACAGGATCTCGACGTCTTCGATGACGACGGTGTCGCCGGCCGCGGTATCGAGCGGTGTCGCGGCGAGTGCGATGTCGTCCGCTGCGCGGTTGCCGTAAAGGAGTGCTGCCGCGCCGCTCATGCGCCCACCGCCACTTTCCGGCCGCTATCGCTGAAATGCGGCATGACCTCGCGGGCGAACAGCCGCATGCTCTCGAGCACGTCGGCCTGGGGCAGGTGCTCGCGCGCCTGCACCATGAAGATGAGGTGGTCGGCACCCGCCGCCTGCCAGCGCGAGATGGTCTCGACGAGGGCGTCGGGGTCGCCGAAGCACAGGCCGCTGGCTGGCGGCTTCTTCGCCTCGCCCGGCGCGTTCGGGTCCGGTCGCAGCGAGCCGAGCAGGCCGAGGGCTGAATAGTTGTTGGCGGGGTAGGCTTCCGAGACTTCGACGGTCTGCCCGGCCATGTAGCCGAACGTCGCGATGAGTTCCTCGCCGCGCTGTTTCGCGAAAGCGTCGTCAGGGTGGCAGTACATCCAGTTGGCGATCGCGACCTGGTCGTTGACGAAAGCGCCGACCGGCTCGCAGCGCTTGATGCGTTCGCGGTACTCCTGGATGCGCGGCACGTTGCGTTCGACGTCGGCGATGGACAGGATCAGCGCGCCCATGCCGCGGTCGGCGGCGTCGAATTCCGTGCCCGGCGCGGTGACCGCGACCCACAGCGGCGGATGCGGATCCTGCATCGGCTTCGGCAGTACGCAGCGCTCGGGCATGCTGAAGTAGGTGCCTTCGTAGCTGAAACGCTCCTCGGTCCACATCTTCGGGATCACGCGGCAATACTCGTCCCAGGTGCGCTTGGTATCGTCGACCACGGCGTTGAAACCGCCCAGCTCGTTCCAGGTCGAGGAACGGCCGGTGCCGAACTCGACGCGCCCGTTGGAGAGCAGGTCGAGAAAGGCGGCCTTCTCGGCCCAGCGGATCGGCGAGTGCATGGCGGGCACGCAGGTGCCGATGCCGAAACCGACCCGGATGTTCCGCGTCGCGCGGGCGACGGCGGTGAGGAACATGTCGGGGCAGCTCGAGTGGCTGTATTCCTCGAGGAAATGATGTTCCACGCACCACACGCTGGAGAAACCGAGCTCGTCGGCGAGCACGGTCTGCTCGATGGCGTTCTCGATCACCGCGCGCTGGTTCTCGGTGGTGAATGGCCGGGGCGTGGAAAGTTCGTAGAACAAGCCGAATTTCATGGGGCTACCCTCGCTGAACGGAATGACGCGTGCGTCTGGGACAACGGTACTGAGGCGGCGTGCTTACGGTCAAGTGCGCTGCCGTGGCGACCACGCCGACCACGCGCGATACCGGACGGTGCGGTGGGCATGCGCGCGGCTGGCGACGCAGGCGACGATTGACGACAGGCTCGAATGAGAGTCCAATCGCGCACCCATTTCGCGAGGCGGGCCTCATGGCGACGGACCTGCTCCATTTACCGGTCACGATCGAATCGCAGCCGGACGACACGACGTGTGGGCCGACCTGCCTGCACGCACTGTACCGCTTCCTCGGCGCGCCGCTCGATCTCGCCACGGTGATCGCGGACGTACCGCACCTGCCCGATGGCGGCACGCTCGAAGTGCAGCTCGCACTCGACGCGCTCGCACGCGGCTACCGCGCCACGATTTACACCTACAACCTGAACCTGTTCGACCCGACCTGGTTCGTGCGCGATGACGTCGACATCGCGGCACGGCTTGCCGCGCGCGCCGCACGCCGCGACGACAAGTTCCGCTACGCGGCCGGCGCCTACGGGCGTTTTCTCGCGCGAGGCGGTCAACTGCGCTTCGCCGACCTGACCCGCATGCTGCTGCGTCGGCTGCTCGGCCACGGCGTGCCGGTGATCGCGGCGCTGAACGTCACCTACCTCTACCGCTGTGCGCGCGTCAGCGGCCCGCGCGACGACCCGGACGACGTGCACGGCGAGGCGGGCGGGCATTTCGTGCTGCTGGCCGGCTATAACCGCGCTGACCGTACCATCCTCGTCGCCGACCCGTACCTGCCCAACCCGGTGGCGCCGGGCCAGCGTTACGCCGTTCACATCGATCGCGTGATCGGTGCGATCCTACTCGGCGTGATGACTTACGATGCCAGCCTGCTGCTGGTGGAGCCTGCCCGATGAATGCATTGCTCGTCGTCGACAACCCCAGGCGCTGGTCGCTGGACATTCCGGGCGTCGAGACGATCGCGGCCGGCGATTACCTGACCGACAGGCGCTACAGCGATCGGCGCGGCGCCAAGGTCTTCAACCTGTGCCGCTCCTACCGCTACCAGACGACCGGCTACTACGTCTCCCTGCTTGCGGAGGCGCGCGGGCACCGCCCGTTGCCGAGCATCGGTACACTGCAGGACCTGCGATCGCGACGCATCGTGCGCAGCCTCTCGGCCGAACTCGACGAGCGCATCCAGCGCCTGTTGAAGCCGCTGCGCTCGTCCAGTTTCGAACTCAGCATCTATTTCGGACAGAATCTCGCGCGCCGTTACGACACGCTCGCGCAGGCCCTGTTCAGCCTGTTTCCCGCGCCGTTCCTGCGCGCCGTGTTCGAGCGCATCGGCGAGCGCTGGGAGTTGCGCCAGGTCTCGCTGATTGGTGCGAACGAAGTGCCGGAGTCCCACCACGCGTTCATCGCCGAGGCCGCCGCGCGGCATTTCACGCGGGGTGGGGCGCCACGCCGCCGGCGCGCCAAGGCGCGCTTCGATCTCGCCGTGCTGATCGACCCGGAGGAGGAGGAGCCGCCGTCCAACCAGCGTGCGCTCAAGCGCTTCGAGCGCGCTGCCGACGCGGTCGGTCTCGCGGTCGAATTCATCACGCGCGAAGATGCCGGCCGCCTCGCCGAGTTCGACGCGCTGTTCATCCGCGAGACGACCGCGGTCAATCACCATACCTTCCGTATCGCCTCGCGCGCCGAGGCCGAGGGGCTGGTCGTGATCGACGACCCGCGCTCGATCATCCGCTGTACCAACAAGGTCTATCTCGCCGAGCTGCTCGAACGCCACGAGATAGCCACGCCCAAGACGCTCATCGTGCATCGCGGCAATGCCGATGAGGTGGGTGAGGTGTGCGGTTTCCCGTGCGTACTCAAGGCGCCGGACAGCGCGTTCTCGGCCGGGGTCATCAAGGTCGACGACGCCGATGCGCTGAAACCCGCGCTCGAGCGTTTCCTCGCCGGGTCGGACCTGGTCGTCGCGCAGGCCTTCACACCGACCGACTTCGACTGGCGCGTCGGCCTCATCGACGGCCGTCCGCTCTATGTCTGCCGCTACCACATGGCCAAGCGGCACTGGCAGGTAATCCGGCGCGACGACAGCGGTAATACCGCCGCCGAGGGCGGTGTCGACACCCTGGCGGTGAGCGAGGCGCCGGCGGACATCGTGCGTACCGCGGTGCGCGCAGCCAATCTCATCGGCGACGGGCTCTACGGCGTCGACCTCAAGCGCATCGGCCGGCGCGCGGTGGTCATCGAGGTCAACGACAACCCGAGCACCAATGCCGGCTACGAGGACCGGGTCATGAAGGCTGCGTTGGACCGAGAGTTCCTGGGTTCACTGT
>JAPOKK010000228.1 GCA_029977665.1 Pseudomonadota bacterium | reverse complement strand
CGCGCCCCGTGCTGCGCCGCGCCAGGCGGATCGGCCGCCGGCGCGGTCGCGCCGGCCTTCCGATGCTCCGGCAGAATGGCTATCATCGGCCCCTGCGCCGGTACCGGGGGACATCGAGCCGGCGCATCTCCACGATTTCCCTGAGCACGACCATCCGCGCCAGCCGCGCGGCGCTGTGGCGTGATCGCTTCCCGTTGACGAGCACTGGCGACGACACACGACATGCACATCGGCCCTTTCCAGTTCGACCAGCCGCTGGTGCTGGCCCCGATGGCGGGGGTGAGCGATCGGCCCATGCGCCAGCTCGCGCGGCGCTTCGGCGCCGCCTACGCGGTGACCGAGATGGTCTGCGCACAGACCACGCTGTGGTCGAGCAAGAAGACCCGCACGCGCCTGGTGATGGACGACGAACCGTCGCCGCGCATCGTGCAGATCGCCGGCGCCGAAGGCGCGCCGATGGCCGAAGCCGCACGCGCCGCGGTCGCGCTCGGCGCCGACATCGTCGACATCAACATGGGCTGTCCGGCGAAGAAGGTGCTCGACAAGCAGGCGGGCTCCGCGCTGCTGCGCGACGAGAACCTGGTCGCCGCGATCCTGCATGAGGTCGTCGCCGCCGTCGACGTGCCGGTCACGCTGAAGACGCGCACCGGCTGGCGCCGCGCGGCGCGCAACGGCGTGCGCATCGCGCGCATCGCCGAGGATGCCGGCATCGCGGCGCTCACCGTGCACGGCCGCACGCGCGAGTGCGCGTTCAAGGGCCACGCCGAGTACGACACCATCGCCGCGATGAAAGCCGCGGTACGCATCCCGGTCATCGCCAATGGCGACATCACGAGCGTCGCCGAGGCGCGCCACGTGCTCGCGCACACCGCCTGTGACGGCCTGATGATCGGGCGTGCCGCGCGCGGCCGGCCCTGGCTGTTCGCCGAGCTGGCCGCCGGCCTCGCCGGGCGCCACTACTCGCGCCCCGCCGCCGCCGCGCGGCTCAGCGTGCTGCGCGAGCACCTGTGCGGCATTCACGCGCTGTACGGCGCACACGGCGTGCGCATCGCGCGCAAGCACGTCGGATGGTACTTCGAGGATCTCGGGCTGTCGCGCGAGACGCGGCGCGCCTTCAACGCGCTCGAGAGCACGCAGGCTCAACTCGACTTCGTCGATGCGCTCGCCGCCGCGCCGTGGGAGCTCGCAGCGTGAGCGAGCCGGGCAAGAAGTCGACGCCGCCGCTGTGCGAGCTCGTCGCCGACGCGCTCGAGCGCTACTTCGAGGACCTCAACGGCCAGCAGCCTGCCGACCTGCACGAACTCGTCATCGCGCAGGTCGAGCGCCCGCTGTTCGAGATCGTCATGCGCCAGACCCGCGGCAACATCTCGCGCGCCGCCGAGCTGCTCGGCATGAACCGCGCGACGCTGCGCACGCGCCTGAACAAGTACGGACTCAACGGCAAGGCATCATGAGCACGACCCCATCCGAGACCCCGGTTCGCGCCTGGGCACTGATCAGCGTTTCCGACAAGCGCGGCCTGGGCGACCTCGCGCAGGGCCTGGTGCGTGCGGGTTACGGCATTCTCTCCACCGGCGGCTCGGCACGCGCGCTGCGCGAGGCTGGTGTCGACGTGCGCGACGTCTCCGAGCACACCGGCTTTGCCGAGATGATGGAAGGGCGCGTGAAGACCCTGCACCCCAAGGTGCATGGCGGCATCCTTGCCCGGCGCGGCATCGACGACGCGGTGATGAACGCGCACGGCATCGAGCCGATCGACGTCGTGGTGGTCAACCTGTACCCGTTCGAACAGACCATCGCGCGGCGCGACTGCACCTTGGACGAAGCAATCGAGAACATCGACATCGGCGGCCCGGCGCTGCTGCGCGCAGCGGCCAAGAACCACTCGCACGTCGCCGTGGTGTGCGACCCCGACGACTACGACCTGGTGCTCGAAGAGATCGATCGCTCGACGATGGTCAGCGCGGCGACGCGCTACCGCCTCGCGACCAAGGCGTTCGCGCACACCGCGCACTACGATCACGCCATCAGCACCTTCCTCGGCGCGCGCACCGGCGGCGAACCCGAACCTTTCCCGGCCCAGCTCGACATCCGCGTGCGCCTCAAGCAGCCGCTGCGCTACGGCGAGAACCCGCCCCAGCAGGCGGCGTTCTACGTCGATGCCGATGCGCCGGCCGGCACCATCGCGAGCGCGCGCCAGCTCCAGGGCAAGGAATTGTCCTACAACAACATCGCCGACACCGACGCCGCGCTCGACTGCGTACGTTCCTTCCGCGAGCCGGCGTGCTGCATCGTCAAGCACGCCAATCCCTGCGGCGTCGCCGAGGCGCGCGATCTCGAGACCGCCTACGAACTCGCCTACGCGACCGACCCGACCTCGGCCTTCGGCGGCATCATCGCCTTCAACCGGCCGCTCGGCGCGAAGCTCGCGGCGAGCATCGTCGAGCGGCAGTTCGTCGAAGTGATCATCGCGCCGGAGATCGAAGACGCTGCACTCGAAGCGCTCGCGCACAAGACCAACGTGCGCGTGCTGGCCTGCGGCCAGTGGCCGAGCGAGCCCTTGCGTCAGCTCGAATACAAGCGCGTCATGGGCGGCCTGCTCGTGCAGGATCGCGACTTTGCCGCGCAGACCACCGCGGCCGGATCGATCAAGCCGGTCACGCGGCGCAGCCCCAGCATGGAGGAACTGCGCGACCTGATCTTCGCCTGGCGCGTCGTCGCGTGCGTCAAATCGAACGCCATCGTCTACGCCCGCGATCGCCGCACCATCGGCATCGGCGCCGGCCAGATGAGCCGCGTCTACAGTGCGCGCATCGCCGCCATCAAGGCCGCCGACGAAGGCCTCGAAGTGCCTGGCTCGGTGATGGCCTCCGACGCCTTCTTCCCGTTCCGCGACACCATCGACCAGGCCGCCGAAGCCGGCATCCGTGCCGTCATCCAGCCGGGCGGCTCGATGCGCGACGAAGAAGTGATCGCGGCAGCCAACGAGCACGACATGGCCATGGTGTTCACCGGCGAGCGCCACTTCCGCCACTGAGCGCCAAGCAAAAGTGTCAGACACTTTTGGCAGCGCAGCATGGCCTGCATCCGCCAGGCCAGAGCGGCCGCGCCCCACCGGCCCGCTCCACGCCCCCCGATATCGAACCCAATGAGCAAAAAATGAGCAAAAGTGTCAGACACTTTTGGCAACGCAGCATGGGGCGGTCGTGTCAGGCAGCGGGTCACGCGGCGTTACCGCGCATCGCGTCTGCCGGCGTCGAAGCGCCGCGTGGTCCGACAGCGGTGTGGCCGACTCTCGAGCGGCGCGTGTGAGGCGCGCGCCAGCCAACGAATGGACGACAACACATGAAGGTTCTCATCATCGGCGGCGGCGGGCGCGAGCACGCGCTCGCGTGGAAGTGCGCCCAGTCACCGCTTGCGAGCGAGGTGCTGTGCGCGCCCGGTAACGCGGGCACCGCGCGCGAATCGGGCGTACGTAACGTCGACATCGCGGCCGAGGACATCGATGCACTCGTCGCTTGCGCGAAGGACGAAGGGGTCGGCCTGACGATCGTCGGCCCCGAAGCGCCGCTGGTCGCCGGCGTGGTCGACGCGTTCGAGGACGCGGGCCTGAAGTGCTTCGGTCCGCCGCAGGCGGCGGCCGTGCTCGAAGCCTCGAAGTCCTACACCAAAGACTTTCTCGCGCGCCACGGCATTCCGACCGCGGGCTACGCCGTGTTCGACGCGCTCGACGAGGCGCTCGCACACATCGACGCCCGCGACGCACCGATGGTGGTCAAAGCCGATGGCCTCGCCGCCGGCAAAGGCGTGGTGGTCGCGGCAACTCGCGACGAGGCGAGCGCGGCAGCACGCAGCATGCTCGGCGAAGGCGCGTTCGGCGCGGCGGGCGCGCGGGTCGTCATCGAAGACTTCCTCGACGGCGAGGAAGCGAGCTTCATCTGCATGTGTCACGGCGACGTCGCGATCCCGTTCGCTTCATCGCAGGATCACAAGGCGCGCGACGACGGCGACCGGGGACCCAACACCGGCGGCATGGGCGCCTACTCGCCGGCGCCGCTGATCGACGAGGCGATGGCCGCGCGCGTCATGCGCGAGGTGATCGAACCGACGCTTGCCGGTATGCAGGCCGACGGTCGGCCCTATCGCGGCTTTCTCTACGCGGGCCTCATGATCGGCAGCGATGGCGTGCCGCGCGTGCTCGAATACAACTGCCGCTTCGGCGATCCAGAAACGCAGCCGATCATGATGCGTCTGAAGACCGATCTCGTCGCCGCCTGTCTCGCCATGCTCGACGGGCACGGCAAGGACCTGGAGCTCGAATGGGACCCGCGTGCCGCGCTCGGCGTGGTACTCGCAGCCGGTGGATACCCCGCCAGCTACGCTAAGGGCGCACCGATCTCGGGTCTCGACGACGACCTTCCGGACACCTACGTCTTCCACGCCGGCACGCGGCTTGCCGACGGAGCCTGCGTGACCAACGGCGGCCGCGTGCTGTGTGCCGTCGGTCTCGGCGAGACCGTGAGCGCCGCGCAAGCCGCGGCCTACGCCCGGGTCGCGCGCATCAACTGGGACGGCATGTTCTACCGCCGCGACATCGGCTACCGCGCGGTGGCCCGCGAACGCGGCGCGTGACGGCCTGACGCGTTGGCGGCGCCGGGGATCGTCGCACCCGCACGAACAACCGGGCATGGACGTGCCGATCGGCAGCCTCGACGGTCCGCGGCGGGACGGCCGATGACATCAAGGGTGACCCGGCGCGGGCTGTCCACGAGGTCAGGTGCATCACTCGCCGCGGCACCCCGCATGTTCCCTGCGCGCCAGCGGTTGCGTGTTCCGAATGGTTCCGAGCCGCGCCGGTGACGTCACCCACGCGGCGCCGTGCCCGGCCACGTGAGACTGCGCCCGCCTGCGGCATGGATCACAAGCGGTCCAGTGGACTCAGCACGCCCTTGCCGCCGCGATTGAGGACGTGCGTGTAGATCATTGTCGTCGAGACGTCGGCATGGCCGAGCAGTTCCTGCACCGTGCGGATGTCCTGGCCGGCCTCGAGCAGGTGGGTGGCAAAGGAGTGCCGCAAGGTGTGGCAGGTAACCGTCTTGGGCAGATCGGCCACGCGCGCCGCGCGTCGCACGGCCTTCTGCAGCCCGCTCTCATGGGTATGATGGCGACGTGTCTTCTTCGAGAGGGGATCGACAGACAGCCGGCCGCTCGGAAACGCGTACTGCCACACCCACTCCGTCGGTGCGGACGGATACTTCCGAGCGAGGGCGTGCGGCAGGTAGACCTCGCCGACGCCTTCCGCGCGATCCTGTGCGAACACATCGCGAACCTCGGCGAGATGCGCCTGCAACGGTGCGCGCAGCGCGTCCGGAAACGGCACGACCCGATCCTTCGCGCCCTTGCCATCGCGCACGACGATCTGACGGTAGTCGAAATCGATGTCCTTCACGCGTAGTCGCACGCATTCCATCAGGCGCATGCCCGTGCCGTACAACAAGCGCGCCATCAGAAGGTGGCGCCCGTTCATGTGGCTGAACAGCAGCCGCATCTGGTCAGGTGAGAGCACCACCGGCAGCCGCTTCGACAACTTGGCACGCACCAATGCCGTCAACTCGGGAAGCTCGATGTCCAGCACCTGTGTATAGAGGAACGCGAGCGCATTCAGGGCCTGGTTCTGCGTGCTCGCGGAAACCACGCGTTCGGCAGCGAGATGGTTCAAATAGTCGACCACGTGGTCTGCGCCCAGCTCGCGCGGCTCTCGGTTGCCGTGAAAGAGGAGGAAGCGACAGACCCATTGCTCATAGGCCTGCTCGGTGCGGATCGAATACGATCGCCGGCGGATCTCGGAGACCAGCGCGTGCAGGGTCTTGGCGTGCCTGATACGCGCCGACTTCATCACCTGCGTGTTGATGCGACGACCAACGCGCCGCGATGGCAGCACCATCCCGACCCCTTTGTAGTCGCGTGCCACCGTCGGGTGGGCGCGATCCAGGGTGCGCGCCGAGGCCAGCCAGTACTCCCAGTCGAAATCCGCCGCCCACTCGAGCGTAAGGACTTCCTCGAAACAGATCCGCAGCGCCATTACAGCCTGGCGGAACGGCCGCCCGCCACCACGCGACGAGCGCCCGGCACGTGTGAGCCAAGCCAATGCATGTCGTTCCTGATGACGCAAGAGCGGTAGATCGGGGTGGGCTTTCAGGTAGCGCTCCAGCCGGCGAACCAGCCAGGCCAGCTCCGGCGCATCGGCCGCGTGGCGCCGGGCACGCGCAATGAATTTGTCCCAGAAACGATCGTCAGGCAGCAGCGAATCGCTGCGATGCTTCGTGCCCATTGCCGAACCTCCTTGTTCAGGCTTGGGGTGGCACGCGGGAAAAACCGCGTTAAGCTCTCACCGAATCCAACTATAAATAATCCCAACCAAATGAGCTATACGGATTCCGCCTATTACCCTG
>JAPOKK010000023.1 GCA_029977665.1 Pseudomonadota bacterium | reverse complement strand
GCCGCCGCGCGTGGCGCCCGCTCTGCCCGCCGCGCGTCCGTGTGAGGTGCCGCCCGGGCACGCCGCGCAATGCGGCACCGCGCGCGGTCCGCCCCGCTTCCTCGCTACCTGACAACTGCTTCGTCCGTCCCGCAGTGCGGGGCGGCGCGCCGCGGCGCCGATGCCGCGGCGTGTGTGGTCGTTTTCTGCGAGGAGATCCGCATGTTCCCCGATACCACGCGCCGCCGGCTGAGCCCGGTCCTGCTGGCCCTGAGCGTCCCGGTCGGCGGCAGCTTTGCCGCCGAGAGCGACGAGCCTGCGCCACATCGACATCCCCACCAGATGGAGGAAGTCGTCATCACCGCCGATCCCCTCGGCACCATCGAGAGTCATCTTGCCGCACCGGTCAGCGTGCTCGATGCCGAGCAGCTCAGGAACCGTTCCAAGCGTTCGATCGGTGAGACCGTCGGCCAGGTGCCCGGTGTCAACGTCAGCGACTTCGGGGCCAGCGTCGGCCGGCCGGTGATCCGCGGTCTCGGCGGCGCGCGCGTGCGCGTGCTGGAAGGCGGCATCGGTACCATGGACGTGTCGACGCTGAGTCCCGATCACGGCGTTGCCGTCGAGCCCATCTTCGCCGAGCAGATCGAGATATTCCGTGGTCCCGCTACGCTGCTCTACGGCAGCGGAGCGAGCGGCGGCCTGGTCAACGTGGTCAACCGGCGCATTCCGCGCACGCGGCCGGACACCGTGACCGGAGAACTCTACGCCCACTACGATACGGTGTCCGACGGCTGGCTCGGCGCGTGGCAGGCCGAGCTGCCGCTCGGCGAGCACTTCGCGTTGCATGCCGACGGCTTGCGCCGCGACAACGGTGACATCGATATCCCGGGCTTCGCCTCGGTCAGCCCGGAGCCCGACGAGCGGCGCGGCACGCTCGCCAACAGCGATACCGAGACCGACAACTACGCCGTCGGCGCTTCGTGGATCGGCGCGCGCGGCTTCCTCGGCTTCAACGTCAGCCACCTGGCCAACGATTACGGCGTGCCGGGCGGTCATCATCACCACGAAGAGGACGACCATGACGACGATCAGGGTCACGACGATGACCACGACGACGACCACGCGCTCGAAGCCGACGAGGACGGCACCCGGATCGCGCTGCAACAGACGCGCTTCGACGTCGAAGCCGAGATCGCGCTCGGTGCGCTCGGCATCGATCGCGCCCGCACCCGCTGGGCCTACAGCGACTACATGCACGACGAGATCGAAGGCGACGGGGCCGTGGGCACGGCCTTCTCGAACGAGGAGATTGAAGGGCGCGTCGAACTCGTTCATCGTCCGCTCGGCGCCTGGGACGGTGTGGTCGGCCTGCAGTACGGCGACCGCACGTTTGCCGCCGTCGGCGAGGAAGCGTTCGTGCCGCCGGCGGCGCAGGACAGCATCGCCGTGTTCGTGTTCGAGAAGGCCGACTACGGCCAGGTACACCTCGATGCGGGGGTGCGCTACGAGCAACAGGATGCACGCGATCGTACGCGCGGTCGTGATCGTTCCCACGAACTGTTCAGCGTTTCCGGCGGCATTGGTTACGCCTACCGGCCGGGCTGGTCGCTGGGCCTGGCGGTGACGCGCTCCGAGCGCGCGCCGAGTATCGAAGAGTTGTTTGCCGGCGGTCCGCACCTCGCGACCAACACGTTCGAGATCGGCGATCCCGACCTCGGCGAGGAGACGTCGACCAACATCGACCTGAGCTGGCGCAAGGAAGGCGGACGCTATCACTTCGAGGCGACGGTCTTCTACAACGACATCGATGATTTCGTCTACCTCGCGTCCAACGATCGCAACGGCGACGGCATCGCCGATCGCGTCGAACCCGACTTCGCGAGCTCCGGCCTGGTCGTCGACGAGGACGATGCCCTGCTGCTGCTCGACCAGCGTCAGCGTGACGCGCGCTTCTGGGGCTTCGAACTCGCCGCCGGCACGACCCTGTTCGACGACGCCCGTGGCCGGCTGGACTTGAACGCCTGGAGCGACTACGTGGACGCCGAGCTGTCGGGCGGCGAGCAGGTGCCGCGCATCCCGCCGCTGCGTTTCGGGCTCGGTTCGCGCTGGATGCGTGGCCCGCTGGTGCTCGGCTTCGAGGTCATCCGCGTCACCGACGTCGAGTCGCCGGCAGCGTTGGAGACGCGCACCGACGGCTACACTATGGTCAACCTGGACGCAGCCTGGACCTACCGCGCCGGCCAGCCCGGGGAGGTCGAGTTGTTCGCGCGCGCGACCAACCTGGCCGATCAGACGGCGCGACGCCACGCCTCGTTCGTCAAGGACCGTGCGCCGCTGCCGGGCATCGGCGCGGTGGTCGGCGCGCGCGTGCGCTTCTGACGCGCCCGCGCCGCGTCGAGGCGCGGGCGCCGCCGTCCACGAAGCGCGGGCTCGTCGTGGATTCAAGCACTTGCCGGCCTGGCCGCTACCCAGTCCATCGAGAAAGCGAGTTCACGGGAACCCTGCGCATCAATGGACATGTCGAATCGCGAGCGTCACCTGGTGGCGGGCCTGGTCGTGAGCCTGCTCGCGATCCAGGCGATCGTCCTTGCCACCCAGTGGCGTGTGCACGGCACGCTCGGCGCCGCGCACGTGTTCGACGCGCTGGAAGGCGATCGCGAGCGTTACGTGCATCTCGCTGCCACGGCACCCGGCGAGGACGTGGAACCGGTTGCACTGGCCGCGGCACACGGCATGCGCCTGGCGCTGCTCGACGTCGCGGATGCCGCGGCGCCGCGTTGCCTGGCGGCGACCTTCGGGTGTGCCGCGCTGCGCTTCGGCGCCGACGCAGCGCCATGGACCGCGACGATCGGTGGCGAGCCGCATGCGCTGGCGGCCCTGCCGGGGCCCGGCGAAGGCACCCTGCTGGTCGTGGCCCGGCCCACGGCCACGCCCTGGGCCGCGCTCGCACCGGTGACCCTGTCGCTGACGGTGGTCGCGGCCAGTCTCGCCATGGCCGGACTGGGCTGGTTGTGGTGGCGGCGCGCGCGCTTCGGTTCGCCGCCGGTTCTGCACGACGACCTCACCGGCCTCGCCAATCGCGCCATGCTCGGGCGCGCCCTCGAGGATCACTGTACGCGTGCCAGCAACGCCGGCGGCACGCTGTCGCTGCTGATGGTCGACCTCGACCGTTTCAAGCTGGTCAACGAGACACTGGGCCATGACGCCGGAGACCGCGTGCTGTGCGAAGTTGCCGCACGCCTCGGTGATACGCTGCGCGCGAGCGATCTGATCGCGCGCCAGGGCGGCGACGAGTTCGTCATCGTGCTGCCGGGTACGGGCCAGGACTTCGTCGAACTCGTCGCGCGTAAGATCATCAATGCCGTGGAGCATCCGATCATCGTCGACGGCACCACCGTCGACGTCAGTGCGAGCATCGGCATCGCCGTGCTGCCCGATGATGCCCATACGCCCGGCGAGTTGCTGCGGCTCGCCGATGCCGCGATGTTCGAGGCCAAGCGCCGCCATCTCGGCGCGCTGCGCTGGTCGAGCGAGTGCGAGCCCGGCAACGCGGCCGAGCTGTCACTGCTGGGCGAGCTGCGCATGGCGCTCGAGCGGCGCGAGTTCGAACTCCATTTCCAGCCCCTGCTCGCGCTGCCCGAACGGCGCATCGCGGGCGCCGAGGCGCTGGTCCGCTGGCGTCACCCGGTGCGCGGCCTGGTGCCGCCGCAGGGCTTCATACCGTTCGCCGAGTCGACCGGCTTCATGCGCGTGCTCACGCGCTGGATCCTGACCCGCGCGCTGGCCGCCTGCGCCGACTGGCACGCGGCCGGTTTCCAGATTCGCGTGGGCGTCAACGTGACGCCGCAGGACCTGTTCGACGACGACTTCGTCACCGCCGTGCGCAGCGAACTGGCGCGCAACCACCTTCCGCCCGAAGCGCTCTGCCTGGAACTCACCGAGACCGCGTTCATGGATCGCCCGGAACGCGTCATCGACGTCATGAACGCCTTGCGCGAAATGGGCGTGGCGCTGTCGGTGGACGACTTCGGAACCGGCTATTCCTCGCTCACCTACCTGCACGAGCTGCCGGTGAGCGAACTCAAGATCGACCGCTCCTTCGTCGCCGCCGCAGTCGATGACCACGGTACCGCGGCACCTATCGTGCACTCCGCGATCGAACTCGGACGCAAGCTGTCCCTCGAGGTCGTCGCCGAGGGCGTCGAGGACGAACGCAGCCTCAACCATCTTTCGGCGATGGGCTGCAATTACGCGCAGGGCTTCCACATCGCGCGGCCGATGCCGGAAGAAACGTTCCTCGTCTGGTTGACCGGGCAGAGCTTCACCAGCACCGTGCGCGCGATGACCCCGCTGGCCGCGCTCGGCCACTGAGACGGCGCGCCTACGCCGGCCTGGCGGCCGGCACCGCTTCGTGCGCGAGCAGCCAGCGCTTGCGCGCGAGACCGCCGGCGTAGCCGGTGAGCCGACCGTCCGCGCCGACCAGGCGATGGCAGGGCACGACGACCGCGCAGGGGTTGGCCGCGTTGGCGGCACCGATGGCTCTGGCCGCACGCGGCCGGCCGAGTGCCGCGGCGAGCGAGCCGTAGCTGCGCGTTTCGCCTGCGCAGAGCCCGCGTAGCGCGGACCAGACCGCCAGCTGCAGCGCGGTGCCATGCAGTGCGACGGCGATGTCGTCGAGGCGCGAGAGTGCGCCGGCGAAATAGTCCGCGAGTGCCGCGCTGGCGGCGAGTTTGCTCGCGGCGACGGTCTGCGGGTCGCGCTCGAGACGCTGGCGCGCGAGCCAGCGCGCGAGGCGCGCCTCGGCGTCCCGCCATTCCGCGGCGCGCAGCCGGCCCGCCGCATCCTCTACGAGCACCAGTGGGCCGAGCGGCGTCGCCAGTTCGCCGCGCCGCCACTGCCCGCAGGTGTCAGCCGGCATCGGCAGCCCACAGGTGCTGTGCGGCATAGGCCCGCCAGGGGCGCCAGGCTGCCGCGAGGGCGTCGGCTTCCCGCGCACTCGGGCGTTTGCCATCGGCAGTGGCGAGTGCGCGCAGCAGGCCGACGTCGCTGGCGGGAAAGGCGTCCGGCTCGCGCAGCGCGCGCATGGCGATGTAGTGCGCGCTCCAGGCCCCGATGCCGCGCAGCGCGAGCAACCGGGCGAGGCTCTCCTCGAGCGTCGCCGCCGGCTCGAGCAAGCTGGCGTCGGCGCTCACGGCCGCGGCGAAATCCGCCACCGCGCGGCCGCGCGCGCGCGGCATGCCGAGGCTCGCGACGTCGGCCTCGCGCAGCGCAGTGGGCGAGGGGAACGCGCGCGTGAGCGATGGCTCGCCGGCAAACGCGACTGGCTGGCCCCAGCGTTCGCACAGGCGCGCGCACAGCCCGATCGCCGCGCGTACGCTGACCTGCTGGCCGAGGATCGCGCGTACACCCTGCTCGAAGGTGTCGATGCAACCGGCCACGCGCAGCCCCGGACGCGCGCGCACGAGCGGCGCCAGGCGCGCATCACGGCCGAGGTGTCGTGCAATCACGTCCGGTTCGGCATCGAGGTCGAAGGCTGCGCGCAGGCGGCGCTCGAGGGTCGGCAGCGCGCTTGCCGGGGCGCCGCGGATCTCGGCGCGCAGGTTGTCGCCGGAACCGGGGCCGAGGCGCAACAGGGCCGGTTCACCGTCGACGAGAAGCACGCGCACGTAGTGCCGGTCGTCGACGCGTTCAACGCCGGCGATGGCCCGGGCGCGATGAAAGTCGAGGAAGAACGGCCAGTCGAACGGCGCCCGGTAGGGCAGCTCGAGGACGGCCGCGGCGTGCGTCTCAGAGCTGCTCGAAGGCATGACCGGCGCGCAGCACGACATCGTCCTCGCCGTAACGGCCGGTGATCATCATGCCGATCGGCAGGCCATCGGAGAAACCGGCCGGCACGCTCAGCGAAGGATGGCCGGTGACGTCGAACGGCGCGGTGTTGCCGACCATGTCGAGCGCCGAACCCATGATGACCGCGGGCGCGGCATCCGCGGGCGGAATGCGGTGCGCCTTCATCGGCGTGGTCGGCATCACCAGCAGGTCGACGTCTTCGAACGCCGCGTCGTAGGCGGCGCGCAGCTCGTGCACGAGATTCTGCGCCTTGGCCGAGTAGTAGCGTCCGTAGCGGTTGCGCATCACGCGCGCGCAGAGCAGGACGGTCTTGACCGTGACCGGCATCGCGTCGGCGCGTTCGCGCCGGGCGTCGTGGTAGAAGCGGATCGCATCGAGCAGCGAATGTCCCTTGGGGTTGGGGCCGCTGGGACCGAGGTCGGTGAACGTCGACAGGGTGCCGTCGAGGATGCTCGTGATCATGATCGCGGCGCCTTCGGCATGGCGCGGCACGGATATCTCGCTGACCGTGGCGCCGGCGTCGCGCAGGCTGAACGCCGCCTCGCGTACGCGGGCGTCGACATCGGCCTCGGCGCCCGGCGTGCCGAAGCCTTCGCGCACGATGCCGATGCGCAAGCCCCGGATCCCTTCACCGACGAGGCTCGCGTAGGGCTTGACGGTGAGGTCACCGCGCTGCCGCGGGTCGCGCCCGTCGTCGTCCCCGGCGATGACTTCGAGCAGCAACGCGCAATCGGCGCTCGACATCGCCATCGGCCCGAGATGATCGACCGACTGCTCGATCGGGCTCGCACCGGTATAGGGCACGAGGCCGTAGCTCGGCTTGTGGCCGACGCAGCCGGAGAAAGAGGCCGGCATGCGTACCGACCCGCCCTGGTCGGAGCCTATCGCGAGGTCGCAGGCGCCCCTTACCAGCAGCGCCGCGCAGCCGCTCGACGAGCCGCCGGACATGAACTCGGCGCGGTGCGGGTTGCGCACCGGACCGGTGGCGGAGGTATGGCTGCCGCCGGAGAAACAGAAGTTCTCGCACACGCCCTTGCCGAGTATCGTCGCGCCGGCATCGAGAACGCGGCTGACCACGGTCGCGTCCTCGTCCGGTACGCAGCCTTCGAAGACCGCCGAGCCGTTCAACATCGGTACGCCGGCGACGGCGATGTTGTCCTTGATGACCACGCGCCTGCCGGCCAGCGGGCCGCTCGGTGCGCCGGTGATCACGCACTGGTAGGACCATGCGTTGCAGGGATTATCGGCCGCCGCCGGCCGCACGATCTCACCGCGCGGGTAGCGTACCGGCAGCTTTGGTGCGGTCCATTCGTCGAGGCGGTTGAGATCTTCGACCAGACCCTGCATCAACGCGCCGAAACCGGCCAGTTCGTCCGCATCGAGATGCAGGTGCAGCTGCTGCGCCGCCTCGGCCAGCTCGCTGGCGGAAGGCGGCGGAATGGCGGGGGAACGGGTCATCGGCATCTCCTGCTGGCGCGCTGCGGGCACGACCTACGCGATGCGCGTGCATCGTCGTCGCGCGGTGGATATCGTTCCACGTGGACGCAGGCAACATAACCGATGTATCGCGGCGCCGGAAGGCGCCACGCGGGTCGGCAGGAGGCAGCGCATGGCGGCGGGAAAAGCGGGCGCACGACGAATCCGGCGTCTCGGTGTCCTGGACATCGAGGCTTCGGGCTTCGGCGCGGCGAGCTATCCGATCGAGGTCGGCGTCGCGCTTGCCGACGGCCGCCGCTGGTGTTCGCTGATCGTCCCCTGTGCCGACTGGACCCACTGGAGCGCGGAGGCGGAGGCCTTGCACGGCATCAGCCGGGCGCAGCTGTACGCGCACGGACGGCCGGTTGCCGAGGTCGCGCGGACGCTCAATCGGCTGCTCGCCGGTGCGACGGTGTACAGTGACGGCTGGGTGGTCGACGATCGCTGGCTGCGCCGCCTGTATTTCGTCGCCGGTGTGCCTCAGGCCTTCGCATTGAGTCCGCTGGAGGCGGTGTTGAACGAGGACCAGATGGCCTTGTGGCAGGGCACCCGCGAGGCGGTTGCCGCCGAGCTTGCCGCACCACGTCACCGTGCCAGCACCGATGCCTTCGTGGTGCAGGAAACCTGGTACCGCACGCGCCGCGCGAGCGCGGCGTAACGGCCTGCGAGCCTGCGCGGTGCGCTCCGGCACCGCCTCGCCGGTACCTCAGTGGAGGTCCGGCGTTTTCCAGAAGTCCCGCCGGTCGACCGACTCGATGACCAGTGCGAGCGGTTCGTCGTCGCGTTCGAGCGCGAGCGCGACCGGGCAGCCCGCCGGGCCGCTGGCCCACACGGCGCGGAAGAGGTCGGCGAGTGTGTCCGGGCAGGTGCCGCTGACACTCGTGACGACGTCGCCGGCGGCGACGCCGGCGCGCGCTGCCGGCGCGTCCTGGTAGGTGCCGGCGACGACGAAACGGCCGTCGACTTCGGAGACGAACATGCCGAGCCAGGGTCGCGCCGGCTTGAGCGTGCGCCCGTAGCGCGAGAGTTCGTCGACGATCGGCAGCAGCAGGTCGACGGGTACGATCATGTTGCCGTCGACCTCGGGCAGTTCGGCGACGAGCTGGTCGACGTACAGCGATCCGATGCCGGCGAGACGCCCGTCCGGCGCGATCAGCGCCGCGCCGCCCCAGTTAGGATGCGGCGGCGCGGTGAACAGCGCGTCGTCGAGCACGTACTCCCAGTAGCCGGCGAACTCGTGACGTGCCGTCACGCGGACACGCAGCGCCGCGCCGTGTCCGCCGTGGCCGGCCAGGACCAGGGTTTCGCCGACGTGGATGCCGGCGGCCGTGCCGAGCGGCATGACCGGCCCGTCGAGGCGACCGAGGGCCTGCACGAGGCCGAAACCCGTCTCGTAGTCATAGCCGAGGAGGTGACCGGGCACGGCCTGTCCGCGGGCGGTGATGATCCAGATCTCGTCAGCTTCGGTGACCAGGTAGCCGATGGTCACGATGAGGCCGGCATCGTTCACCACCACACCGTGTCCCGCGCGCTCGGTGCCGAGCACGTTCGCGGTGAACGCGTCCTCCGGCACCTGTACGCGTAGCGCCACCACCGCGCCGAGCGCGGCCTCGAGGTCATAGTCGACGTCGCTCGCCCGTGGACGCAGATCGTTCGGAATGTGTTCGTCGCCGTCGTCGCTCATCGCCGTGCTTGCGTGGCCGCGCGGTGCGCAGCTACCCTCGTTCGTGCCATGCGCCCATGCTAACAAGAACTGTCTTGTGGTTCGGTGTCGCGAATGCGGGAGACGTCGATATGAAGGATGCCACGGTGGCGCTGGCGCGCCTGCTCGAGGCGAGTAAGCGCATGGTCGCGTTCACCGGCGCCGGCATCAGTACCGAGTCCGGTATTCCCGATTTCCGCAGTCCCGGCGGCATCTGGTCGACGATGAGCCCGATCATGTTCGACGACTTCGTGCGTTCCGAACAGATGCGGCGCGAAGCCTGGCGGCGGAAGATCGCCATGGACCGCGATTTCCGCCAGGCCAAGCCCAACCGTGGACACCGCGCGCTCGCCGGCCTGGTTGCGGCGGGTCGCATGAGCGCCATCATCACGCAGAACGTCGATGGCCTGCACCAGGCTTCGGGGATCCCTGACGAGCAGGTCATCGAGCTTCACGGCAACACGACCTACGCTCATTGCCTGGACTGCGCGCGGCGCTTCGAGCTCGATCCGATCGTGGCCGCCTTCGAGCGCGACGAGCAGCCGCCGGTGTGCGACTCGTGCGGTGGCCTGGTCAAGACCGCGACGGTGTCCTTCGGCCAGGCGATGCCGGTCGAGGCGATGGCGCGCGCCGAGCGCGAGACGCTGGCCTGCGACCTGTTCATCGTGCTCGGCTCCTCGCTGGTGGTCTATCCCGCAGCCGGTTTCCCGCTGCTCGCCAAGCGCAACGGGGCGCGCCTGGTAATTATCAACCGCGAGCCGACCGAGCAGGACGAAGCGGCGGACCTGGTCATCCACGACGGCATCGGGGCGACCCTGGGCGCCGCGCTGGACGTCGACTAGGCGCGCGGCGGCGTCGGCGGCGCCGTGACTACGCGCTCAGGGGCGTAGCGGGAATCGCGTCGGCCCGAGCAAGCGATCGAGGCGCGCCTGGCTCGCCTCGATCCACTCGCACAGCAGCGGGCGCGTCTCCCGCGGATCGATGAGATCGTGCACCGCGAAGGATTCGGCCGGACGAAACGGCGAACGCGCCCGCTCGAAGCGTTCCTCGAGTTCGCGGCGCATGGCCTCCGGATCCTCGGCGGCCGCGATCTGGCGGCCGAACGCGACCGCGACGCCGCCCTCGAGCGGCAGCGCGCCGCTCTCGGCCGAGGGCCAGTCGAGCACGTAGGCCTGCGGCCCGTAGTGCGCAGCGGCGGCGACACCGAACGACTTGCGTACGCGTATCGAGGCCCACGGCACCGTCGCCTGCGCGGCCGCCGCCACGGCGGCCATGCCGTAACGGATGGTCGCCGCGGCTTCGGCCTCGGGGCCGATCATGAAACCCGGTTCGTCGACGAAATTGACCAGCGGCAGGTGAAAGGTCTCGCACAGCTCGATCATGCGCCGCATCTTCTGCGCGCAGGCCGCGGTCATCGCGCCGGCGTTGTGACGGCAGTCGTTGGCCGTGATGCCGACGGGCTGGCCGGCGAGGCGCGCCAGGCCGACGACCAGGCCCGGGCCGTAATCGCGGCTGATGCGGAAGAAAGAGCCGTGGTCGACGACGTGCTCGATGATGGCGACGATGTCGAACGGAATGCGGCGGTCGCGCGGCACGATGTCGGCCAGCGCCTCGTCCATGCGTTCGCTCGGATCGCTCGTCGCCAGTCGCGGTGCGCGCTCGTCGACGTGGCTCGGCAGGTAGGAGAGAAAGCGCCGGCATTGGGCCAGCGCGTCGAGCTCGTCGTCGGCGAGATTGTCGACCACGCCCGAGCGCGCGTGCACGGCCGCCCCGCCGAGCGCTTCCTTGCTCACTTCGCGCCCGAGCGCGCGCTTGACCAGTGCCGGTCCGCCGATCATCACCTGCGCGGTGTCGCGCGCCATGACCGAGAAATGCGAGGCGACCAGGCGCCCGGCGGGAAAGCCGGCTACCGGGCCGAGCGCGGCAGACACCACGGGCACGGCGCCGAGCGCCTCGGCGATGACCGCGAAGCGCGGCTCCGCCCACACTGGTTCGCCGACCGTGCGCGGCTTCTTCGGATCCTCGTCGCCGCTGCCGACACTGCCGCCACCGCCTTCGAGCAACCGCACCAGCGGCATGCGATAAGTCAACGCGAGATGCTCGGCATAGACACTCTTGCGCAGGCCGGCCGCGTTCGGCGAGCCGCCCTTGAGCGTGAAGTCCTCGCCGCCGACGACGACGCGGCGGCCACCAATACGGCCGATGCCGACCACGTAATTCGCCGGCGTGAAATCCTCCAGACCGCCATCGTCGTCGAGCGTCGCGCCGCCCGCGATGCGGCCGTGCTCGCGGAAGCTGCCGTCGTCGACCAGCGCCTCGATGCGCTCGCGCACGCTGAGCCGGCCGCGCGCGTGCTGGCGTGCGATGCCCTCGGCACCGCCCTGCTCGAGTGCCAGCGCGCGGCGCTGGCGCAGACCCTCGATGGCCTCGGCCCACGGCCGCGCGGCGGCGGGCTGCGCATCGTCGTGCGTGGGCGGCGTGGCGCGCGGAGGGTCGTCGCTCATGAGCGTGCGGCGCGCGCCTTCACGAGGGGAGACTCGTTCTTGTCGATCCAGCCCATTGTCAGGCCGGCGGTGAAACCGCCGTCGACGATCAGGTCGCGGCCGTTGACGTAGGCCGATGGGCCGGTCGCGAGGTACTGCACGACGTTCGCGATGTCGAGCGGCTCGGCGGCGCGACCGATGCTGTCGATGACCCAGTCGAGCTGACCCTGTCCGGCCTGTTCCTTGAACGCCGGCAGCAGCGGGGTGGCGACGGGGCCGGGGCTCACGCTGTTGGCGCGAATGCCGCGCTGCGGGCCGAGCGCGGCGAGCTGCATGGTATAGACGACCACGCATTCCTTGCTGAAGTGGTAGGCCGCGTTGCCGTCCATGCCGCGCGCTTCGCACCACGCGAGCGCGGCGTCGAAATCATCGAGCGCGAGCAGCTCGCTGATGTCTTTCAGATGACGCCCCCAGTTGAAGCCGGCGATGGAAGCGATGTTGACGATCGCGCCGCCCGGGTTGAGACGCTCCAGCATCGATTCGGTGAGATGCTTCAAGCCGAGCGTGTTGACGCGCATGATGAGCAGCGGGTCGAGCGTGCCCGGCACGCCGGCGACATTGAGCAGAACGTCGAAGTTGCCTTCGATTGATGCCAGCGCGGCGTCGATCGAGGTGGGATCGCTCATGTCGCAATGCAGGTGGTGCGCGGCGCCGGCGGGCGCGTCCTTGATGTCGAGTGAGGTGACCTCGTCGCCGGCGGCGTGGAACAGGCCGGCGCAGGCGGCGCCGATGCCGGACGAGGCGCCGGTGAGCAGAATGCGTTTCGCGGTCATGTCGTGGTCTCCCCTGGTGGACGTGAGTGCGGCCGGCATCATGCCAGATCGCGCGCAGCAGCGTCACAGGCGCCGGATTCGTTAACATCGCGGCGTGCGCCAGGTGCACGCAGTAGGGAGGACGATGACGATGATGATGTTGGACGGTATCCGGGTGCTCGATTTCACGCAGTACCTGGCGGGACCTTCGATCACCCGCCTCATGGCGGAGATGGGCGCCGAGATCATCAAGATCGAGCAGGCGCCGGGCGGCGATCCCGGGCGCCTGTTGCCGGTACTGCGCGACGGGCGCAGCGGCTTCTTCGTGCAGCAGAATCGCGGCAAGCAGAGCCTGTGCCTGGACCTGCATTCGGCAGAAGCGCAGGACCTGGTCCGCCGACTCGTCGCCGAGGTCGACGTGGTCGTGGAGAACGCCGGGCCCGGCGTGATGGAAAAGCGCGGCTTCACCTACGACGCCTTCAAGGCCATCAACCCGTCGCTGGTGATGGCCTCGGTGTCCGCTTTCGGCCGCGTCAGCCCGCTGTCACACAAGACCGGCTACGACTGGATTGCGCAGGCGTTCAGCGGCCTGATGGACGTGACCGGTCCGGCCGACGGTCCGCCGCACCCGGTTGGTATCGGCATCTGTGATTCGAACGCCGGCGTGCACGGCTTCGCGGCCATCGGTTACGCGTTGTTCCATCGCCTGCGCACCGGTGAGGGGCAGTACATCGACCTGTCGATGGTCGACGCCGTCTACCACATGCACGAGTACAACGTGCACGGCCGCTCCGTCATGGGCGATACGTTCCAGCCACGTCGCACCGGCGAGCACCACGAGCTGATCGCGCCGTTCGGCGTCTTCCGCGGGCCGCAGGGCTATCTCGTCATCGCCGTGCTGCAGCTGCAGTGGAAAGGCCTGTGCGCAGCGCTCGGTCGCCCCGAACTCGAACACGACGCGCGTTTCGCCGACGGCGGCACGCGCGCCCGTAACCGCCACGCGCTGATCGCCATCATCGAGGCCTGGGCGGCGGGCTTCCCCGACGACGAAGCGGTCGTCGCCGCGCTCGACGCGCACCGCGTGCCGGCGGCGCCGGTAATGAATCCGCTCGACACGCTCGAGCACCCCTACTTCGTCGAGCGCGGCATGGTGCGCGAGGTCGAGGATCCCATCCTCGGCCGCGTGCAGGTGCCGGGGTTTCCGTTCAAGTTCTCCGCTCAGCCCGAAGTGGCGGAGGCCACTGCGCCCTTGCTCGGCGAGCACAACGAAGCCGTGCTGGGCGGCCTGCTCGGTCTCGATGCCGAAGCCATCGCGGCGCTCGCCAGTGCCGGTGTGATCCGCAGCGAGCGCCGCTGAACGCGATGCTCAGTAGCGGTTGATCACCGTCTCCGCGAACGCGCGCATCTGGCCAATGGGATCGTCGGTTACCTGGAACGCGAAGTGGGTGAGCCCGGCCGCCTCGAGCGCGCGGATGTTCTCGATGACCTGGTCGGGGTCGCCGATCATGCCGGCGATCGGCGCGATTTCCGGGACCAGGTAGTCGCGCTCGTCGGGGCGCGTGTAGACCAGGTGTCCTTCATGCAGGATGAGGTGGCGGCGTTCGGGCGGCAAGCCGTTGACGTAGTCGCGGTAGCGCTGCACGAGCGGTGCGATCGAATCGTCACCGGGCAGCAGCGCGTCGTCCCATTCACACAGCACGTGCAGCAGGTTGGTGATGAACGGGCCCAAGCTGTGCAGCACGCGCGGGCTGGCCGCGGTTTCTCCCGGGCGCAGCAGTGCGAGCGGGAAGATCGCTTTCGAGGGGATCTTCGCCGGGTCGCGGCCGGCCTTGCGCGCGCCGGCATCCAGAATCCGTCGATTCGCCGCCAGGCTCTCCGGCGTCGGGTTCCAGGTCAGGTGGGCATCGCATTCGGCGCCGCAATAGGCCAGCGTCTTTTCGCCGAAGGCCGACAGCGTCAATGGGATCGGCTGCTCCAGGTTGATGAAGCCCTGGTCGCGATGGAGCAGCTTGATCAGGTGCTGCTCCCCCTCGCAGTCGTGCATCACTTCTTCGCCGCGCAGGAGCGACTGGATGATGCGGATCTCGCGCTTCATGCGGCCGAGCGGCACGGGCTTGAGCCCCATCGTCAGGCGCGCGGTGTTGCCGTTGCCGACACCGAGTTCGACGCGCCCCGGCGCAAGCTGCGCGACGCTCGCGATGCTGTGCGCGATGACCGGCGCCATGCGCGTGGTCGGCACGGCGACACCCGTGGCGAGACGGATGCGCCGGGTCTCGCGCGCGGCCACCGCCATCGTCGCGTAGACGTCGGAGTAGATCATCTGCGAATCGAAGAACCAGGCCTGGTCGAAACCGAGCGACTCGGCCAGCGCGACGAGATCGTAGTCGCCGATGCGTGAAGTGAAGGTAACGCCGAATTCCATGGAAGGCTCCCCTGTTGCGGGGCAGTGCATGGCCGCCCCTGGATTGGTTTCGAACCCCGGCTCGGCAATGTCGCCGGTGCCCCGTGACGTCACGCCGGCCGGCCGGGGCGTGTTCGGCGAACGTCGGGCGCGCCAGACGTGGCGAGTCCCACGTTCCGTTCGCGGCCGTTGCCGTTGCGGCGGCTTAACGGAAGAGCTTCGACTCCGCGCCGAGCAGGCCACCGGCACCGCCGACGGCATCGAGCAGGCTGCCGCCCGAAGAGCACTTGTCGACGAGTTCCGGCAGCATCGCGGCGAGCCCGCCGGCGGCGCGCTCGGTCTCGATGCCGGTCGTCGCGGCGAAGTCGGCGACCTGGCCCTGGCCGAAGATTTCCAGCACCTGCGCCGGCGCCATCGGTGCGTTGCCGCCGTCGCCGAGCCAGGAGGAAGCGAGCGCCGCGAGGCCGCTGCCCTTGAGCTTGTCGACGATGCCGGCGATGTCGACCTGGCCGCCGTCGCCGAGCAGGCCGGCCAGCGCGCCCTGCACGGTAGCGGCATCGAGATTGCCGCCGCCGACTTTCTGCATGAACAGGTCGGTCGCGAGCTTGAGTATGTCCATCCGTCTTCCCTCCCGTGGCAAGGTCGTGCGCCGGTGCGCGAGCGGCTCAGCCGCCGCTGCCCCGGTTCTTCTCGATTTCGGCCATCTCCGCGGCGTGCTTGGCACTCATCGCGTCGAGCGCCGCCTGCTGTTCGCTCTTGAGCTTCTCGCGCAGCTTGCGCGCGTGGGCGACGGCGTTCCGCGTGGCCTGGGCCTGGCCCTGGAACTCCGGCATGACGTATTTCGCAATGAGTTCGTAGCTGCGCCGCGTGGCCTGCGTGTTGGCCCATTCGTGGGCGAGCATGAGGTAGCTGCCGAAGCCGCCGTTCGATTGCGACCACAGCTTGTCGATCTGCGCCTTGCAGTCATCCGGCGTGCCGATCACGCCCATGCCCGAGTCCATCACGTAGTCGATCATCTCGTGCACTTCATCGCCTTCCGGGTTCATGTGCGGCAGGCCCGCGATGGACTGGAAGTAGCGGAACCACGAGGCGATGCCGTAGGCGACGTCCTTGCGCGCCTGCTCGCGCGTCTCGGCGCAATGCAACATGCCGACCAGGCGCCACTTGGCGCGATCGGCGACGGTACCGAACTGCGCGGCGCGCTGTTCCATCACGTCCCAGTGCATGGCCAGCGCATCGAAGCCAGCCGCCTGCGTCGCGCCGAGCGAGAGCAGGCCGACGCCGTGCTTGCCGGCGAGGCGCGGACCGGACGGTGACGCGACCGCGGCGACCGCGCAGTCGAACAGCGGATTGGAATACGGGCGCAGGTGCAGCTGCGCTTCGCGCAGGTCCCAGCGCTCGTTCTGGAACGTGACCGGCTCTTCGCTGGTCAGCAGCTGCATGATGATGTCGAAACCCTGCTCGAGGAGATCGCGCGTCTGCGCCTGCTCGATGCCGATCATCGCGGCATCCGTCGGCAGTGATCCGGGGCCGGCGCCGAACATCACGCGTCCACGCGTCAGATGATCGAGCAGCACGAGGCGCTGCGCCACCCACAGTGGGTTGTGGTAGCCGACGCTGATGACGCCGGTGCCGAGGCGGATGTGGCGCGTGCGCTCGGCCGCCGCGGCGATGAAGATCTCGGGGGAGGCGATGATCTCGCTGCCGGCGGAGTGGTGTTCGCCGACCCAGGCTTCGTCGTAACCGAGCGCGTCGAGGTGTTGAATCAGCTCGAGGTCGCGCTGGAAGGCGAGCGTGGGGTTCTCGCCGGCGCGGTGAAACGGGGCGAGAAAGATGCCGAAGCCCATGCGGTGGCTCATGTCGTGTCCCTCCTTGCGTGGCCGACAGTATATCGGCTCGCCGGCAGCGCGCACGGGCCGTCGTGGTGGGACTGGATCAGGCGCGACGCGGCGTGATGACGATCTCGCTCGCCACCGAGTTGGCGATGAAGCAGATCGTGTGAGCGTGCTCGTGCAGCGCGGCCTCGGCGGCGGCGTCCGGCGGCTCGCCTTCACCCCAGGTGACGCGCGGCTCGAGTTCGACGCGTGCGATCCAGCGCTCGCCGTCGTCGCGCTGGGCGAGATGGCCGACCGCCGTATCGTCGTAGCGTGTGACTTCGAAACCGGCGCGGTTGGCAACGTGCAGGAAGCTCATCATGTGGCAGCTCGCGATCGCGGCGACGAAGGCTTCTTCGGGATCGATGGCGGCGGCATCGGTCCATTGCGCCGGGATCACCGACGGCGCGGCCGCGGCGGTCACTTCGAGGCCGCCGTCGAACTGCCAGCGGTGGACGCGCGAGAAGCGCCCGCGGCGGAAACCCTGTGCGCCAGCCTGCCAGGTGATGGTGGCGGTATGAATGCTCATGGGGTCTCCGTTCAGCGGGCCGGCACGGCATGCCCGGGAGGCATGCCGTGCCGGCGTCGAGGGTGCCGCGTCAGGCGGCGAGGAAAGTGCCGACGCGTTCGGCGAGGCGGCCGCGTTGCTCGAGCGGTGGCTCGTGCCCGCACTGCGGGATCATGAAGACCTCGGCATCGGCGATGGCGCGCGCGAACTCCTCGGCGTAGGCCGGTGGGATGAGCTTGTCGTTCTCGCCCCACACCACCAGGCTCGGCGCACTGATACGGTGGATGCGCTTCTTCAGGCCCTTGTCCGGGATCGGCCAGATGACCTTGCCGGTGCAGCCGAGCGTCCAGATGAAATCGATCGTCCACTGGTCGGCCTTGCGCGGGTTGTCGGGCGGCGTCATGCGCCGCACGACATCCGGGTGGGTCTTGTCATAGAACAGCACGTCCATGATTTCCTCGGGGCCTGGCGAGCACCAGTTCCACACGGAGTACGGCGCATCCTCGCGCCACAGGCCGATCGGTGCGATCAGCACGAGCTTTTCGATGGCCTTGGGGCGTTGCGCGGCGAGCTCGGCGGCGAGCAGCCCGCCGAAGGAATGCCCCATGAGGCGGCACTTGCGGATCTTCAGCGCGTCGAGCAGGTCTTCGTAGGCGATGACCGTGTCCCACAGGCTGTCGAGCTTGTCGATGTCGTTGGGACGGCCCGGCGCGGTGCCGGGAAAGTGCGGTGCGTAGACCTTGTAGTGCTCGGACAACTCGTCGAGGAAGTCGTCCCAGTACAGGCCGCCGGCGGAATGCAGGAACAGCAGGGGCTTACCCTTGCCGGCAACGTTGACGGTCATTTCCAGGGCACCGCCGAGGACCGGCACGGTGCGCTTGCGTGGTTTTGCCATGGTAGTCGTTCTCTCCCCTCGTTCGCGCTCAGGCCGCGGCCCGGGTCTGTTTCTGGCACGCCTGCGGCCACCAGTGATCCTGCCAGCCGGAACCGTCCCACACGCCGCGCAGGTGCGGCAGGACGTCCTTGCCGATGCGTTCGATGTTGGTCATCGTCTGTTCGTGCGACAGCGAGCCGAATTGCGGCAGGATCATCAGGTGCCCGACGTTGAGGGTCTTGACGATCTCGAGCAGGCGTTCGCGCACGGTGCTCGCGCTGCCGCAGACGACGAAGTCGCGCTCGTTCATGTCCTTGTAGCGCAGGCGCTTGAGCTCGTCGAACGGCGGGAAGGGACGCTTGGTGATGAGATGGGTCAGGCTCGAATGGGTCATGTGCCCGGGCGGTGCGAGCAGCTGCTCAGGCAGGTGCAGGCCCTTGTGGTAGAAGAACTCCGCCGCCGGACCGTACTCGGCTTCGGCCTGCGCATCCGTTTCCGACACGCCGACGGGCACCAGGAAGCCCATACGGTAGGGGTTGCGGTCGCGGCCCATCTCCTCGCAACGGTCCCAGAAGCCGTTGACCATGTGCTTGGCACCCTTGGCGCCGAAGTAGGTCAGGAAGCAGTAGGAGTAGTCGTTCTTGATCACGAAGTCCCAGGTGCTCGGGCTCGCGTTGCCGGGCACCCAGATGGGCGGATGCGGTTGCTGGACCGGCTGCGGCCAGATGTTGACCATGGGCAGCTGGTAGTACTTGCTGTTCCAGGCGAAACCTTCCTTCGCCGTCCACGCTTTCTTGATCAGGTCGTGGGCTTCGTAATAGCGCGCGCGCTGCTCGAGCGGGGCCATGCCGTAGCTGTAGGAGAAGTCACCGCCGAGGCCGACCGGGAAGCCGGCCACGAGCCGCCCTTCGGAGATGCAGTCGAGCATCGCGTATTCCTCGGCGACGCGGATCGGCGGATTGAGGAACACCGCTGTCTCGCCCATCTGCACGATGGCGCAGTCGGTGCCGCGCGTCGCGCGCGCCAGCACCGAGCCCATCATGTTGGGGTTGACCATGAAACCGTAGGAATTCTGGTGGTGCTCGTTGGTGCACACGCCGTCGAAGCCGTTCTCGGCGGCGAAGGTCAGCTCGTCGAGCGTCCAGTTGTAGTACTGCGCGGCCTTGTTGGCGTCGCCGACGGCGCTGAACGGCAGCGAAAACCACGCCGACTTGTGTTTCTGCTCGAAATCCGCGGGCAGATCGCGGTAAGGCATCAGGTGAAAACAGGCGATTTTCATAAAGGGCTCCTCCTCCTCGTGGGCGCACGCGCGCGGCGCGGCCTCGCCCGATTATGTCGTCGGCAGGCGGGGCTGACTAGTTCGCGCCCACCGGCCAACGCCGCCGCCGCGCCATGCTGCAGCGCCAAAAGTGTCTGACACTTTTGCTCAAGACTTGGCCACGTGTAGCGTGGCTTGCGGAGGCAAAAAGGCGGCCGGGCGAGGGGAGCGCCCGGCGAAGAGGGGAGGCGGGGCGAGTGCTCAGGCGAGCGGCGGGGCGAGTGCGCTGGCCAGCTGCACGGCGAGCAGCAGTGTGAGTGCGGCGCTGGCCAGCGCAACGCCGAGCAGCGGACCGAGTTCGCGAAGTTGTTGCATGTCGATGACTCCTGGCGCGTTCTGTCGCGACCTTGTGAGACTGATGACATGCTAGGCGCGGGTGCCGTCGCACGCTGTGGCAAAAGCCACCGGCGCGCTCCGATCGCACGTTTCAGTTGCGGGTGACGGCGGCGACCAGGGCTTCGAGGCGGGCGACGTCGACGACGTGCAGCTGCCCGCGCGCGCGGACCAGGATGCCGGCACGGTCGAGCGCGGCGATTTCCCGCGTGACCGCTTCGCGGTGGGTGCTGACGCGGCTCGCGATGTCGGCGTGGGTCGGCGCCGGCTTGATCAGCGCGGCGTTGTCGCTGACGCCGAACTCGCGGGCCAGCCTGAGCAGTTCGCCGTGGATGCGGTTGTTGACGCCGAGCGTGGAGAATTCGACCACGCGGTCGGACAGCGCGCGAACGAGCTGCGCGAGGTGGGTGAACAAGCGTTGCGCGACCTCGGGGTAGCCGGCGGCGATGCCGCGGAAGTCGCCCGCGCTGGCCCGCGCGAGAAACACTTCGCTCAGCGCGGTGACGCCGGCCGAGCGCGGTCGTCCATCGATGGCGGCGAGTTCGCCGAACATCTCGCCGGCATGCTGGTCGCGGAACTGCACGTCGCGCCCGCCGAGGCCGTGAAAAGTCGCGCGCACGTCGCCGCTCAGGATGAAGTAGACGTCGTTGTGGCCGTCGTCCTGGCTGACGATGGTCCTGCCGGCCGGATGACGTACGGCGACCAGCCGCGCGGCGATCGCCTGCCGATCGGCCGTCGGCAGGCCGCGGAACAGGTCGACCGCGTTGAGGCTGTCGGCCGTGATGGCGAGGCGCCCGTTCAAACGCCGCGCCACCGCTGCCGATCGCGGGATCGCATCGAGCGCGTGCGCCTTCAGCGCGCTGCCTGGCAGGCTTTGCAGGGCGCCGGGGTGTTGGCCTGGCGGCGCACGTAGTGCTGGATCGCGACGAGTTCCTCGTCGCCGTACTCGGGGAAGTTCGGCATGCCCTGGTCGCGTCGGTTTCCGCCGATGACGACCTCGCGCAGCGCGTCCAGGGACAGCATCACCGGCGAGGCACGCAGGTCCGGTGCGTAGCCCGCCGCGCCGGCGCCCGCGCCGTGACACATCATGCACACGCCGGTGTAGAGCTCGGCGCCGCGATCGGCCAGCGCGTTGTCGACGGTGAAGTCCTCCACCAGCAGCGGTTGCGGATGCAGCGGTGGCGGTTGGCTCGGCAGCGCGGTGTCGCCGCCGAGGGCGAACGCGACGAGGCGGCGCTGGTGAGCGCGGTAAGCCCAGCCGTGCTGCGCCCCGACGAAGCCGGGCGTGGCGGCGCCGGCACCGCCCCAGCCGACCAGCAGCGCGATGTACTGCGTGCCGTCGACGGCGTAGGTGATCGGCGGCGCCGAGACGCCGAGTCCCAGGTCCGTGTGCCACAGGACTTCGCCGTTGTCGGCGCGGTAGGCCCAGAACGTGCCATCGGCGCGACCCTGGAAGACCAGGTTGCCGGCGGTCGTCAGCGTGCCCGGGTTCCACACGCCGGGCAGCGGCACTTCCCACTTGAGCTCCTGGTAGAGCGGGTCCCAGGCGCGCAGCGCGCCGGTGCCGGCATCGTCCGGCACGTAGTCGGCGCCGAAGGCAATCGCCGGGTCGAACTGGAAGTAGGGCGACTCCCATGCCTGTACGTCGACGTGCTTGTCGGTGAACAGGCCGGGCATCTCGATGGCGGCGAAGTAGGCCAACCCGGTGTCGGGGTTGTACGACATGGCGTGCCAGTTGTGCGCGCCGAACGGGCTCGGCCAGACGATCTCCTCGCCGTCCTCGTAGCGCGCGCCGGCACGTTCGACGGGCTTGCCGGTCTTCATGTCGACATGCGTCGCCCAGTCGACCTTGGCGAACTTCTCTGCCGAGAGCAGCTTACCGTTGGCCCGGTTGATGATGTAGAAGAAGCCGTTCTTCGGCGCGTGCAGGATTACCTTGGCCGTGCGCGGCGCGCCGCCGTCGGGCGCCGGCACGTCGAGATCGGCCAGCACGATGTCCATGTTGGAGTTGTAGTCCCAGGCCTCGCCCGGGGTGGTCTGGTAATGCCACTTGTACTCGCCGGTGTCGGCATCGAGCGCGACGATCGAGCACAGGAAGAGGTTGTCGCCACCCTGCGGCGAACGAATCTTGGGGTTCCACGGACTGCCGTTGCCGGTGCCGAGGTAGACCTGGTTGAACTCGGGATCGTAGGTGATGCCGTGCCACACGGTGCCGCCGCCGCCGTGCTTCCACCATTCGCCGGTCCAGGTCTTGGCCGCCATCTTCATCGCGTTGTTCTCGAAACCGTCGGCCGGGTTACCGGGCACGGTGTAGAACTTCCACGCCTGCTCGCCGGTGGCGGCGTCGTAGGCGGTGACGAAGCCACGCGCGGGACCCCACTCGGTGCCGCCGTTGCCGATGATGACCTTGTCGCGGAAGACCTTGGGCGCGCCGGTGACGATCAGCGCCTCTTTCGGATCGAAAGTCTGTACCGTCCACACGGCCTTGCCGGTCTTGGCATCGATGGCGATGAGGCGGCCATCGATGGTCGCGTTGTACACGTGGCCTTTCCAGTAGGCGATGCCCCGGTTCCAGTCCCACATCATGCGCAGGCGGTCACCGGAGACCTCGGTTACGTTCGGATCGTACTCCCACAACAGCTTGCCGCTCTTCGCATCGACCGCGCGGACCACGTTGTAGCTGCCGTTGAAGTAGAGCACGCCGTCGACGACCAGCGGCGTGCCGGTAAGCGAGCGGTCCTCGGGCAGATCGAGATACCAGGCGACACCGAGCCCGCGCACGTTGGTCGCGTCAATCTGGTCGAGCGGGCTCATACGCTGCTCGGAGTAGTCGCGGCCGTACCCCGGCCAGTCCGCCGCATCCGGCGCAGTCAGCGTGGCGTCGTCGACCGTCGTCGCGGCGATCGCGGCCGTGGTGAGCGCGGTGAGCGCCAGGCCCAGGCACGAACGTGACAGCATGTGAATCTCCCCTGATAGCGATACCGCGCCTAAGGTAGCGGGCACGCGCGAAAAGAGCCAGAATCCCTCAGGGATCGCGCGCCGCGCGAGCACGGAGGGAGCCCGATGCAGGAAGCCGAATCGAACGGGCGTGGCGGCGCGCCACGGGTGCGCACCTGGACAAGGCGGGGAGGCTGCCTGGCGCTGGCCGCGGCCTTGTCACTGGCGGCGAACGCAAGCCCGGCAGCGACGCTCACCGGGCCGGGCGAGCTGATCATCGAACCGGCCGGCGCGACGTTCGCGCTGGACCTCGCGGTCAGCGGGGATCTCTATGTCGACTTCGCCGGGCACGGCGCCGCGGACATCACGCTGCTCGGCCAGCAAGCGGTGATCTTCGACAGCGCGAACTTCGCCTGGCCTCACGGCGATGCGGCACTCGGCACGACGAGCGATGCCGCGCCGGTCGTCGTGACGGGCGACGCGCTGCTGCGCGGCACCGAAAGCTGGCACGACGGCAGCCTGTCCTTGTCTGCCGGCGGTACCTTGTTCGTGCGCGGTTTCGCCGGGAATACCGGGACGCTGCGGGTGAACAGCCCTCATGCCGTGGTGTTGGGCGACCGCGCCCTGTTCGGTTCGGCAAGCCGAACCACGGAAAGCCTGCGACTGGATACGCACTACCTGGCTTTCCCTGGTGAGAACGACGGGCCGGTCGATCCGGCGTCGATCGGTCCGCACAATGCCTTGGTCAATGCGGGCACCGGTGAGTCGTCAGGCCTGACGTTGACGAGTGGGCCGCACGGTGCTGGCGGCAGCAGCGCGGGTGCAATTATGGTGCTGGGTACGCTGAGCGTCTCCGGCACCCTCTCGGGCGGGAACGTCTTGATCGGCGAGCGAGTGTCCATCATGGATCACGGGCTTACCCTGCACTCGGTCGACCTCGGTGAGCTGATGGTACGGTTGCCGCCGCAGTTACCGGCGGCGGTCCCCTTACCGGCCGCCGCGCCACTGCTGGCCGCGTCGCTCGTCGGCTTCGGCTGTGCGGCTCGCCGGCGACGGCGCAGCGCCGCTCCGCGACGCCCTTAGCCCGCTCAACCTGCTCAACCCGCCGATGCGACCTGTACTGGCGGCGTGTTCTCGCTGAGTTCGCGCGTCACCACTTCGTCTGGCAGGTCGAAGGCCGCGGCGAAGCCTTCGCTCATGTGCGTGTACTCGGGTCGCCCGCTGCCAGCCGGTGGCTGCGGCACCGGGGCGCCGCTCGTGTTGACGTAGGCGGGCGGGTTCTTGAAGCGTTCGAGCTCCTCGGCAGAAATCCCGTTCAAGACCACGACCTCCGGATCGATCCACGCCTCCGCATCGATCGCCGCAGGCGAGGTCGAGACCTCGAGTACGAGGTTCTCGGGGCCGCCGAAATAGATCGACTGGCAGAAACCGTGATCGAGCGGACCGAGTACGCGCACGCCATGCGAGCGGATGCGATCGCGCATCGCGAGCAGTTCCTCCTGCGTGTCGACGTTGAACGCGATGTGCTGGGCAACGCCGGCCGCACACGGCGCGACCGGGTTCCCGGCATGCGAAATCCCGGGCTCGACCGGGATCTCGGCCACCGCCGGTGCGAACACGAACGCGATCGAGCAGCTCGGGTTGAGTTCCATGAAAGCGTGGAAATAACCGTCGACGTTGTGCATCCAGTAAAGCGCCGTCAGGCGCATGCCGAGCACGTCGGAGAAGAACGCAATCTGCGTCTTCACGTCCGCCGTCATGATGGCGAGATGATGTATGCCGTTCGGTCGTGCCATGTCGGGATCCTCCTCGCGCCGACCAGGGGTCGCGACAGGCGACCAAGGCGCGGTCGCCAGCTTGCCGCACCACGGGTCAAGGCGACAAGCAGGAAGTTCGCCGAAAGGGTTGTGCTGCGCCGCGGATACGGTCGCGAAAGAATGCCGCAACGCAGGAGGGCCGAACGGTGTAGCGGAGAGTAATGCGAGCGGGATACGTGGAGCACCGTAGTGCCCCCCGCAGCGTCACTGTCCGTCGGTGACGCTGGAAACCAGCACTAGGAAAATGTGCCGAGGAAAGAGGGCCGAGCGAGCATGGGCGGGGGCAAGGTGCTGGGAAATCGAGAAGCGAAGCCTACATCAGTAGGTGAGCACCGCAGAGATCCCCGCAACGCAGCCATCGGCCAGCGCAGCCGCCCCGGCACCCCCGGCCCGGCGGCCCCGGCACTCAGAGGCGCCTGGAACGAAGGGGAAATCGCGCCAGGGGCGAGCGAGCAGGGGCGAGAGCAAGGCGCGGGGAAATCGAGGAGCGCAGCCTACATCAGTAGGTGAGCACCGCAGAGATCCCCGCAACGCCGCTATCGTCCCGCGCAGCCGCCCCTGGCGTGATTTCTCAGAGGCGCTCGATGATCGTGACGTTCGCCTGCCCACCACCCTCGCACATCGTCTGCAGG
>JAPOKK010000259.1 GCA_029977665.1 Pseudomonadota bacterium | reverse complement strand
GCGCGCGTGCCCGCCGCCGCCGCGCGCGCCCGGCCCCGGTTTTCCCTGGACCCGCCGCGGTTTTGCCCGCCCCTGCCGGTAACCGAGACGGTGCCGGCGCCGGGCGCGCACGCACCCGCGGTAATTGACGCGGCAACGCTCACCGAGGCGGTCGAGGAAGCGGTCGCGATGCTGAACGCCGCCGCACGTCCGATCGTTCTCGCCGGCGTCGAAATCCATCGCTTCGGTCTGCAGGACGAGCTCATTCGCTTCATCGGCAAGTCCGGCATTCGCTTCGCTACGACCATCATGGGCAAATCGGTCGTCAACGAAGAGCTGCCCGGTTTCGTCGGCGTGTACGCCGGCAGCCTGTCGAACGAACTCGCCCGCAGCGCCGTCGAGACGAGCGACCTCGTGCTCAACCTCGGCGCGATGATGACCGATCTCGACACCGGCATCTTCACCGCCAACCTCGACCCGGCGCGCATGATCGCGGCGTCTTCCGATGCCCTTGCCATCCGCCGCCATCATTATCCGGGCATCGACCTCGCTACTTTTCTCGCCGCCTTGTGCCGGGCCGAGCTGCGCTCGCGCGAACCGCTGCCGCCGAGCTGCCATGCCGCGCCGACACGCTTCAGCGCGCTGCCGGACACGCCAATCAGCGTTGCGCGGGTGTTCGAGTGTCTCGACACCTGCCTGACGGAGGACATCGCCGTCGTCGCCGATCCGGGCGACGCCTTGTTCGGCGCCATCGACCTGACCATTCATTCGCGCAGCGAGTTCATCGCCTGCGCCTATTACGCCTCGCTCGGTTTCGCCGTACCGGCGGCGCTCGGCATCGCGTTCGCCGAGCCGCAGTGGCGGCCACTGGTGCTGGTCGGCGACGGTGCTTTTCAGATGACCGGCATGGAGGTCTCCACGGCCGCCCGCTACGGTCTCGCCCCCATCATCGTGGTGCTCGACAACGCCGGCTACGGTACCGAGCGGCCCATGCTCGACGGCCGCTTCAACGACGTACAGCCATGGTCCTTTGCCGAGGTGCCGCGCATCATCGGCAGCGGGCGCGGCTACGAGGTGGCGACCGAGACCGATTTCGAAGAAGCGCTGACGCACGCCATCGCCGAACGCGAACGGCTGTCGATCATCCACGTGCGCCTCGCCAGCGACGACATCTCGCCGGCGCTGGAGCGCCTCACGAGCCACCTTCGCGAACGCGTGTAACGCAGGCCGGCTAGCCGGCCGCGGGTCGCGCCCGCTCAGGCAGCGGCCGCGGGCGCCGCCGCGGCCGTGTGCTGCGCAGTCAAGCCGACTTCGAGCGCCTCGAACCAGTCGAGGAATCGCTTGACGTCATCGCCACGGAACAGGCGCCCGTGCTGCGGCGCCATGATGTCGATGTCGAGTTGACGCACGCGCGCGATCCAGTCGTTCTTGGCGCGGTTCGACGGCATCCAGCGCCGATGGAACAGCTCCATCTTGGGCACATGCGCGCTGAAGTCATCGACGAACATCGGCGCCCCGGTCGGCTCCAGCGCCGCACCGATATCGCCGCTCATGAGAATACGGGCGACGGGATCGTAGACGTGGAAGTTGCCCGAGGAGTGCAGGTAGTGCGCCGGCACGAATTGCAGCTTCACCGACGGCAGGTCGAGCGTCATACCCTCGTCGGGGATGCCGACGTACTCGATGTTGTGGCAGCCGAAATGCTTGAGGAAGCCTTCCCACAGCCATGGCGCATAGAGCTTGGCGTGCGGCACCGCCTTGTCCCATAGGCCGAGCGAGGAGATGATGTCAGGATCCTGGTGCGAAGCGAACAGGTACTTGATCTCGCTGATGTCACAACAGCTCGCGACCGCCGGCAGCATCGCCGAGAACGTCTCGATGCCACCCGGATCGAGCAGAAAGCTCACACCCTGGTCGCGCACCAGGTACTGGTTGGTATCGATGATCTGACTGAGCTTGTCCGGATCGCGGCCGAAGACGTGCCAGTGGTGACGACCGCTGAAGATTTCAGTGCGTAGCATGGATGACTCCCGGCGCCCGCGGGGGCGCGCGCCTCAGTTGATTTCGCGTAACAGGGACTGGCATTTCATGACCACGTCGCGGATGTGCTGCGCGGCGTGATCGACCGTATCGGCGACGCTCTCGAGGCTTTCCTGGTAATCGCCGGCGATCGTCGCTTCGACGCGCGAACGCGTCGACATCATGCGCGCGGCGCGGGCATGGTCGCTAATCGTCTGCAGCAATTCGCACAGGTTGGTGAGATGGCGTGTCGTGCTTTCGCGCGCGGCGGCATGCTCGGCGGTGAGCTGGCGCGCGATCTCGTCGAGATAAGGCGAACGCTCGTCGAGCCGCTCGATGCCGCGCCGCATGCGCTCGAGACTGTCACCAAGGCGCTTCTCGGCGAGCACTTCGCGCACCATGCGCTGCGCGTCCCGGTTCACCCGCCCGACCAGGTGACGGGTCTCGCCGCCCATTTCGTCGATGAAGTTGGTGATCGGCACGAAACCGGCGGCCTGGTTACCGGCACGCGCGGCGACTGCCTTGGCATTCGCCGCGGCGAGCGATATGCCGTTAGCGATCTGGCGTACGCCCTCCAGGTGCCCCACTACGGTGGCCGTTCGGGCGAAGAAATCCTGCTGCTCGCGCTGGCTCGAGTACGTCATGGCCGCTCTGTAGATGGTCGATGACGCAGTTAGCGGCCGCGCGAAGCCAAGGTTTACCGCCCGCCAGAGAAAAAAACGGCAATGCGGTCTGACACTTTGCTCAACGCTCGACCACCCGCAATCCAGCGACCGTCAGCAAAAGTGTCTGACACTTTTGCTCAAGTTTTGGCCAGATGGCCCGAGGGCTGGGGCGGTCGCGCTACGCGCTAGTTCACGGCGCGCTCGCGCTCGCCCCAGAAGCGCCTGCGGATGGCCTTTTTGTCGATCTTGCCCACCGGCGTCTTCGGAATGGCGTCCCAGATTTCGACCGACTTCGGCGTCTTGACGCCGCCGAGCTTGGGCTTGATCGCGGCGATGATCGCCGCGGCGTCGAGCGCGCTGCCCGGATTGAGCACGACCACGGCCTTGATCGACTCGCCCCAGCGCTCGTCGGGCACGCCGATCACGGCGCATTCCAGGACGCCGGGCAGGGCCAGGATCGGCGCCTCGACCTCGGTCGCGAACACGTTGAAGCCGCCGGTGATGATCATGTCCTTCTTGCGATCGACGATGTAGAGATAGTCGTCATCGTCGAGGTAGCCAATGTCCCCGGTATGGTGCCAGCCGAACTTGCGCGCCTCGGCGGTCGCCTCCGGGCGCTCGAAGTACCCGCGCGTGACCAGCGGGCCGCGACAGCAGATTTCGCCGCGCTCGCCGCGCGGGAGGGCGTGGCCATCGTCGTCGAGGATCGCGACCTGCGTGCACGAGGTGACCTTGCCGCAGCTCTGCAAGCGTTCGGCATGTTCGCCAGCCGCGGCCCGCGCGACGACCTCGGGCGCAAGCATGGAAATCAGCATCGGCGCCTCGGCCTGCCCGTAGCACTGGCAGATGACGGGGCCGAAGACTTCGACGCCGCGGCGGAACTTGTCCGGCGAGACCGGTGCCGCCGCGATGAGGATCTGGCGCAGGCTGGAAGTGTCGTACTCGCCGGCACGCGGATGGTCGAGCAGCGCGTAGTAGGCCGTCGGCGGCAGGAAGATGTGTGTCACGCGCTGTCGCTCGATCGCTTCGAGCACCGCACCGGCGTCGAATCCCTGGTGCACCACCGTGGTCCCGCCGACGCTGGCGAAAATACCGATGATGACGCCCGCAGCGTGCGTGATCGGGGCGACCGCGAGATGCACGATGTCGTCTTCGTTGCCGGCGACGTAGTGCGTGAGGCCGAGTTCGAACATCGCCACGATGTTGGCGTTGGTCATCTCCACGCCTTTTGACGGCCCCGTCGTGCCGCCGGTCGGCCAGCGCGAGAAAACGACCTCCGGTGCACCGAACGGGTCGGACCAGTCGGGCAGCGCGGCCGCGGCTCCGGCCGCGCAGAATTCCTCCAGCGCCGGCACCCCGGCCACCGCCCCGCCAAAACACACCGCCCCCTTGAGTTCCGGTAGCGCGCTCATCACCTCGGCCGCTTCGGCCGCGACATCAGCATGAAAGAACAGCCAACGCGTGCGTACGTACGCCATGTACTCGGCATTGCCGGCCGCCGAGTTGCGCACGTTGACCGGCACCCAGGCACCGCCGGCGCGCATCGCCGCGAACACGCAGATCACGGCGGTCGCATGGTTGGGCGAGTAGACGGCGATGGAATCTCCCGGCTCGAAGCCGGCGGCGTACAGGCCCTGGGCGACGCGGCCGATGAGGGCATCGGCAGCGGCGAAGTCGTAGCTGATGTCCTCGCCAACCAGGAACGGACGGTCCGGCGCACGCCGCGCCCCACGGTCGAAATAGTCAATCGGTCGCATCGTGATCCTCTCGTATGGCGCGCAGCGCGCGCGGCAGGGGCCATGCTCCACGCTGCAGGAGGCCGAGGCAAGCACGCCGGCGATGACGGCGTGCCCGCGCTTGCATTAGGCTTGTCACCTCGCGAATCATCGGGGAGATACCATGGGCACCGCGGAGAACAAGGCGCTCGTCACGCGCTTCTGGGAGACTTTTTCGGCCGGGCGCTACGACGACGCGGTCGCCATGCTGAGCGACGACGCCACCTGGTGGGTCGCCGGCAGTACCGACCTGTCCGGTACTTACAGCAAGAGCGAGTTCGCCGCTCTGCTCGGCCAGGTCACGGGATCCGCTCCGCACGGCATACGCGTCACGCCGAAGTTGCTCACCGCCGAGGACGACCGGGTCTCCGTCGAGGCCGAGTCGTACGCCGAGATCAGCAACGGCAAGACTTACCGGAACATCTACCATTTCATGATGATCGTACGCGAGGGCAAGATCTGCGCGGTGCGCGAGTACCTCGACACCGAGCATGTCACCGAGGTGTTCGGCAGCTGAACCACGGTGGAACGGGACGCCGGCAACGAGGCGGCACAGCCGCGGCGCGCGCCCGCGTGGTTTGATCGAGGTCATACCGGTGGCCGTCGGCGTCCGCTAGCGTGACCGTGATGCACTATCTACTCCGCCCCTCCACCGGCGTCACGCTGCTCGTGCTGGTCACCTGTGCAGCCCTCGGCGCCTGCCGCGCGGCGCCGCCCGACCCCGGTGCGCAAGCGGCTACGCCGCTGCATTACAGCGAGCGTCTGCGCAGCCTCATGCAACGCATGAATGCGCTCCTCTACGAACGCAACCAGACCGAACTCGAAATCGACAAGGAACGCCTCGAGCGCGCGCGCGAACTCGCTTCCGCGGCGGCCACGCTGGCGCGCGAAGTCGGCAGCGAGGGCTTGCCTGGGAGCGTGGACGAGACCGCCCGTGCGTCGTTCGCGGGCCTCGCCCAGGAACTCGCCGCCACGGCCGCGGAACTCGACGCGCTCGCTGCGGCGCGCCGCTACTCCGAACTCTCGCCGCAGATGGAACGCGTCGCGCACGTCTGTGCCACCTGCCACCTGCGCTTTCGCGACCGCAGCCCGTG
>JAPOKK010000327.1 GCA_029977665.1 Pseudomonadota bacterium | reverse complement strand
TAGCTAAAATACCTTCTAATAATTCTACATTCGTATTGAGCCGCGTGGACCAGCGCGACGGCGCGCGTCGAGGCGCACTGCGCGGGCCGTCGGCCGCGTTCGGCCATACCGCGTCGCGAAGCCGGCTTCGCTCGCCGGACCGCCGGCGTCATGGATAATCTCGTAACCCGGGTCCGGGCGACCCGCAGCAATCAGGGAGCACGTTGCAGCGCGATGGGTGTCTACCGCGTCGACAAACTGATGGCCGAGGCGCGCAAGCTCGCTGCCGAGTACCGCCGCGCGACCGGCAAGACCCTGGCCATCAGCGGCGAGATCGCCGTGTCCGATGCGATCACGCTGCTCGAACTCGAGCCGGCCGAGGAAGGCGCCGAGGGCTGGGATGCCGTGCGCCGCGGCGCGCACGGTCCCGAGCGGCTGCAGATCAAGGCGCGCATGTTGTTCGACGATACCTCGCGCCGCCCGCACCGCCTCGGGCAGTTGCGCGTGGACCGGCCGTGGGACGCGGTGCTGCTGGTGTTGATGGACGAGAACTACGACGCCGTCGAGATGGTCGAGGCCGATCGCGCGGCCATCGAGGAGAGTCTCGCCGAGGCGACCCCGAACAAGCGCGGCACGATCTCCGTGGCGCGCTTCCGCAACATCGGCCGGCTCGTGTGGACACGCGAGGAAGGCCGCCTGGCGCGCGGGTGAACCGCGCAGCGACTGCAGCGGAGTCCGCGGACGGCGCCAACATCGCCGCGCTGCTGGCCGACGACGGCCCCGTCGCCGCGCGGCTCGACGGCTTCCGCGCGCGCGATGAGCAGCGCGAGATGGCCGTTGCCGTGGCCGGGGCGATGCGCGAGCGCGGCATCCTCGTCTGCGAGGCCGGCACCGGTACGGGCAAGACGCTGGCCTACCTCGTGCCGGCCTTCGCGAGCGGTTTGAAGACCATCATCTCGACGGCCACGCGCACCCTGCAGGACCAGCTCTTTCATCGCGACCTGCCGCTGGTGCGCGCGGCGCTCGGCGGCGGTCGCGACGTCGCGCTGCTCAAGGGACGCCAGAACTACCTCTGTCTGCACCGCGCCGAGCGCGCCCTCGACAGTCCCGCGACCGACAGCGCGCGGCAGCCGCTGCTCGCCCACCTGCTGCGCTGGGGCGAGCATTCACGCACCGGCGATCTCGAGGAGGTCCCGGAGCTCGCCGACGATCCCGGCCTGCGCGCGCGGGTCACCTCGACGACCGAGAATTGTCTCGGCGCCGAGTGCCCGAGCTACGAGCGCTGCTTCGTGGTCGCCGCGCGACGCGCGGCGGTGGCGGCCGACATCGTCGTCGTCAATCATCACCTGCTGTTCGCCGACCTCGCGCTGCGCGAGACCGGCTTCGCCGAGCTGCTGCCGAGCGCCGAGGCGATCGTGGTCGACGAAGCGCACAAGATCCCCGGCATCGCCTCGCTGTTCTTCGGCCGCGCCCTGTCCGGGGCGCAGATCGGCGCGCTGTGCCACGACATTCGCGGCGTCATCGCGACCGATGCGTCCGACATGCCGGCGCTCGGCCGTGCGCTCGCACGCTTCGACGACAGCCAGGGGCGCCTGCGCGAGCGCCTGCAGCAGCTCGGCCGGCGGCCCGAGTGGGCCGGCGTGCGCCGGCGCGCCGACGTCGATGCCCTTGTCGGCGACGCCACGCAGGCCTTCGAGGCCTTGCTCGAAGGTCTCGAACTCGCCGCCGAGCGCAGCACCGATCTCGCCCATTGCCGCGACCGCGCGTTCGCGCTCAAGGACAAGTGGCCACTGTTCGAGGCGGGCGATGCGACCACCCACGTGCGCTGGCTCGATACCAGCGCGCGCAACTTCGTGCTGCACGAGACGCCGATCAGCGTCGCCGAACCGTTCGCCGCGCGCGTCGCGGCCTCCGAGGCCGCCTGGATCATGACCTCGGCCACGCTCGCCGTGGCCGGGCATTTCGAACACTTCACGCGGGCGCTCGGTCTCGACGGTGCACGCGAGGCGCTGTGGTCGAGCCCGTTCGACTACCCACGCCAGTCCCTGTTGTTCCTGCCGCCGATCAACGCCGAGCCACGCGAGGAACGCTTCGAGCAGGAGTTGCTCGACGCCGCGCTGCCGGTGCTCGCGGCAAGCGACGGGCGCGCGTTCTTCCTGTTCACGAGCTACCGCGCGCTCGACGCCATCGCCGCGCGGCTCGCGGCCTGCACCGATTATCCGCTGCTCGTCCAGGGTAGTGCGCCGCGCAGCGTGCTGCTCGAGCGCTTCGCACGTACGCCACGAGCGGTGCTGCTCGGTACGGCGACGTTCTGGGAGGGCGTCGACGTGCGCGGCGAGCAGCTCTCGTGCGTGATCATCGACAAGCTGCCGTTCGGCGTGCCCGACGACCCCGTTACCCGCGCCCGTGCGCGCGCGGCGCGCGAGCAGGGCGAGGACCCGTTCGAGACCTTGCAGTTGCCCGACGCGATCACCGCCCTCAAGCAGGGCGCGGGGCGGTTGATCCGCGACGTCACCGACCGCGGCGTGCTGATGATCGGTGACAAGCGCCTGCGCACGCGCGGCTACGGCCGGGCGTTTCTCGATTCGCTGCCCCCGATGCCGGTGACCGACGACGTCGCTGACGTCGAGGCCTTCTTCGCCGCCGAGTGAGCGCAGGCCCCCGGGTTCAGGGCGCGAATGGCCAGAACAGCGGGATGAGCACGACGCCGAGCACACCGATCAGCACCGTCAGCGGTCCGCCGAGACGCAGGTAATCACCGAAGCGGTAGCCGCCCGGGCCGTAGATCATCAGGTTGGTCGGGTAGCCGATGGGCGTCGCGACCGACATCGACGAGGCCAGCATCACGGCGAGCGCGAGCGGCATGACGTCGACACCGAGCTGGCGCGAGGCGGCCAGCGCGATCGGCAACATCAGCACCGCCCCGGCCTTGGCCGTGACCAGGCCGGCGAGCAGCGAGGCGAGCACGAATATCGCGGCCAGCACCGTCGTCGGCGAATGGCCGAAGCCGTCGAGCAACCAGGCGCCGAGCAGCGCGGCGAGACCGCTGGTCTGCATCGCCTTGCCGAGGGCCAGCGCGCCGGCGATGACCAGCAGGACTTCCCAGTCGATGGCGCGGCGGGCGGCGAGCGGCCGGCAGCAGCGCGTGGCGAGCATGCCGAAAGCGGCCATCATGCTGGCCTGGATCATGCTCAGCATGCCGCTCGTGACGACCACGACGAGGCCGGCGAGGATGCTCAGCGCGATCGGCGCGCGGCGCCGGTCGACGGGATCGGCGCCGTCGATCTGACTGACCAGGTAGAAGTCACGGCTGTTGCGCTGCTGCTCGAGGAAGCTCGGGCGCGCTTCGAGCAACAGCACGTCGCCGGGGTCGAGCACGATGTCACCGACCTTGCCGCGCACGCGTTCACCGTTGCGCGCGACGGCGATGATGGCGGCGTTGTAGAGGGTGCGGAACTGCCCTTCGCGCACGCTCTTGCCGATTAGCGGGCAGGTGTTGCTGACGACTGCCTCGATCAGGCGGCGGTTGGCACGGGTGGCGTCGAGCTTGAAGACCTGGTCGGTGGCGGGGCGCAGGCCGCCGAAGCGCTGCAGGTCGACCACCGAGTCGACGATGCCGGCGAACACCAGGTGGTCGCCGGCGGCGAGCCGCACGTTACCGGAGACCGCCGGCAGGACGTCGCCGTTGCGGTCGATTTCGATCAGGAACAGGCCGGGCAGGCCGCGCAGCCCGGCCTGGTCGATGGTCTTGCCGACCATTTCGCTGTTCGCTTCGACTTCCATCTCGACGACGTACTCGCGGGCGTTCTCGAGGTGCTCGAAGACCGGCTTGCGCAGCGGTAGTAGACGGGTGCTGAGGTAGACGACGAAGACCAGGCCGATGATTGCGATCGGCAGCATCACCGGGGTGATTTCGAACATGCCGAGGCCCGGGTGATCGGTGTTCTCGATCAGCCAGCCGTTGATGATGAGGTTGGTGCTGGTGCCGATCAGCGTGCACGCGCCGCCGAGGATCGAGGCGAAGGACAACGGCATCATCAAGCGGCTGACCGAGAGGCGAAAGCGGCGCGCCCAGTCGTCGGCGTACT
>JAPOKK010000140.1 GCA_029977665.1 Pseudomonadota bacterium | reverse complement strand
CACCGACCTCGGCGTGAAAGCCACCGTGCTCGACTCCGCCGGCGGGGTCGGCGGCACCTGGTACTGGAACCGCTACCCGGGCGCGCGTTTCGATTCCGAGAGCTACACCTACGGCTACTCATTCTCGCGCGAAGTGCTCGACGAGTGGCATTGGAAAGAACGTTTCTCGAGCCAGCCCGAGAACCTGCGCTACCTGAACTTCGTCGCCGACAAGTTCGATCTGAAGAAGTACATGCAGTTCAACTGCAAGGTCGACGCGGCGCACTACGACGAAGCGAGCAATAGCTGGCGCCTGCAGGTCGCCGACGGCCGCACGCTGAGCTGCCGCTTCGTGATCATGGCGCTCGGCCTGCTCTCCGCGCCGACGATGCCGCGCGTCGAGGGCGTCGAGGATTTCAAGGGCCAGTCCTGGCACACTTTCTACTGGCCGCAAGAGCCGGTCGACCTCACCGGCAAGAAGGTCGCCGTGATCGGCACCGGCGCGACCGGCATCCAGGTCATCGGCGATATCGCCGACAAGGTCGGCGAGCTGACCGTCTTCCAGCGCCGTCCCAACTGGAGCGCACCGCTCAACAACTCCGAGATCTCCGACGAGGAGATGGCCGACATCCGCAAGCGCTACGACGAGATCTTCGAAACCTGCGCGCGCACCCCGGGCGGCTTCGAGCACGAACCCGACCGCCGCGGCTTCTGGCAGGTCTCGCGCGAGGAACGCGTGAAACTCTGGGACCGCCTCTACGACGAACCCGGCTTCGGCATCTGGCTGCAGAACTTCGCCGAGATCTTCACCGACGAGGAAGCCAATGCGGAGTTCTCCGAGTACATCGCCGACCGCATCCGCCAGCGCGTCAAGGATCCGGCCGTCGCCGAGAAACTGATCCCGCGCGACCACGGCTTCGGCGTGCAGCGCGTGCCGCTCGAGACGCACTACTTCGAGGCCTACAACCGCGACAACGTCCACCTCGTCGACATCAAGGAAACGCCCATCGAGCGCATCACCGAAACCGGCATCCGCACCAGCGAGCGCGACTACGAGTTCGACGTCATCGTCTACGCGACCGGCTTCGACGCCATCACCGGCGCCTTCGATCGCATCGACATCCAGGGCGTCGGCGGCGAGAAGCTGCGCGACAAGTGGGCCGACGGTCCCGTCACCTACCTCGGCATGTTCGTGCACGGTTTCCCGAACCTGGTCATGCCGTCCGGTCCGCAGAGCGGCTCGGCCTCGACCAACTTCCCGCGCGGCATCGAGACCGGCGTCAACTGGACGACCGAGTTCCTGCAGTACATGTGGGATCACGGTTACACACGCGCCGACGCGACGGCCGAAGCCGAAGAGCGCTGGACCGCGCACGTCGTCAAGATGTACTCGACGATGCTGATGCGCAAGGCCAAGTCCTGGTTCACCGGCTACAACTCCAACGTCGCCGGCCACGAAGAAGGCAAGATTCGCTACATGGTCTACAACGGCGGCGCACCGAAGTACGTGCAGACCGTCACCGACGTCGCGCACAAGGGCTACGAAGGCATCGAACTCTCGGGCGACGACGCGCCGGGCGAAATGGCGGAGGCTTCGGGCGGCTGAGGACGCGCTGCGGCGGTACGGCCGCTCGGTTCGTGCCGCGACAGCGATCCTGAGCGGATTGGTACGCGGACCGAGGTTGACGGTGTCTGACACTTTTGACCAAGAGTGTCAGACACCCTTCTGCTCCAGGACACCGTGGCCTGCATCGACCGAAGCGCGCGCTTATGGCGCGCGCTCGCCCCTGCGGGGCGCCGCCGCACGCGGCGGCGTCCAAACTCGCTCCGCGAGTTTGTCGAACCCCGGCGTCCGAACCAAATCACTAGCGAACGCCAGATCAAAAAAGCCGGCTTGCAGCCGGCTTCTTCGATCTGGCGTCCCCTAGGGGATTCGAACCCCTGTTGCCGCCGTGAAAGGGCGGTGTCCTAGGCCTCTAGACGAAGGGGACGGGAAGTTGGTGGAGCCAGGGAGGATCGAACTCCCGACCTCTACAATGCCATTGTAGCGCTCTCCCAGCTGAGCTATGGCCCCGTTGTGCGGGTTTGTCGGCCGATGTACCGCCGACTTGACCGCGCCCTGCTCGAGAAGGCTATGAAGCCCCGTTTCGAGCGCTGTCGTGGCGCGTCAGAGGGCGCGCAGATTACGTCAGCGGCGCCGCGGGTGTCAAGCCGCGTCGAGGCGCTTGCTGATGTACTCGAGAGCGCTGTCGAGCCGCTCGAGGCAGCGTGTCTTGCCGACAAGCTGGAGCGTGACATCGATCGACGGCGAAGCGCTCGATCCGGTGACCGCGACGCGCAGCGGTTGCGCCACCTTGCCGAGCTTCATCTCGTGCGACTCGGCGACGCTCTCGACTGTCGCTGTCAGCGCGGCGAGGCTCCAGTCGTCGAGGGCCTGCAGACGCTCGCGCAGCGTTTTCAGCGGTGCGAACGCGGTACCGCGCAGGTGCTTGTGCGCGGCGTCCTCGTCAAGGCCGTCGAGCGCGCCGAAGAAGGCCCGGCTCTTCTCGGCCATCTCGACCAGGGTCTTCGCCCGCGTGCGCTGGGCATCGACCACGGCATCGAGCTGGGCGCGATCGCTGGTATCGATGCCGATGGCGGTGAAATACGGCTCCGCGTGGCGCACGAGTTCGTCGAGCGGGAGCGTCTGGATGTACTGCTGGTTGACCCAGGCGAGCTTGTCGCCATCGAAGGCCGCGGCGGACTTGTTGATGCCGTCGATGTCGAAAGCCGCGGTGAGCTCGTCGAGGCTGAAGATCTCCTGGTCACCGTGCGACCAGCCGAGGCGTGCAAGGTAGTTCAGCAAAGCTTGCGGCAAGATGCCCTCGTCGCGGTACTGCAACACGCTCACCGCGCCGTGGCGCTTGGAAAGCTTCTTGCCGTCGGACCCGTTGATCATCGGGATGTGGGCATAGACCGGGCGCGTCGCGCCGAGCGCTTCCAGGATATGCACCTGGCGCGGCGTGTTGTTCAAATGATCGTCGCCGCGGATGACGTGGGTCACGCCCATGTCGATATCATCGACGACGACCGTCAGGTGGTAGGTCGGCGTACCGTCCGAGCGCGCGATGATGAGGTCGTCGAGCTCGCGGTTGTCGAACGTCACCGCGCCGCGCACGTGATCCTCGATCACCATCGCGCCGTCGGGCGGCGTGCGGAAGCGGATCACCGGCGCGCTGCCGTTGTCGGCATCGGGGTTGTCGCGGCAATGGCCGTCGTAGCGCGGCTTCTCCTTCGCCGACATCTGCTGCTCGCGCAACGCCTCCAGGCGCTCGCGCGAGCAATAGCAGGGATAGGCTTTGCCGGCGGCAACCAGCTCGTCGACCACTTCCTTGTAGCGGTCGAAGCGCTGCGTCTGGAAATACGGCCCTTCGTCGTAATCGAGCCCGAGCCACGCCATGCCCTCGAGGATGACGTCGACCGCTTCCTGCGTGGACCGCTCGCGATCGGTGTCCTCCACGCGCAGCACGAACGTGCCACCGTGGCGGCGCGCATAGAGCCAGTTGTAGAGCGCGGTGCGCGCGCTGCCGATGTGGAGATAGCCGGTCGGGCTGGGCGGAAAGCGGGTGACGATGCTCATGCGGGCGGGTCGGGCGATGAAAGACCGCGCATTATAGGGCGATGCCACGGCAAACCCCACGACGGCCCCGCGCCGCGGCGTCCGCTCCTGCTCCGCGCCGATTGCCGCCACCGACGCCCGTGCCGCCGCCTGTTTGACCGCCCCGCTCGGCGCGCCTAAAATCGCGAGCCTTCGCAGAGCGGGCGATTAGCTCAGCGGGAGAGCACTGCCTTCACACGGCAGGGGTCGCTGGTTCGATCCCAGCATCGCCCACCAATCAAATCAACCAGTTAACCGCTAACATACGCGGAGCCACGGACCAGTTTCCCGTGACCTCCGGTGGTGACGTGGCGCGCGCGCTCGACTTCCGCCCACGTTTACAGGTCGAACACGCCGGCCTCCCCGTCAGGTGTCGTGCAGGGATGTATGTCCCTGTCACTCGCACGCCGCAGGCGACCGCGCGGACCGGGTTGCACAGCAGCGGAGTCTCCGATGCCCTAGGCCGCGAGCACGTTGTCACCGCTGATCCACACGGACACGCGCTGAAAGCGGCCATCGCGCAGGTAGAAGTGATTCACACTCTGCTTGGTCTGGTGCGTCCCGTCGTGCCCGTCGAGTTCGACGCGAAAACGCGAGGAGATGGCGTCTGCGACCGGATCGACGATGTGTTCGAAATCAGTGTGCACGCCGGCCACCCAGTTTTCGAGATAGTCCTCGAACGTGCGGCGGATTCCGGTCTCGCGACCCTCGCAGGTGATGAAGGCCGACTGCACGGTGAACACTGCGTCGCCGTTGAAGTGCGCGAGCACCTCGTCGAGTCGGCGTTCGTCGAGTGCGCGGAAGTAGGCTTCGACCTGCTCGATGGAGGCCCGTCTGTCACGCATGTCGTTTCACTGCGGCTTCGCGGCGGCGGGCGCCGCGCGGGAGGAAAAGATCATAATCGAAACACTCGCGCTCGGCGCCATCCAGGTGGTCGCTTTCCTCGGCAGCGGCAGACTGCAAGCACACCACCAACTCCACCCCGTCCAAGGGATGCCTTGTACCTGACCCAGGGAACGTGTCCCGCGAGCAGGCAATGAGATAAAGGCCGGACACGGAGGCAAGAGGCAACAAATGGGACGGCGACGGACACGTGCATCCCGGCCTCGCGACCTGATTGAAGCGGTTGACCGGCAGCGCTTCAGCTGCGGCTCGCCAGCGCGACGCCGGTGGCGGCCACCGCCATGCCGAGCATCTGCACCGGCGCCAGCGTCTCCCCGAACAGCGCGTAGGCCATTACCGCCGAGCACGGCGGGACCAGGAAGAGCAGCGAGGCGACCCCGGCCACCGCGCCGCGGCGGATGAGGACGAGGAGCAGCGAGATCGCGCCAATCGAGAGGCCGAACACGGCCCAGGCGAGGCCAACCACGACCGCGGTCGTGTAGACGATACGCCCGTCTTCGAGCAGGAGGGCAATGGGCAGGGTCGCAGCGAGCGCGCCGCAATACTGCACCACAGCGTTGGTGCGCAGGTCGACCGCGCCCGCGGTGCGTTTCTGCCAGATGGTGCCGAGCGTCATGCCGACGACGCCAAGCAGGGCGACGCCGAGTGGGACCGGTGGGATCACCGCGCCCGTGCCGATGCCGAGGCGCGGCAGGATCACAAGTAGTGCGCCAGCAAAGCCCACGAGGATACCGAGCCAGCGCCGGCGCGGGACGCGTTCGCCGAGGAGCGGGATCACCAGCACGGCCGTGATCAGCGGCTGCAGCCCGGCCACGAGCGCGGCGATGCCTGCCGGCAGGCCGTGGGCGACGGCCCAGAACACACCGCCGACATAGGCTCCGTGCAGCAGCATGCCGGCGACGAGCCCGTCGCGCCAGCCGGCGATGGTCCGCGGCCAGGCGGCGCCGAGGGCAACTGCAGCGAGCGCGAGCACCGCGATGACGAGCGCGTAGCGTAGTGACAGGAACGTCAGCGGCTCGGCGTCGGGCGCAACGAGGCGCGCGACGATGAAGCCCGTCGCCCAAATCACGACGAATACCGGCGGCGCCAGCCACGCCAGCGGATCGTGGGCGCGCGCCCGCGAACGCTCGCTGTTGCCGGAACTGCTCATCATTTATGTCCTACAAGCCGCGCGCGAGGGCGCGCCGTCTGCGAACGTGCCCCGCGCTCGACAACGTTGCGCGCGTCCGCACGTTTCGACATGCGCGTGGCAGCAGCCGCCGGTACGTCGCGCGCCACGGCCAGTGGCCGGCGTCGCCGATCTCTTGTCGGCCGTGCCGCGGCAAGAGTCCGTCAGTCGCGTGCCCCGACAGCCGAGACCGGGTTCGCCCGCATGCGCGGCGAAGTCGCATCGAGCTGCAGCAAAGGTTTCCCTCGCTAGCGCGACGAACGCCTGGGGCGGATGGCCATCCAGCCCGCGGGCAGTGCTGAGAGAAGCAGCAGTATCGCCGATGGTACCGGCACCGGTGTGAGTCCGGGCCCGACCACGAGTTTGAACGAGTCAGCGAGGACGATATCGGGCAGCGACGGGTCGTCGGCCCGCATCAGATCGTACGCCGCCTGGTTGAACTCGAAGATGGGGTCGACGATCACCTCGGCCACCGCGTGATGAACGCCATTGGAGGCAGATTCGACGATGGCTGTAGCATAGGCATTCAACTCGACTGCCACCTCGGTGCCCGTGCGGATGGTGAAGTCGCCATCGAAGTCCCATACATCGCCGACGCGATTCTCCGGCGGAATCGAGCGATCGTCGAAGTGGAATCGTCCGACGTCGATGCTTCCAGTACCCGTGCTGCCGCCATCGCCGAACGGGATCCCGGTATCCTGCACCGACATGTTGCCGTAGATGGTAATCGGCACGTCGAACAGGTCGCCTGGCTGGAACAGCGTCGGCTCGACCCCGATCCAGTAGATCAGCTGTGCGTGCGCACTGGCAGTAAAGAAACGTGCAGCGTTGCGAGCCAGCAGGTGGGCCTCAGCACGCGCGATGACGGTCGGATTGGCGCCGCCGAAGGTCTGCCCCTCGGCCTTCACCAGCACCGTGCTGCCTTGCCGGGTCACCTCGGCCTCGCCAGCGTTGGCCAGGAAGCCGTCCTGGGAGGTTTCGAAACCGCCCGGATTGAGGTTCACCAGGCTGGACGCTTACGGCAAGTACTCTGCTTGCTCGAGGCGCTGTGCCTGAACCGAAGGCGCGGTAACGGTGAGGATCAGTGCGGCTGTCGCGGCCAACACGGTCATCGACGGCGGCAGTGGCCTCCCGAGCACGCGATTCGTACGGGTTGAGGCAGGGGTCTTCATGACAAGGCGTCTCCTTTGACAGCGCGCGAGCCCGACACCCGGCAGGTACGCCTCCGGATGAGACGCTCACCTGGGCGGGGCGGACGATATAACCCGGAACAAAATCGGGGCTGAGATGGCAGGGGCAGCTCGTCAGAGGAAATCGCTGGGCGACTCGCCATGTCGTCGTGAGCGTCCGTGCACGTGAAATACCCCGACGATGGTACGGACCGAGCGAAATATTTCAACGCGCTGAACGAACGCGAGAAGGAAGTTCACGCAACGTAACATCGGCACGCCATACCGGCGTTGCACCGCCGTACGGCAACAGGGCGGTAACAGGCACGGCACCTGTTGCGACATCCGTGTTCGGATGAGCGGAGGCGTCTTGTCGAATCCAGCGGTTGAAGCGGGCCACGGCCTCTGATCTGATTGGCGTTGCGACGCCTCAGTAGAGCCAGAAGTCATGCCGTGGCCTGTGGTAAGTCTCTTGGTATCCGGGAGACCTTGACCAGCCTGCTGCCGCAGCGCGAATTGGAAGCGCTGGCGAAAGAGAGTGGGATGCTGTGTCGTCGGCGGAAGATCGACCCGGCGGCGATGCTGGGGACGCTGGTGCGGGGTTTCGCGGCGGACAAGCTGGCGGGTCTGAGCCGGTATCCCTTTCCCTGATAGCGCCACTTATGGCCGGGCGCCGTCGTCCAGTGTGAGCCGGGCTCCCGCGATCCGTGCCGGTAGCTGACAGTATGTGGTCCGGCCTTGCGCGGGCTGAACAGCAAGACGCCGCGCGGATCTTTGCGCTTGGCGCCCGCCGTCGCCGCAAAACGGGCGCTGCTCAGTCGCGTCTACGGCGCCGGACGATTCCCAGCAGCGGCGCGTTCAGCAGCAGCACAGCGGGCGGTAGCGGGATGGGGGCCACCACAGGCTGTCCCGCCTGCGCCGCCGACAGTGTCGCCAGCGCAGCCAACGGGAAGTTACCGCCATAGAGTTCCGAAGCGAGTGTGACGTCCGGACTTGCCGCCGTTGCTCCGAAGGCCAACCCCAGCGCGGCGTTCGCGGCACCGTTCTGATTCACCAGCGGGCCGAAGGGGCCGGTCACGCTGCGCGGCGCGACGCCGCCGATGGCATTGGTGCGCACCCGCAGAAAGAACTGCAGGTCGTCGCCCACTTTGCTGTTGATGCTGAAATCGAGCGTCGGCGTGCTCGGATCGAGCAGTCCGGAGGCAAGCGACAGCAGCGAACCGCTCGTGCCGAGCAGCCCGCGATGGTCGCCGGAACTGATGAAGAAACTCTCACCGGGCCCACCCAGGGTAGTGACAGAACCGCTGACCAGTGCCTCCGCGAGTGCCTGGTTGTTGGTCCCACCCTGACTCACCGAATGGTTCGCTGCCAGCAGGCTCGAGGCGGCAAGCGAGAAATTCACTGTCACGGGCGTCCCCGGCGCCAGTACCGAGGAGGTCACCGAGAGCGTGTCGATGAAAGTGACTTCGGCAATCCCGACCGTGGTCCAGATGGGACCGGAGGTCGGCGAGCTCAGGATGCTCGTCCCGGCCCAGGCGGAAGCGGCGCCGATACTGTTGCTCGACAGCGAAGCGCTGCCGGTCGCCGCGGCGCCGAGGCTGCCGTTGTTGACGGACTGCAGACCGGTGGAACCGTCGGCCGGCAGGGCGAACCCGGACACCGCGTCCTCGGCCAGGGTGGTGTTGCCGGACCCGTAGCGCGCCGTCGAGTTGGCAGAGAGCTGGGCCGCCTGCACGGGCAGCATCGCGATCCCGAGAAGCAGAACGGTCCCGCGCGTGGCGTACCTCAAAACTCGTCGCATGTCGTGTCTCCCTGGCAGTTTGCCGACGCCCGTCTTACCTGCTGACAGAGTGGACACGCATCGGGGCCACTCCGCTGCGAAGTCGTTCACATTGTCGGACACGCGATATTCGGATATTCAGTGCCAGTAACGGTATTTCCCTCGATCGCGCACCACATCATTGAATACGGAAATCCCTCACAGTTCCCGCGCGGCGCGCTATTGCCGGGCAGTCCCTTTTGTATACGTTCACCCACGACGGACGAAGCAACGTGCGCCCAGTGCTCGGACCCTGTGTGTCTTGGCAAGAAGACCTCGCTCGCAACACTTTCGCGACGGCGCACAGATAGATTCGGTCGCACCCGATGACAAGGAGGTTCTGGTGAACGCCAAATTCGCACTGCTCTTTGCTGCAGGGCTGGCCGGCACGTTGGTTGCCGAGTCGAGCGCAGCGGCTATCAGCCAGCAAGTCTTCCTCGGATTCGATCCCGACCCGGCTGTATTCGGTGACAGCATCGTGGATAGCGACAGGATCGATGGTGCGACGGAAGCCGACATCAACCGCGCGTTGATCGCGTCAATTGCCGGGCCGGGATACAGTGCCTCCGGCTCGGTCGGCGAGTTCGGCAATTACGGCGTAAGCGGTACGATATTCACGCGCGGCGAGCTCAGGGCGCAGGTACTCATCGAAGCCGACGTCAGCACGCCGCCATTTGGCAGTCCGCGCGATGCCGAGGCCAATTTCATCATCGACGGTGGCGAACTGAGCTTCCTCGCCGGCCCCTTGTCGACGCTCCATCTGCAGCTGACGCTCAGCGTCGATGCCGACATCGTGTATCAAACAGGTATCGGCTTGATCGGCGACGACGCCGCCGGCCACCCCGGCTTCACGACGTTCGGCGCCGACATTGGCGCGGTCCGCGATCCATCGCTCGGCTGGCGCATCAATATTCCGTTCAGCTTCCAAAGCGTCGCTCTCGGCGTCCTTAACCCGGGGCAGACGATCGAATTCGCGTACCAACTCGACATCATCGCGACCATCGAGGACTACGCGGAAGTTGTCGCGTTCGAATTCGAGGACCCGCTGACGATCGAACCGCCGCCGGTAGCACCCAAGGCATTGCGTGCCGGGATCGCGCCGGTTCCGCTGCCGGCCGCGCTATGGCTGTTCGCATCCGCCGCCGCGCTGCTTGGTCTGCGGCGACGGCGCACGGTGGTGTCTGGCTGAACGCCCCTTCTGAACGTCGTCGTGGTGACGAAGTTGTCCGATAACGGGTGCCCGTCCCCAACGGCGCCGTGATAGCGCGACCACACCGCCCAGCGGCGCAACCGTCGTGCGACCGTCGCGCACGCATGGGCGGCCAGTGGACATCGGCGGCCTGTGCAACATTCGATGACAGTAACTGTATTTCCCTCGCTCGCTCGCGCGCGATCGGCTCGTGCCTCCGCCGCTGCGGTGCTAGCGACCGCCGCAGGCATCGCCCGACGCGCACCATCAATGCTTCGTGGCCCAACGGCCGGCCGGTGCGAGGGTTAGATGTCCGTGGTTGGGTATCAGGCAGTACCCCCACACGCGCGCCGCCGCCTATCGGCAAGCGACCGCAAGCAACGACAGACGGTTGCGATAGTCGGACGGTGCGAAGAACGTCGTCTGCCGCTGGTTGCCGCGTTGCGTCACGTGGTCGGGGCTCCGCGACACCACGACACGGGCGCTCCGAGTCATGCCATCACCTCCGTGTGACAGACGGCACGGCTTCAGACAATACGCGCGTTCGTCGAGGCGCTAGCAAATACAGTAACTGTCACCCAAT
>JAPOKK010000067.1 GCA_029977665.1 Pseudomonadota bacterium | reverse complement strand
GTCACGGAGTTCTGCGGCTCGTGGATGGACCACCCTTTCTGGAGCACCAAGTTCAAGCTAGAGAACCCGGCCGACCTGCGGACGATTCGTGAATCGGCCATCACCGAGGTCTGGATCGACACTGCGCGCGGCCTCGACGTTGCCGCCGACGAAGCGTCGCCGCCCACGGAGAGCGTGGCGGAGACCGAAGCGCGCGTCGAACGCGAGCTGCACGAAGCCGCCACGGCCGCACCGGCCGAATTTGCACGCGTCGAACTCGAAGCCGAGGTCGCACGGGCTGCCGCCATCTGCGGCAAGGCACGCCAAGCCGTCACCGCGATGTTCAGCGAGGCACGCATGGGCGGCGCCATCGATACCGAGCAGCTCGACCCGCTGGTCGAAGAGATTTCGGGCTCGGTCATTCGCAACCCCGGCGCCCTCATCAGCCTCGCCCGGCTGAAGAACCAGGACGACTACACCTACATGCACTCTGTCGCCGTGTGCGGCCTGATGGTCTCGCTCGCGCGCAAGCTCGGCCTTGACGAGGCCGCCACACGCGAAGCCGGCATGGCCGGTCTCGTGCACGATGTCGGCAAGGCGACCGTATCGCTCGATATCCTCAACAAGCCGGGCAAGCTGACCGACGAGGAGTTCGCCCACATGAAGGCGCACCCGGTGAGCGGTCATACGCTCCTGCTCGAGGGCGGCACGGCGGGCGAAATCCCCCTGGACGTGGCCTTGCACCATCACGAGAAGGTCGACGGCAGCGGCTACCCGCACGGGCTCGACGACAGCAACATATCCCTCTACGCGCGCATGGGCGCGGTGTGCGACGTCTACGACGCCATCACTTCGGACCGCCCCTACAAGGCAGGCTGGGATCCGGCGACGGCGATCCGCCGCATGAACGAGTGGAGCAAGGGACACTTCGACCCCAAGGTCTTCCAGGCCTTCGTCAAGACGGTCGGGATCTACCCGGTGGGCTCGCTGGTCCGCCTGGAATCCGGACTGCTCGCCGTGGTCACCGAGGTGGATACGCAGAAACTGCTCACTCCGAAGGTCAAGACCGTCTATTGCACACGCCGCAAACAGCGCATGCGCAATACGGCCGTCGACCTCGCCGCCGCGGGCACCCAGGACCGCATCGTCGGCTGGGAGGACCCCGAACAATGGGGCTTTCCGGAAATCAACGAGCTGTGGGCCGGCGAGGCGGCCGTGCAGCAGCAACGCCGCGGCGCGGCCTGACGTAACCGCCCGCCGAACGCCCGCGGCTACCGCACTGCGGCTACGCGCACACGCTCGTGTGGAGCCGCGCCACACCGCGACACGCGGCGCGGGTCTGCCGCATTGCCGACGGCCTGCTAACCGGCGAGCGCACGGGCCTGCCGCTCGCCGGCTTCGCTCTCGGGCAGGAAGCCACCGGCCTGCATGTGCCACATGTGGGCATAGTGACCATCGCGCGCGAGCAGCTCGTCATGCGAGCCGTCCTCGATCACGCGACCTTCGTGGAACACGACGATGCGATCGAGATGGGCGAGCGTCGACAGGCGATGCGCGATGACGACCACCGTGCGGTCGCGCATGAGAAACTCGAGACTGTGCTGTATCTCGCGCTCCGTGACCGAATCGAGGGCACTGGTCGCTTCGTCGAGCAGCAGGATCGGCGCGCGCTTGAGGATCGCCCGCGCCAGGGCGATGCGCTGCCGCTGACCGCCCGATAGCTTCACGCCGCGTTCACCGACGAGCGAGGCATAGCCCTGCTCCGTGGCCATGATGAAATCATGAGCATGCGCGCGCCGCGCCGCCTCGATGACCTCGTCGTCGCTCGCATCGAGACGCCCGTAGCGGATGTTCTCCATCAGCGTACGGTGGAATAGCATCGGGTCTTGCGGGATCATAGCTATCGCCGCGCGCAAGCTCTCCTGGGTCACGCCGGCGATGTCCTGCCCGTCGACGAGTATGCGCCCCGCCTGCGGCTCGAACAGGCGCAGCATCAGGTTGACCAGCGTGCTCTTGCCGCTGCCCGAGTAGCCGACCAGGCCGACCCGCTCGCCCGCGCGGAAGCTCAGGGACAGGCCTTCGAAGACCGGCCGTTCGGGCGTGTAGGCGAACGACACGTGCTCGAAGCCGACCTCGCCGCGCGTGACCACGAGCGGCACCGCGCCGGCAGCGTCGACGACCTCGTGCGGGCGCACGATCATGGTGACGCCATCGTTGATGTTGCCGATGTACTCGAAGAACTCGAGAAAGCGACGACTGAGGCCGCGCGCCTGCTCGATCAGCAGCAGGGCGAGGCTCGCCGCCATGGCGAAGGCACCGGCGCTCATGCCGCCCGTGCTCCAGATGGCCAGGGCATAACCGATGATGCCGAGCATGAGCAGCATCGCGGCGAGAAACTGGAACCAGCGGATGCGCTCCATGAACCAGAACGTTTCGCGTGCGCGTGCGACCTCGAGATCGAGATAGCCATCGAGGTAGCGCCGTTCGTGCTCGCGCCGCGCGAAGAGCTTGGCGTTCATGACGTTGCTGACCGAATCGACGATCTTGCCGCTGACGAGGCTGCGCGCAGCGGCGTAATCGCGCGCATAGCGCCGGCAACGCAGCGCCAGCAGGTAGGAGATGCTGACGTAGGCCGCGACCCACCCTCCCAGGACGAGGGCCAGGTCGGTGCTGACGCCGGCCAGCAGCACCAGCGAGACGACGAAGGAGATCGCCAGCGGCCAGAAGTCGAACAGCACCGTCCACAGGGTATGCGCCACGCTCTGCGCCACTTCGGCGAGGCGATTGGCGAGCGCTCCGGCGAAGTTGCTCATGAAGTAGCGCTGCGAGTGGTGCTGCAGGTAGACGAACAGTTCGCGCCGCACGCGGCGCCGCAGCTCGGGGCCGAGAATCACGAGCAGCGCGCCCGAGGCGCGCGAGCACAGCACGATGCCGAGATTGAGCCCGGCGAACAGCCACAGCGGCTGCTCGACCAGCGGCCAGACCGCGCCGCCCGCGGCCTGCGCTGCAGCGACCGCATCCATGATGCGCTTGATCGCATACGGCAGCATGATCGAGCAAACCGACTGCCCGGCCTCGAACACGATCATGGCGAGTACGAAGCCGAGGTACACGCGCATGTAGCGCAGGCAGAAACCGAGCGGCGTGCGCGGCAACCGTGGCGCGCGCTCCGCCGCCGCCGGCTCGCCGACCGGCGCCGCGCCCGCGGCGCCGCGCTCAGCGGCCACCGGCGACATCGAGCAGGGCACCGTTGACGTAGGACGCGCCGTCGGAGAGCAGCCACAGGATGGTGCTGGCGACTTCGGACACGGTTCCGGCGCGCTGCATCGGGATCCCGGGGGCCATCCGCTCGACGCGGTCCGGCGCACCGGCGCTGGCATGGATGGTGGTATCGATGAGGCCGGGGCGCACCGCGTTGACACGGATCCCGCGCTCACCGACCTCGCGCGCGAGGCCCAGGGTCATCGTGTCGATGGCCCCCTTGCTCGCCGCGTAGTCGATGAACTCGTGCGGCGAGCCCAAGCGCGCGGCAGCCGAGGAGACGTTGACGATGGCACCGCCGGCGTGCTGCCGCAGCATGCGGCTCACCGCTTCGCGCGCGCAGAGGAAAGCGCCGAGCACGTTGACCTCGAAAGTACGGCGCAGGCGCTCGGTGGTGTACTCGGTGAACGGCGCGACCCGGCCGACCACGCCCGCGTTGTTCACCAGTGCCGCGAGTTCGAGCCCGCTGGCGTCGACGTCTTCGAAGACCGCCGCGACGCCCGCCTCGGTGCTGACGTCACCGGGCAGCAGCAGGGCGCGCGCACCGGCCGCCTCGACGGCCCGGGCGACGTCCGCCGCGGCATCGGTATCGCTGCGATAGTTGATACCCACCGCGTAGCCCTGCTCGGCGGCGAGCGTCGCGGTGGCGGCACCGATGCCGCGGCTCGCGCCGGTGATGAGAACGAGTTGCTGCATGGGGCTGCTCCCTGCACTGGCTGTTGAGGGCCGCCGGGTCGGCGGCCCGGCACTATAGCGGTTCCGGCGCCGCCGCCGTGGCCCGCGCGAGGAAGATCGCGCGCAACGGCGCGGGGTGGCCCTCGACGGTGCGCGTGGCGTCACCCGGGGCGAGACAGGCGTCGAGTGATTCGAAGCGCATCCAGGGCGTCCGGCGCTGCTCGGCGACGCGGGTCGGCGTGACGTCGACCACGCGTACGTCGTCGAAACCGGTCGCGATCAGCCACTGCGTAACCAGCGCGGGCGACGGCACCTGCCAGACGTTCGGCATGCGTGCGTAGCGCCCGGCCGGCTCGAGCGCCTCGGCGGCCGCGCTATCGATCACGAGCGTCTCCAGCACGAGTTCGCCGTCAGCGGCGAGCGCGCGGCGCAGCTCGGCGAGATGCGCGAGGGGGTCGCGGCGGTGATAGAGCACGCCCATCGAGAAGACCGTGTCGAAACACGCCAGCGGCCGGTCGAGCGCCGCGCTCGGCAGCGGCAACAGCGCGACGGGTGCATGGGGCAGGTAGCGGCGCACGGCACGGAACTGCATCAAGGGCAGCACGCCCGGGTCGAGCCCCAGCACACAGCGCGCGCCGGCGCCGAGCATGCGCCAGGCGTAGTAGCCGTTGCCGCAGCCGACGTCGAGAACGCGGCGCCCGGCGAGTGGCGCGATGTGCGGCGCGAGTCGCGCCCACTTGAGATCAGAGCGCCACTCGGCGTCGATCTCCACGCCGAACAGGTCGAACGGCCCCTTGCGCCACGGGTGCAGTGCCATCAATGACTCGGTCAGCGCCGGCCGCGCGGCAGCTTCCGCCCAGGCCTCGCCGCGCAGTCGTACCAGAGGGCGGGCGAAATCCGTCGCGTGCACGACCAAGGGCGGCAGCGCCGCGAGCGCCGCTTCCCAGGCGGCACGGCGTCCGTCGCGGAACCATGCCGCGGGCATGGCGGCGAGGGCGTCGTCGAGCCAGGCGGCGAGGGCGGGCTCGGGCAGTGCAGCGTCGAGACAGGCCCGCATCGCCACGAGGAAGGGATCACGCGCCACGGCCGTCGTCCCGGCAGGGGGTGCCAGTCATGCTGATCCGCCCCCCTTGCCCGTGCGATGATCGGCAGTCTGCAACGCCCGGAGGGCAAGGCCATGGCCGGAGTCGGTGATGTCATCGACGCCGAGAACGCGCGCTGGCGCTTCGCCGGCGAGGCGAGCGCGCATTTCGACGCGCACGTGCGACGCTCGATACCCTTCTACGCCGAAGCGCACGACCTGATCGTGAAGCTGTCGGATTTCTTCGTCCACGATGACTCGCTCGTCTATGATGTGGGCTGCGCCACGGGGACCTTGCTCGGCGCCCTCGCTACGCACCACCAGGGCCGCGCGCTGCGCCTGGTCGGCATCGACAGCGAAGCGGACATGGTACGCCTCGCGCGCCAGCGCACCGCGGACCTGGCCGGCGTCAACGTCACGCAGGCCGACGTCGCCGATATCGAACTCGAGCCGTGCGACCTGATCGTCGCCTGCTACACGATGCAGTTCGTCGCGCCACGCGTCCGCCAGGCGGTGTTCGAGCGCTTCTACGACGCGCTGGCCTGGGGTGGCGGGCTGATCGTGTTCGAGAAGGTACGCGCACCGGACGCGCGCTTCCAGGACATGATGAGCACGCTGTATACCGATTACAAGCTCGAGCAGGGCTACAGCGGCGACGAGATCGTGGCCAAGACGCGCAGCCTCAAGGGTGTCCTGGAGCCCTTTTCGCACGCCGGCAACCTGGGACTCCTCGAGCGCGCCGGCTTCGTCGATATCATGAGTGTATTCAAGTATGTCTGTTTCGAAGGCTTCCTCGCCATCAAGTGACCTGCCGGTCGCGGTCGCGAGTTTCTACCGCTTCACCGAGCTTGCCGAACCGCAAGCGCTGCGCGACACGCTCGCGGCGCGCTGCGCCGCGTTCGGGCTGCGCGGCACCATCCTGCTCGCCGCGGAAGGCATCAACGCGACCGTTGCCGGGCCGGCGCATGGCGTCGAAGCGCTGCTTGCCCACCTCGCCCGCCTGCCCGGCCTCGATGCCTTGCGCGTCGCACGCTCGCAAGCGCCGCGCAATCCGTTCCGCCGCCTCAAGGTGCGCCTGCGGCCCGAGATCGTCACCCTGGGCATCCCGGGCATCGCGCCGCAGCGGCGTACCGGCACCCACGTCACACCGCGCGAGTGGGACGCACTGCTGGCCGATCCGCGCGTCGTCGTTCTCGATACGCGCAACGACTACGAGTTCCGCATCGGTCACTTCGAGCGCGCGGAAGCGCCGCCGATAGGGCATTTCCGCGAATTTCCGCGTTTCGTGGCGGCGCGCTTTGCCGCCGACGAACGGCCGCCGGTCGCGATGTTCTGCACTGGCGGCATCCGCTGTGAAAAGGCCAGCGCCTACCTGCTCGAACAGGGTTTCGACGAGGTCTACCAGCTCGACGGCGGCGTCCTGCGCTACCTCGCGGAAACCCCGGCCGGCGAGTCGCGCTGGCAGGGCGACTGCTTCGTGTTCGACGAACGCGTTGCGGTCGACGGCGAACTCCGGCCCGCCGGCTACGAACAATGCCCGGGCTGCCGGCGCCCGGTCGGCGAAGCAGATCGCCGCGCGCCCGGCTACGAGGCCGGCATCAGCTGTCCCGCCTGCCACACCTCACTGAGCGCGGCGCAGCGCCGTGCCGCGGCCGAGCGACGGCGCCAGATGACGCTCGCCCGGTCCCGCGATACCGCCCATCTCGGCGCGCTGATGCCGCGCTGAGCCTGTTCCCGGTCGCGGCGCCGGCAGCCTGCCTGCGTCAGCGGCTCAGGTACTGTTCGAGCAACGCGGCGATGCCCTCGCGTCCCAGCGTGGGCGGCTCGAGCGGAAACCACAGCGCTGCCTTGGCCAGGATCTGGTCGGCGATGCGCGCGCCATCGAAGAAACCGTGTTCGTCGCGGCACTGCTGCGGAAACCGCGTGACCAACATCAGCGCCGCGCCGAGCAACAGCTCGCGCTCGGCCGCCGCGGCCTGGGCGTCCGCATCGTCGGCGGGCAGACGTCCACCCGTGCCGGGCACCACGCGCACGATGAACTCGAGCACCTGCGCGAACGGCGCCGGCAGGCGGCAAGCATGCTCTCGAGCCCAGGTGCCGAGACGCGCCGGTGCGACGGCGGCGTCGACCGCGCAATCGAGGTCGTCCGCGAGTTGTGCGAGCAGCGCATCCGCCGTGCCGCCTAGCGCATGACGCGCGACATGCGACGGCCATACCGCCGGGTCGACACCGACCAGCAGCGGCAAGCCCTCGTGCGCCAGGTGCCAGGCCTCGCGTCCCAGCCAGTCTTCGTAGAGCACCTGGTAGGTGACGTCGGCGGAATCGGTCGCGACGTCGACACGCAGCGCCGCGAGACGCTCGGCGCGCGTCGCGCTCACGGTTCGGGCGACTCCCAGGTTACGCGGTAGACGACCCCTGCGTGATCGTCGGCGATGAGCAGCGAACCGTCGGCCATCGTCTCGATGTCGACCGGGCGTCCCCAGTAGGCCGCGCCCTGCAGCCAGCCCTCGATGAATGGCGTGTAGCTCGCCACCGTGCCGTCGGCCGCGAAGCGCGCCACCATCACCCGGTAGCCGGCCTTCTCGCTGCGGTTCCACGAGCCGTGCTCGGCGACGAACAGGGCGCCGCGATACGCGGCGGGAAACGCGTTGCCACGATAGAACTCGATGCCGAGCGGCGCGACGTGCGCGCCGAGACGCAGCGCGGGCGCCGTGTAATCGCCTGCCGCATGTCCTGCGCCGAACTCGGGATCGAGAATATCGCCGCCGTGCACGTAGGGAAAACCGAAATGCTCGCCCGGCTCGCTGACCCGGTTGATCTCACCCGGCGGACGATCGTCGCCGAGCCAGTCGCGGCCGTTGTCGCTGAACCAGAGTTCGCCACTCTCGGGATGCCAGTCGAAGCCGACCGAGTTGCGCACACCGCGCGCAACCGTGCGGACGTCCTCACCATCCGCGTTCATGCTGAGGATGCTGGCAAACGGCGGCGGCGGCGCACACACGTTGCACGGCGCGCCGACCGGCACGTAGAGGCGGCCGTCCGGACCGAAGGCGATGAACTTCCAGCCGTGGTGCGTCTCTCCCGGGAGATCTTCGGTGACGACCACCGGCCGCGGCGGATCGTCGAGCCGCGCGGCGATGTCGTCGAAACGCAGGATACGGTTGACCTCGGCGACGTAGAGGCTGCCGTCGCGGAACGCGACGCCACTCGGCATGAACAGGTCGCGCGCCAGCACGTGGACCTGCTCCGCCACGCGATCGCCATCGGCATCGACGACCGCGTAGACAGTGCCCTCGCGACGCGAGCCGACATACAGCACCCCGTCCGGGGCCAGCGCGAGCTGGCGCGCGTTGGTCACGCCTTCGGCGTAGACGGCGATGTGGAAACCGGGCGGCAGCCGCAGTCGCTCGAGGCGCGGCGCGGCCTGCGCAACGCTCACACCGAGCATCGCGAGCAACGTCACCAGCCCGACGACGGCCCCCGACGTCCGCGGCAGACCGTGCGTGCTCACGCGGCTCATAGTTCCTGCGACATCCTCTCGGTGGTCACCGACAGGCGATGGATCAGGGTGCGCAGGAACACCTTGAGGAAGCGTACCTGGCAGTTGAGCGAGACCTGGCTGATGACCGTCGAGTTGACCTTGAGCAGGGAGGTCGGCCCACGCGCGGCGATGGTCGCGGTGCGCTTGGTCTTGGCGAGGTAGCCCATCTCGCCGAAACAATCGCCGGCGAGCAGCGTGCGCAGCTCCTTGCCGCCTTTCTGCACGGTCACCTCGCCGTGCACGATGATGTAGAAGGAGTCGTCGAGATCGCCTTCGACGATGATCTCCTCGCTGTCGGCGTAGTCCTGCCACTTGCCCGCGCGCACGATCTCCCAGACCTCGGCATCGGGAAAGCCGTCGAAAAAATCGAGCTGCTTGACCGCCACGAACTGCTCCTGCTCGGAGATGTTCTCCTGCGGCGCCTCGAGCAGGGTATCGAATGCACGGCTCAGGTCGGATGCGAGCTCGAGCCCCATCTGGTAGCGCTGTTCGCGGTCCTTGGCCAGCGCGCGGCCGAGGATCTCGACCAGGGCCTCGGGCACCTCGGAGCGGAACTGGCGCACATCCGGCGGATTTTCGTTGAGAATACGCTGCACCAGGCGCGAGAAGGAGTCGGCGGCAAACGGATGCTTCCCGGCCAGCAGCTCGTACATGATGATACCGAGCGAGAACAGGTCGGTCTGGCTCGTGATGTAGTCTTCGGTAACCTGCTCGGGCGACATGTATCGCGGCGAGCCGACCAGCCCCATGGGCATGGTCTCGGTGGAATCCATCTTGGTCAGGTGGGCGATGCTGAAATCGCCGATCTTCACGTCACCATCGCCGGTGACGAGGATGTTGGTCGGCTTGATGTCGCGGTGGATGACGCCCTGCTTATGCGCGTAGTCGAGCGCCTTGGCGCACTTGAAGATGGTCTCGACGACCTTCTCTATAGCCAGCAGGTTGTCAGCGCGGCAGTAGTCCTTGAGCGTCGCGCCGCCCTCGACGAGTTCCATGACGATGTAGCAGGTGTCGCCATCGACGCCGGCATCGTAGATACCGATGATGTTCGGATGGGTCAAGCGCCCGGCCGTGTGCGCCTCGTTGAAGAACATCTTGCGGTAACGATCGCCGCCTTCCTCGTCGTTGAGCTGCTCGGCGTGCGCCACCTTGAGCGCGACCTGGCGATCGACGTAGGGGTCATAGCCACGATAGACCGTGCCCATGCTGCCTCGACCGATTTCTTCGAGGACTTCGTACTTGCCCAATCTCTCGGGAACGTGTGCGTTCATGCTCTATCGGATTCGTGGGGGGCTGCGACGCTGGGCGGCATCGAGCGCCGGTGGCACGGTCCCGCGGGACGGGTCAGGAGGATGGCGGCCATAGTAAAGGAATTCTGAAGGCCAAGGTAGCGAGCGGCCCGGCACTTGGTGACGCTTTCGCGGCGTGGCCGGGGTGCGCTGGCGCGCACCCGGTGGCAACGTACAATGCGGCCACGGGTGCGACAGGACGCTGCGAGAAAACCATGAAACAAGAGGTCGAATCACGCTTCGGCAATCTCACCACCGAAGCGGCCGTGCTGCGGCGCAATAGCATCGCCGCGCTGTTCGAACAGGAGCCGAACCGACTGGCGCGTTTCGTGGTCGAGGCGGCCGGGCTGCGCCTGGATCTCAGTAAGCAGCTCATCGACGCCACGGCGCTCGACGGCCTGCTGGCAATCGCCGAGGCCGCCGGCGTGGCGGAAGCGCGCTCGGCGATGATCGCCGGCGCGACGATCAACCCCACCGAGCAGCGCGCCGTCCTGCACATGGCACTGCGCGCCGCCGGCGGCTATCCGCACAGTGCCGATGTCGCGGCCGTGCTCGAACGCATGCAGAGCCTGGTCGACGAGGTGCGCAGCGGGCGGCGCACCGGCCACACCGGACGCCGCATCACCGACGTGGTGAACATCGGGATCGGCGGCTCACACCTCGGGCCGCAGCTCGCCTGCGACGCGCTGCGCTACGCGAGCGATGCGCCACTCGGCGTGCATTTCCTCGCCAACGTCGACGGCGGCGAACTCGATCGCATCGTCACCCGGCTCGATCCCGCGACCACCCTGTTCATCGTCGCTTCCAAGTCCTTCACCACCGCGGAGACCCGCCTCAATGCGACTTCGGCCCGCACATGGCTGACTGGCGCACTTGGCGACGAGGCGGTCGCGCGACACTTCGTCGCCGTATCCTCGCGTCCCGAACGTGCGGTCGAGTTCGGCCTGGCCGCCGACAACGTCTTTCCGATGTGGGACTGGGTCGGTGGCCGCTACTCGCTGTGGTCGGCAATCGGCCTGCCCATTGCACTCGCCCTCGGCATGCCGGTGTTTCGCGAGCTGCTCGCCGGCGCGGCGGCCATGGACACGCATTTCGTCGAGGCGCCGGCGGCGCGCAACATGCCGCTGATGCTGGCGCTGGTCGGCCTGTGGAACTGCCACTGCCTCGGCGCTGAATCCTATGCCGTCGTGCCCTACGACGACCGCCTGCGCTACCTGCCCGACTACCTGCAGCAGCTCGAGATGGAGAGCAACGGCAAGCGCGTGGGCCTCGACGGTACGCTGCTCGACCACCACACGGCCCCGGTCACCTGGGGCGGGCTCGGCACTAACGCGCAGCACGCCTTCTTTCAGCTTCTTCACCAGGGGACGCGTCTCGTGCCGGTCGATTTCATCTGCGCGCTGGAACATCCGGCGGCGCCTCGCGAGCACCACGACATGCTCCTCGCCAACTGCTTCGCTCAGGCTGAAGCCCTGATGCTGGGTCGCCGCTTCCCCGGCGGCGCGCCCGATGCACGGGGTATCGATCTCGCCGCGCATCGCGAATCGCCGGGCAACCGGCCGAGCAGCATGCTGACGATGGCGCGGTTGGAGCCGCGCACGCTGGGTGCGCTGATCGCACTCTACGAGCACAAGACGTTCGTGCAGAGCGTGGTATGGGGAATCAACGCCTTCGACCAGTGGGGCGTGGAACTCGGCAAGGAACTCGCCACCGGCATCCTCGGTGAGATCACCGGCGACGCCCCGCCGGCGCAGCACGGCCCCTCGACCGCTGCGCTGGTCGCGGCCTATCGCTCGCTGCGCGCGCACGATCAGAATTAGGCGGGAAGCGAACCGGTCTCGGATTCGTCGACGATCGCGGCCACCACCGCGCTCAGCTACCGCCGGAGCGGACCATCATCTCGGTGGTCCGCGCGAGTCGGTCGATCAGTACCTTGAGGAAAACGTTGCAGAAGCGCAGCTGGCAGTCGGTCGAAACCTGCTCCATCAGCTTCGCGTTGACCTTGAGCAGGGCCACAGGGCCATCCGCGGTCACTGTCGCGGTGCGTCTGCCACGGCTCAGGTAACCCATCTCGCCAAAGCAATCGCCGGCATGCAGACGGCCCACTGCGTGACCTTGCTTGCTGACGCGCAGGTCGCCGCTGACGACGATGTAGAACGACTCTTCCTGGTCTTTTTCGGCGACGATCATCTCGTCGACATCGCGGTCGAGCCATACGCTGGCACGGATGATCTCCCAGATATCGGTATCCGGGAAGCCGCTGAAGAAAGCGAGCGACTTGACCCGTTCGAACTTTTCGCGCGCCGAGAGATCGTCGACAGGCCGCGCAAGGTGCGTGAACAAGGCGCTCAAGTCCGTCGCCATGTCGAGTCCCATGCGGTAGCGCCGCGCGGTGGTCTTCTCCAGCGCGCGCAGGACGATCGCTTCGAGCAGCGGCGGCGTGTCGGCACGGAACTCGCGCATCGGCGTAGGGTCCTCGTTGACGATGCGGTGCACGAGGCTGGAAAAGCTCTCTCCACCGAAGGGATGATGGCCCGTGATCAATTCGTAGGCGACGATGCCGAGGGAGAAGAGATCGGTCTGGCCAGTGATGGTGTCTTCGTGCACCTGCTCGGGCGACATGTACCGCGGCGAACCGACGAAGCCCATCGGCATGGTCTGCGTGAGGTCGGCGCGCACCGCGTGCGCGATGCTGAAATCGGCGATCTTGACGTCCATGTCGGGCGTCAGCAGGAGGTTGGAAGGCTTGATGTCGCGGTGGATGACACCCTGGCGATGCGCGTAGTCGAGCGCACGAGCGCACTTGAACACGATCTCGGCGACCTGTTCGAGCGGCAGCAGGCGATCGGGCCTGATATGGCTGCGCAAGGTCGTGCCGCCGGCGACCAGTTCCATGACGATGTAGCAGAGATCGCCATCGACCCCGGCATCGAAGATGTCGAGGATGTTAGGATGGTGCAGCATGCCGGCCGTGTGCGCTTCGTTGAAGAACATGCGGCGGAAACGCTCGCTGCTGTCGCGCTCCTTCAGCGCATCAGCCAGGGCGACCTTGAGCGCGACGGCCCGATCGACGTAAGGATCGTAGGCGCGGTAGACCACGCCCATGCTGCCGCGTCCGATCTCTTCCTTGATTTCGTATTTGCCGAGCTTGGCTGGCACAGCGCTGGTCATGCGAACGACAACCCGGGATTGCGGGGCGCGCGTGCCGGCCCGGGACGCCCACCGGCCGCTGCACGCCAGGGGCATGTTGGCGATTGTGCCCCGGCATTGCAAGACGCGGAACGCCCGGCGGCGCGGCTGCGCGTGCGCCCGGCGGTACCGATATAATCACCCGATGAGACCGCTCTCCCGCCCCCTGCGCCTGCTCATCACGACAGGCGTCATCCTGGCCGCGTTCGCCGGCGGCATCTGGCTCTCGGCACACCACGCCGACGCGCCTGTCGCCAGCAGCGTCGACGGTCTGCTCTGGCCCGACCCGCCCGCGCTGCGTCCCTTCGCGCTGACCGACGCCGAGGGCAAACCCTTCGGACCCGAGCGTCTGCGCGGCCGCTGGACACTGCTCTTCTTCGGGTTCACCCACTGTCCGGACGTATGCCCGACGACCCTGGCCGAGCTCGCCGCCGCGCAGACGACCCTGCGCACGCACCCGCGCTACGGCGAGCGCGGGCGAATCGCGTTCGTCTCGGTCGATCCCGAACGCGACGACGCGGCGGCCCTGCGAGCCTACGCTGATTACTTCGCGCCCGACATCATCGCTGCGACCGCGCCGGAGGACGAGTTGCGGCGCCTCACCCGGGCGCTCGGCGCGCTGTTCGTGAAAGTGCCCCAGGGCGGCGGCGAATACACCATGGACCACTCGGCCGGCATCTTCTTCATCAGCCCCGATCTGCATCTCGTCAGCGTCCTGACACCGCCGCATTCGCGCGACCAGATCATCGAGCGCTTCGACGCGGTCAGTGCGTTAATCGAGGAACACGGGTGAACGCGCGACATGCCATCCTCGGCATGCTGGTTGCCGTGTCCTCGGCCGCCGGCGCCTGCGACGGCCTGGTCGCGAGCGGCGGTTGGATTCGCCAGCCGCCGCCCGGCGCGCCCCACGCCGCCGGTTACCTGGTCCTGACCAACGCGGGCGAGCGACACATCACGATCGAGGGCGTGGCGAGTCCTGATTTCGAGGCCGCGATGCTGCACGAAACACGCTACCGTGACGGGCGCGCGGAGATGCGTCACGTCCACGGCCTCGAACTGGCGCCCGGTTAGCGGGTCGAGGCGCGTCCCGGCGGCCTCCACGTGATGCTGATGCGTCCACGGGTCGAACTCGCGACAGACGTCCTGATCGAACTCGACGTCACCTGTGCGACGGGCGCACCGCTTGCGGCGTGGCTGAGCGTGCGCCGCACGCCGCCGCCCTCGCCCGCGGCCGCCACCGAAGAGTAGTCGCGTGTCGCGCTTGTTCGTACTGCTGCAGCACCTGCTGCCCAAGCGAGCCCTGTCCGATTTCGTCGGCTGGCTGACACGACGGCAGTGGGGGGCCTTCACACAGGTCGCGATTCGCCTGTTCATCCGCGGCTTCGGCGTCGATATGAGCGAGGCGGCCGAACCGGACCCGGCCAGCTATGCGACGTTCAACGCATTCTTCACCCGGGCCCTGCGCAGCGGCGCGCGCCCGGTTGCGCGCGAACCCGCGGCGGTGCTCTGCCCGGCCGACGGCAAAGTCAGCGAGTGCGGGCGCCTCGATGGTACGCGCCTGCTGCAGGCCAAGGGCATCGACTACACGCTGACCGAACTCTTCGATGGCGACGAGGTCCTGGCACGGCCGTTCGAGGACGGCGACTTCTGCACCATTTATCTCGCCCCCTACGACTACCATCGCGTCCATATGCCCCTCGCAGGGCAGTTGGAGGCGTTACGTTATGTCCCGGGCGCGCTGTTCTCCGTCAATGCCGCGACCGCCGCCGCGCTGCCCGGCTTGTTCTGCCGTAACGAACGCGTCGTGACGGTGTTTCGCGCGGGCGAGGCGCGTTTCGCCCTCGTCATGGTCGGCGCGCTCAACGTCGGCAGCATCGCGCTGACCACACCCACCGGGCAGGCGTTTGCCAATCGCCCGCGCGCCCGCTGGGCGGCTGGCGTCACGCACCGACCGGAAGACCAAGCGATGCTGGATCGCGGCACCGAATATGGCCGCTTCAACATGGGCTCGACGGTCATCGTACTGGCGCCACGGGGCTTGATGCGCCTCGACGAGGCCATCGTCCCGGGCCGCACCGTACGCGTCGGCCAGGCGCTGGCCTGGTTGCACGATGCGTAGCTGCACGGTGCATAGTCCCGGGCGCACATGAACCCAGGCACGGGGATCCCCCGTGCGGAGGCGTGGTGGCCGGCTGCGCGCGGCGACCGGCTCGTTACCGCCAAGCCGGTCGACCGGGAAGACGGGTGTCACCCGGCGCGAACCGCGGATGAGTATCGAACGATTCTCGCCGGGTGATGCGTGGCGCTGCCGCCCGGCAGCACCACGCGTTGCGCGGAAATCCGCTCAGTAGCGCGGGCCGCGCGAAGGCCGCTCGGCGCGCGGCTTGGCCTGGTTGACCTTGAGTGCGCGCCCCTTCACGGACTTGCCGTTCAATTCCTTGATTGCGGCGTCCGCGGCCGCGTTGTCCGGCATTTCGACGAAACCGAAACCCTTGGACTGACCCGAGAACTTGTCCATGATCACGCTGGCGCTCTGCACTTCGCCGAATTCGCTGAACAGTTCGTTCAGCTCCTCGTCGGTCATGCTGTAAGCAAGGTTCCCCACATAGATGTTCATACGCATTCGCTCTTCATCGGTGTGCCTTGAGTAAAAACGCGCTGGGGAACGTGCAAGGTCACGAACAGTTCGCCAGTGGCCGATCCCCCCCGGGAACCGGGTCTAGGGAAGCTCTGAACGAGTGGGCTTTCATGCTCTGCAGCGAGGCGCACGTCGTTCGAGAAGCGAAGTTTATACGAGAAAAGTGAACGTCGCAGAACGAAACACCCCGCCGCCCGCAGGTAGCGCGGCCACTTGTTCAGAACTCCCCTCGAGCAGGATAGGACGCGCAGAAGCAGACGGCAATGGGGTAAGGTTCCTGTGGCGGCGCTGAGCCGCACCGGCATCAGCCGCCGTTGACCAGCATCGCGGCGAGACACACCGACATCAGGCTGCCAGGCAGAAAGCCCAGCAGCAGCACGGCGATGCCGTTTACACTGAAGACCAGGCGCGCATCTTCTCCGGCGCCGACGGCGGCACGCGGCGAGTCGGGCTCGTCGAAGTACATCAGCTTGATCACGCGGAGGTAGTAGAACGCGCCGATCAGCGAGAACAGCACAGCGACCGCGGCCAGCCAGGCGTTGCCCGCGGCAATCACTTCCTTGAGCACGAACCACTTGGCCCAGAAACCGGCGAATGGCGGCACGCCGGCGAGCGAGAACATGAGGATCATCATCAGGAAGCCGATCCACGGGCTGCGCCGCGCGAGGCCGGCGAAGTCCTGCAGGCGATCGGATTCGTGTCCCGGTCCGGACAGCATGATCACAGCGCCGAAAGCGCCCATGCTCATGATCGCGTAGACGATGACGTAGAACATCGAAGCCGCATAGCCGACCGCGTTGGCGGCGATCAGCCCGAGGAGCAGAAAGCCCATGTGCGAGATCGTCGAGTACGCGAGCATGCGCTTGATGTTGGTCTGCGCGATGGCCACGATGTTACCGATGGCCATCGACAGGATGGCAAGCAGGACCAGCATGGTCTGCCATTCCCCGGCCAGCGCGCCGAGTCCATCGGCGAGCACGCGGATGGCCATCGCGAACGCCGCGAGCTTCGGCGCCGAGCCGAGGAACAGCGTCACGGGAGTCGGCGCGCCCTGGTAGACATCGGGCACCCACATGTGGAACGGCGCCACGCCAAGCTTGAAGGCGATACCGATGAGCACGAAGACGAGGCCGAAGGTGAACAGCAGGTGCCGCGACTCGTCGGTGACGGCGCCCGAAAGCGCGGCCAGGTCGAGCGTGCCGGAGACGCCGTAGAGCATCGACATGCCGTAGAGCAGCATGCCGGACGCCAGTGCGCCGAGGACGAAGTACTTCATCGCCGCCTCCGACGCCTCGACGGAGTCGCGGGTCATTGCGACCATCGCGTACAGCGAGAGCGAGAGCAGCTCCAGGCCGAGATAGACGGTCAGCAGGCTGTGCGCCGAGATCAGCACCATCATGCCGATGCCGGCGAACAGGGCCAGGATGTAGAACTCGGTCTGGGTGCTGCCGCGGCGCTGGAAATAATCGCGCGCATAGAAGAAGGACAGCAGCATCACGACC
>JAPOKK010000405.1 GCA_029977665.1 Pseudomonadota bacterium | reverse complement strand
TCTTGATGATCGTATTGCGCGGATCGAACTCGCGGTAGATGGCGTGGCCGAAGCCCATCACCTTGGCCTTGGCGGCGAGCATCTTGGTCAGCTCGGCCTCGGCTTCGTCCGGTGAGCTCCACTGCTCGATCATGTCCATCGCCGCCTCGTTGGCGCCGCCGTGCAGCGGGCCGCGCAGTGAACCGATGGCGCCGGTCACCGCGGAATGGATGTCCGAGAGCGTCGAGGCACACACCCGCGCGGTGAAGGTCGAGGCGTTGAACTCGTGCTCGGCGTACAGGATCAGCGAGACGTTCATTACCTGCGCGTGCAATTCGTTCGGCGCCTTGCCGTGCAGGCAATGCAGGAAATGGGCGCCGATCGAGTCGTCGTCGGTCTCGACCTCGACGCGCACGCCGTCATGGCTGAAGCGGTACCAGTAGTTGATGATCGAGGGGAACACCGCGAGCATGCGGTCGATCTTGTCGTGCTGCTCGGAGAAGTCCTGCTCCGTCTCGAGGTTGCCGAGGAAGGGGCAACCGGTGCGCATGACGTCCATCGGGGGGGCGCTGGCCGGGATCAGCTCGAGCGCCTGGCGCAGCGGCGCGGGCAGTCCGCGCATGCCCTTGAGGCGCGTGATGTAGGCATCGAGTTCCTTGCGGTTGGGCAGCTTGCCGTACAACAGCAGGTAGGCGACTTCCTCGAACGTGGCCTTCTCGGCCAGTTCCTCGATTCCGAAGCCGCGATAGGTCAGGCCGGCGCCGGTCTTGCCGACCGTGCACAGTGCGGTTTCCCCTGCGCTCTGGCCACGCAGGCCGGCGCCACCGAGTTTCTTCTCTGTCATCGTTCTCTCCGTCAGGCTGTGGGACTCATTGTCCGGCAAACAATTCATCGAGCTTGCGCTCGAAGTCGTGGTAGTTGAGGTAGTCGTAGAGTTCCATACGCGTCTGCATGGTGTCGACCACGTTGCGCTGGGTGCCGTCGGCGATGAGCGCCTTGTAGACGTTCTCCGCCGCGCGGTTCATCGCGCGTACCGCGGTCAACGGGTACAGTGCCATCGCCACGCCGACGGCCTTGAGCTCGTCGAGCGTGAACAGCGGGGTCTGGCCGAACTCGGTCAGGTTGGCGAGCACCGGCACGCCGGCCTTGGCGCAGAATTCCTTGTACTGGGCAAGCTCCGTCATCGCTTCGGGGAAGACCATGTCCGCGCCCGCCTCGACGCAGGCGGCGACGCGGTCGAGCGCCGAGTTCATGCCCTCGACGGCCAGCGCGTCGGTACGCGCCATGATGACGAAACCCGGATCGACGCGTGCGTCGGCCGCGGCCTTGATGCGGTCGACCATCTCCTGCTGGTCGACGATGGCCTTGTTAGGCCGGTGCCCGCAGCGCTTCTGCGCGACCTGGTCCTCGATGTGCACACCGGCCGCGCCGGCACGGATCATCTCCTGGATGGTGCGCGCGATGTTGAACGCGCCGCCCCAGCCGGTATCCGCGTCGACCAGCAGCGGCAGCGAACTGGCCGCGGTGATCCGCCGCACGTCTTCGAGGACGTCGTTCAGCGAGGTGATACCGAGATCGGGCAGCCCGTAGGAATTGTTGGCGCAGGCGCCGCCCGAGATGTAGATGGCCTTGTGCCCGATACGCTCGGCCATCATGGCGCAGTAGGGATTGACGGTGCCGACGACCTGCAGTGGCGCATGCTGCGCTACGGCGTCGCGAAATTTCTGTCCAGCTGATTGCATGGGCTCAGGACCTCGTGGATGTTGACGTTGCGGGGATGGGGGACGGCGCTTCGTCGCCGCCGAGCTGCGCAGCCAGGCTCCTGCGCGCGCCGGCGATGTGCCGGCGCATGAGCAGCTCGGCCAGTTCGCCGTCGCCGTCAGCGAGCGCGTCGACGATGCGGCGGTGTTCGGTCAGCGCACGTTGCGGACGGTGCGCGCGCTGGCTCGCCTGCACGCGGTACATGCGCACCGGGTGGTACAGGTCGCCGAGCAGCATCTGCGTCAGCTTGTGATTGCGCGCGGCCTGGATGATGCGGTAGTGAAAATCGAAATCTCCTTCCTGCTGCACGTAGGCCTGGCCATCGCTGGCCGCGATGGCCCGTTCGTGGGCATCGAGCAGTGCGTACAGTTCGGCAACCGCCGCGGCACTGATCGCGCTCGCCGCGAGCCGCGCGGCCATGCCTTCGAGCGCTTCGCGCACGTGGTAGATCTCGACCAGCTCTTCGAGCGAATGGCGCACCACGCGTGCGCCCGCGTGCGGTACGTGGCGCACCAGGCCGAGCCCTTCAAGACGCCGAATGGCCTCGCGCAGCGGTCCCCGGCTGATACCGAAC
>JAPOKK010000057.1 GCA_029977665.1 Pseudomonadota bacterium | reverse complement strand
GGCGCCACCGCGCTCGACGATGCGATCGCGCGCGGTCCGCACCGGCGCCGGTACCACGTCCGCCGCGGTCAGCACCTCGCGCAGCGCACCGCCGATCGCGGCCGGCCGCAAGCCGATCGGACAACTCGTCTCGCAATTGCCGCAGGTCGTGCAGGTGAACACACGCTCGGCGATCGAATCCGCATCGAGCGCAACACCTTCGAGCAGCGCACGCGCGGTGTCGATGAAGCCGCGCCCGGAATATCCCGGCGCCGGCGAGTGATGTTCGAGCGTCGCGCAGACGTGGTGCAGTCCGCGTTCGGGCCAGACCGCATCGACGCAGTAGTTGCACGATGCGCAGTGATACAGGTCGGCGCCGAAACGCTCGTCGAACCAGGCCGGCAATGCCAGCGTGCGGCTCATGGTTCGCCGCGTCCGCGACCGATGCTGAACAAGGCCACCAAGGCCATGCCACCCGCGATGCACACGCCGATCACGGCACCGACGTCGAGCGCGATGGCGACGCCTTCGGCGCGCGTCAGGAAGCCGGTGATGACGAGTATCGCAATGGTGACGATGGTGATGATCACCAGCGCGATGCCGACCTGGAGCGTACGCAGTACGTTCACATTCATGCTCGAGTCCCCCCCTCGGGCCGTCGCGCCCGCACCCTCCGTGTCCGGCGCCGCGTGGCGGATGATAATAACGCGCTGACGCGCCAACGGCACTGCCACGGCGTGCTCAAGGTGGCGAGGGGTCGTCGATGACAGCGCCGAACCCGCCGCGGTGCTTGGCGTCAGCGCGCCTCGCGCCACGCTCGACGTGCGCGGTGTCGACCGGCGCGGCCCGGTTGTAGCGGTCCGCACCAGCGGCGTCGTGCAGCACGGCAACACTGTAGACCGGCGCACCGCGCGTGTAGTGATAGCCGTTGGCGCCGGTGTGCCCCTGCGCATTACGCGCGGCGCGGTAGACGTCATCGCCCGCGCCATCGAACAGCGAGGCGCGCGACTGGTGGGCGGCAGAACCCTGGCTGAGCCAACCCGCGCGGTAGTGGTCATCGCCGGCGGCATCGATCAGCCAGGCCTGGGACTGGTCCCAGGCAACGCCCTGCGCAGCCGCGGTCATCGACCAGTAGACGTCGTCCCCCGCATCATCGGCGAGCACGCCGGCCGCCTGGTGCGCGGCGAAACCCTGGGCGTAGCGATGGCCGACGTAGAGATCGTCGCCAGCGTCGTCCGCGAGCAGACCGAGGCCGGCGAAATAGCCGCCGCCCTGGCTGAACTCACCGGCCTCGTAACGATCGTTGCCGGCGAGGTCGTAGAGCACGCCGATGCCGCCGTGGTCGTGCGGACGCAGGCCGTAGCCGACGCCCTGGCTGAGCCCGAGGAACACCGCGCCCGTGCCGTAGGCCGACGCCACCTGGCCGTTGGCCCGGTAATAATCGTCGCCCCCATGGTCGATCAGCAGGCCGACGCCGGCCGGGCCACCGACACCCTGGCTGAGCAGGGTGGCGTCGTAGATGTCGGCCTCGCTGCCGCTGTCGAGCAGCACGCCACCGCCGTACAGTCCCGCACCGCTCGACCATGCCGCACAGGCGTAGCGATCGCGCCCGGCACGATCGACGAGCAGGCCGAAGCCGAACACGCCGGCACCGCAGCCGGCAAGTTCGCTGCGGTAGTGATCGTCGCCGGCGGCATCGCGCAGCACCGCGACGCCGAGCAGGCCGGCGCCCGGACCGCCGGCACTTGCAGCGTAGTGATCGTCACCACCGCGATCGTCGATGAACTGGACGGCCAGGGGCACGTCCGCGGTCCACGCGTAGTGGTCGTCACCGCCGAGATCGATGACCGCGTACAGGTGGTCCATGTCATATCGATTGGCGCCCGCACCGCCAACGACCACGTAACCGCCGCCGAGTGGTGCCCAGCCGATCACCTCGCCCGTGACCCGCGCGGCGAGTGCCGCCGGCACGGGCGCGCCCGCCGTTGCGCGTGGCGCGACGTCCGGCGCCAATGCCACGAGTGTGGCGAAGGCCTCGAGCAAGGCCGCACGCCGCACCAGCATGCTGGCCTGCATCGCGGCAATCGCCTGCATGGCCCCGTCCTGGGCGTGGATCAGGCGGCCGGCGGCCGTCTCGTGCAGCAGCACGGCGAGATCGGGCGCGAGCGCGCCGCGCCCACCGGGCACCTTGCCGAACGCAAGCTCGACCCGCTCGATGGCGGGCGCGAGCTCCGCGGCGAGCGATGATGCCTGCGCGATCTGCGGTGGCGCGTCCGCCGCCGCGCACGGCATCGCCAGCCAGGCGCAGAAGGCGGGCTGCCAGCGGGGTGCCGCGGTCTGCGCCGCGCCGAGGCGCGTGGTGACCCATGGCGGCCACGCGGCGAGCGCCGCCGGCGTCGCCAGCACCGCATCCACCCACGGCGACCGGTTGTAACCGTCGGGTGCCCTGCCGAGCCCGGTCAGCATGCCTTCCAGTGCCGCCATCACCGCGACGTCGTCGGCCGTCGCGATCGCGGCGAGGCGCGCCTGATGGGCCGCATACCACGACGGTGCACGCGGCAACCGTACCGACTCGTGGTCCTCGCGCCGAAACGCCGCCGGCCCCGACCAGGCACCCCGATCACCGATGGGGATGACGAGGCGCCGCCGCTGCCCGTCGCGCTCGTACTCCAACGTGATGCGCGTGCCGGGCCCACTGGTCGCGATCTGCTCGCGCAGTGCGCGCGCGCTGAGCGCAGCGCCGTCGGCTGCACGCAGGCGGTCGCCTTCGCGCAGACCGGCGCGGAGAGCAGGGCCGGCGCGCAGTCCCGTGATTGTCACGGCGTCGCCATCGTCGCGCAGCGCGGCGCCGAGGTAAGCCGCGCCGGTGGCGAAAGCCATCGCACGTGCGGCGACGACGTCATCCGCAAGCACGCTTGCGACTTGTTCCCTCTCCGCTTCGAGCGGTGGCGTCTTCACGCTCGCGCAGGCGGCGAGCAGACCGACGAGAAGCAGCGTCACGATGCGCACGACAAGCGCGCGCAACGGCGCTTGCGGACCACCGAGAGCGGCAGCCGCGGGGCGGGTCTTCGCGCGACTCATGCGTGATTGATTCTCATCTGCGATTGTGGCCCGACAAGTGACGTCCCATGTTGCCGGATATGCGAACCAATTGCCCCGCACGACGGTCCAAGTGCGCGATTTCCAGCCGCTTTGACGAGCCGTTGGGGAGAATGCAGCGCGACATGACCTGCGTCAGGCACACCCGCCTCGTGTGCATGGCCGGCAGCGCCGACGTGATCCACAATAGGCCCATCGAACGTTCATACAACACAGACATTCACCATCAAGGAGATCGTTGACATGAAACCCATGACTCGCCGCGGCTTCGGCCGCGCCTTCGCCGGCTTCGCGGCCGCCGCGGTGACCGCACCAGCAACGCTCGTGCATGCCGCCGACATGCCGCACGTCGATCCCGAAGACGCCCAGGCCAAGGCGCTCGCCTACACCCATGACGCGAGCAGCGTCGATACCGCCAAGCATCCCAATTTCGTCGCCGGCAGCAACTGCGCCAACTGCCAGCTGTACCTCGGCGGCGACGAGTGGGGCGGCTGCGGCATCTTCCCCGGCAAGGCAGTCAACGCCAACGGCTGGTGCAGCGCCTACGCGAAGAAGCCTGCCTGAAGCTGCCTGTTCCAGGCACACCCCGAGAGGCCGGCGTCATGCCGGCCTCTTCGTTTGCGGCCGCCGCTGCGGCGCGAAGCGAGTGTGCTAAAGTCCGACCGCCCTGCATGCCGGCCGCACGCGTCACGGGCGACGCGACGGGTACGCCGGGCACGGCTCGAGACGTCGCGTTAGCAATGCTGATCGACAAGCGCGGCGGCGACTGGATCAGCAGGAGAAGACAAAGGAGAACATCATGGCGGATACGGTATTCAAGCTCGCGGTACTCAAGCTCGGCTACATCGGTGCGGCACCGCTGCTCGATCTGCTGCCCGACGAGCGCGCCGACCGCGAAGACCTCGAGACACGCGCTTTCACCAGCGGCGCCAAGCTCGATCCGGAATCCTGCGCCGCGGTCGCCGCCGACTGCGCCGCCTACGGCGCCGATCTCGTGCTGCTGGTCAGCCCCAATGCCGCCCTCCCCGGCCCGACGCAGGCGCGCAAGGCCTTGCTCGATGCCGGCCAGCCGACCATCGCCATCGGCGACGGCCCGTCGAAGAAAGCCTTCTACAAGAAGAACGAAGAAGGCAAGCAGGTCATGAACGTGCCCGACGGCGTCGGCTTCGTCATCCTGCCGGCCGATCCCATGATTGGCGCGCGGCGCGAGTTCCTCGATCCGAGCGAAATGGCCTTGTTCAATGCCGACGTCATCAAGATCCTGGCAGCGAGCGGCGTCATGAACGCGATGCAGATCGAACCCGATCGGGTGATCGAGGCGATCAAGGCCAGCCAGACGCCGGAGCTGCCGCGCTTGTCGATCACGCCGCAACGCGCACTCGATGCCGCCGGCTTCGCCAACCCCTACGCGGCAGCCAAGGCCTACGCCGCGTTATCGATCGCCGAGTCCGTCGCCGCCGTCACCTCCAAGGGCTGTTTCGCCGAACAGGACGCCGCACGCTACATTCCGATGGTCGCCGCCGGCCACGAGATGCTGCGCGCCGCGGCGCGGCTCGCCGACGAGGCGCGCGAGATGGAAAAGGCCAACGACAGCGTGCTGCGCACGCCGCACGCGGCCGACGGCAGCGCGCGCCGCAAGACCGCGCTGGCCGCCAAGCCGGCCTGAAGCACGGCACGCCGCCGTCCCCGGCGGCGGCGCTGGCCGCCGCTCAGGATTTCTTGTCGCTGATGAGCGTGAAGCTCGGCGTCGGCGAGTTCGATTTACCCTGGGTGCCGTTCGCCTGGGTGCCGTTCGCTTTGGCCAGGGCATCCTTGAGGACATCGCGCTCGAGTGAGAGATCGGCGACCAGCATGCGCAGGCGCTCGTTCTCGCGCTTGAGTTCCGCATACTCGAGGCTGCGTTCGGCCGAGGATCCGCCGTGCTCCTTGCACCAGCGCTCATAGCGCTGCTCGGTGATACCCACCGCGGCGCAGGCTTCGGCCCGAGCCTTTCCCGCAGCGACCGCGCTGTCGATGCGTTCGAGCATTTCGACGATGTCGGCGTGGCTCAGCCGCGGGCGCGGTGCCACGCTGAAACCGAGCTGGGTGGAATCGAGCCGGTTGCCGGTATCGGACAGGGAGTCCTCGACGGCCACTTCATCGCCAGTGAGATCGCGAATCACGGTCAGCAGCTGCGCCACGCTGCGCACGCATTCGCCGAAAGCGAAGACCTGGTCCGAGGTCACCACACCACTGCTGAACGGCAGCAAGGCCTTGTCGCGAATGAGATAAGTGCCGTTGCGCGAATCGAGGTCGCGCAGCGTGACCCGGTCGCCGTCGATCTCGAGGCTGGCATGGCGCCGCGAGACGGTATCGTCGTAGAGGACGACGTCGCCGGCGCGCCCGATGATGTAGGTCTGGCTGCTCATTCCACCCATGAGTCTAATCCCTCGCCAGCGGGTGCGCCAATGGGCCGCACTCACGCGAGGAACGAATGCCCTTGAATCGCGTCGCGCGGCGGGGATCCGGTTCCCGCCGACGCGCGCCCGGTCTACGGCACGAAGGCCGTCAGGGCGCGACCAGGCCGACCACCGCCCCCGTGCTGCAGGTCGCGAGCGTGCCGACCGCGACCGAGCGCCAGCCGAGCGCCATCACCTCGGCGCGCCGCTCCGGTACCAGCACGCCCAGCGCGGCAACCAGCATGCCCAGGCTGCCGACGTTGGCGAAACCGCACAGCGCGTAGGTCAACACGAGCCGCGTGCGCTCGCTGAACGCGTCCGGAGCGCTCGCCGCCAGCTGCAGGTAGGCGAGCAGCTCGTTCAACACGACCTTGGTGCCGAGCAGCGCGCCAGCTGCCGTGGCCTCGGCCCACGGGATCCCCATCAGCCAGCAGACCGGCGCGAGCAGCCAGCCGAGCATGCGTTCGAGGCTCAGCGGCACGCCGCCGATCGTGACCCCGGCCAGGACCAGGTTGGCGAGATGCACCAGCGCGACGAGTACGAGCAGCATGGCGAGGATGTTGAGAAACAGGGTCAGCCCCTGCAGGGCGCCGGCGGTCAGCGCATCGAAGCCACTGGCATCCTCGCGCACCGAGAACGACGCCGCCCCGGCACGCGCCGCCGACGGCACGAGCACGAGCGCGAAACCCAGCGCCGCCGGCAAGCTCATCAGCGACGCGGTCAGCAGGTGGCCGGCCGCGCCCGGCACGTGCGGCGCGAGGATCGTGGCGTAGAGCACGAACACGGTGCCGGCGATGGTCGACATACCGCACACCATCAGCGCAAACAGCTCACCGCGATCGAGTCGTGCGAGCCACGGCCGCACCAGCAGCGGCGCCTCGGTCATGCCGACGAAGACGTTGGCAGCGGCGGCCAGACCGAGCGCGCCGCCGATGCCCAGGCTGCGCTCGAGGCCGCGCGACATCAGGCGCACCACGAACGGCAGCACGCCCCAGTGCGTGAGCAGGCGCGCGAGCGCGCTCATCACGATGATCACCGGCAGCGCGCGCAGTGCGAGCAGGTAACCGGCGTTGGCGTCGACGACCGCGAACGGCGCTGCGGCGCCGGCGAGGTAGCCGAACAGGAACTGCATGCCGGCCTCGGTGGCGCCCTGCAGCGCCTGCATCGCGCGCTCGACGAGGCCGAACATGGCGGCGCTGCCGGGCACCCGAGTGAGCAGCAGGGCCAGCCCCACCTGCAGCACGAGGGCCGCGCCCACCGTGCGCCAAGGCACTGCACGGCGCGCTTCGCTCAACGCCCACAACACGGCGTGGGCGAGCGCGACGCCGGCGATGGCCTGCAGGCTGAGCATCAGGGCAGCGCCCGGGCCTCGCCGCGGGCGAGCGTCAGCGCCGTCCCGGCACGATCACGCGGGCGACTTCGGCGGCAGCCGTGTTGACCTTCTCCTCGAGCGTCCGACGGTGCTGCTGCAGGCGTTCGCGCACCGCCTCGTCACCGGTGGCGACGATCTGCGCGGCGAGCAGGGCCGCGTTCTCGGCGTTGTCGATGGCGACCGTTGCGACCGGGATGCCGGCCGGCATCTGCACGATCGACAGCAGCGAATCGAGACCGTCGAGCTTGGTCGCCGCGACCGGCACGCCGATGACCGGCACCACGGTCTGCGCGGCGATCATGCCGGGCAGATGCGCGGCGCCGCCGGCGCCGGCGATGACCACCGCGATGCCGCGCGCGACGAGGCCATTGGCGTAGGCGACCAGTTTCGCCGCCGTGCGATGGGCGGAGACGATATCGACCTCGTGCGGGACCTCGAAGGCGGTCAGCGTGTCGGAAGCCGCCTGCATCACGCGCAGGTCGGAGGCGCTGCCCATCACGATCGAAACCAGCGGTTTGTCTGTCTCAGTCATGCTTACCCTCGACTCGCACGGTCTCGCGAATGCGCGCGGCGCGCTCCAGCGCTTCGGCGCGGCTGTCAGCCAGTACGGTGATGTGCGCCATCTTGCGTCCGGGACGCACGAGCGGTTTATCGTAGCAGTGAACGTGCACGTCGTCGTCGCCTTCGAACGCGTCGAAACCGACGTAGACCGGCGTACCCTGCGCGCCCGGCGCGCCGAGGATGTTGAAGGTCAGCGCCGGGCGCAGCAGCGTGGTCGCGCCGAGTTCGCGCCCGCTGACCGCGCGCAGATGCTGCTCGAACTGCGAGGTCGCGCAGGCTTCGATGGTGTAGTGGCCAGAATTGTGCGGGCGCGGTGAGATCTCGTTGACGAGGACCTCGCCCTGCTTGTCGACGAAGAACTCGATGGCCAGCACGCCGACGTAATCGAGCGCACTCACGACCGCCTCGGCGAGACTCGCGCAGCGTGCGGCAACCGCCGCCGGCGCCTCGGCCGGGGCCAGCACCGTGTCCATCACGTGCGCCTGCGGATCCATCAGGATCTCGGTCAGCGGATAGAGCGCGACGTTGCCGCGCACGTCGCGCGCGATCATGATGGCGAGTTCATAGTCGATGTCGACCAGCGCCTCGAGCATGGCCTCGCCCGCCGGCAGGCGTGCGACGTCGGCAGCGCTGCGCAACATCGCCACGCCGCGCCCGTCGTAGCCGTCCCGGCGCGCTTTCCACACGCAGGGCAACGGCCACGGCAGCGCGTCGGGTGGCGTGCAGGCGACAAAGGCGCTGGTCGGAACGGCGTGCCGCTCGAGGAACTGCTTCTGCACGAGTTTGTCCTGGATCACCTCGAGCACCGCCGCTGACGGGCGCACCCGGTGCCCCTCGGCCTCGAGCGTGCGCAGGGCGGCGGTACTGATGCGCTCGATCTCGAAAGTCACCACGTCGCTGCGCGCCGCGAGATCGCGCAACGCTTCGAGCGAGTCGAAGGAGCCGACCACGGTATGGCTGGCCTGCCCCGCCGCGGAACAATTCGCGTCCGGGTCGAGCACGACGACGTCGAGCCCGAGTTTCGCCGCCGCCGGCAGCATCATCTGTGCAAGCTGACCACCGCCGGCGACGCCGACGACGCGTACGTCGGCAGGCTCCCCGGGGGCGTCGGCAGAGCGGATCGTCATGGACAGTCCCTCGAAAAAAAGGGGGCTATCCTAGCCGCAAGCGCCGGCGCTGTTAAGGAAACGCGGGAGTGCGGCTTGCGGCGCCCCGCGACGCAGCGTCTGGCGCTCCCGCGCCCCCGGGCAGCCAGGACGCGTCGGCGGCGGTGCACGTCTGCCGAGATGCACCGCTGTAGCGAAGACAGCGGGGCCCGTTTCCGGCAGCCCCGCGCAACGTGCGCGCCGGACTGCCGGGACAAGGCGCTCAGGCCTCGGCCGCCTCGCGCGAACGCGTCACGACGAGCTTGCCGTAGCCGTCCGCCTCACCCGCCTCGCACTGCTGGCGGTAGGCTTCGAGCCCGCCGAGGTAGGACAGCAGGGCGCGCGGCTTGCCGGGGATGTTGGCGCCCATGTACCAGCTGTTCGCGAGGTAGAGCAGGCTGCCCTCGCTGACGTCGTGCATGTGCTGCATCCACGCGTCCTCGGCGGCCTGCGTCGGCTCGACGCTCGCCGCCTCGCCGGTACCGATATGGGCGATACAGCGATCGACCCATTCGACCTGGTACTCCGAGAGCAGCATCGGGCTGACCAGCGCGCCGTTGGCGCATGGCCCGTCGAGGAAGAACAGGTTCGGAAAGCCCACGCTCATGAGACCGAGATAGGCGCGCGGCGCCCCTTCCCAGTGATCGTTCAGGTTCGCGCCGTTGCGGCCGCGCACGTCGATGCGGCTGATGGCGCCGGTCACGGCGTCGAAGCCGGTCGCGAAGACGATGCTGTCGACGGCGTACTCCTGTCCGCGCACGACCACGCCCTTTTCGGTGAGACGCTCGATCGGCGCATCCTTGATCGACACCAGGGTGACGTTGTCGCGATTGTAGGTCTCGTAGTAGTTGGTGTCGGCGCACAGGCGCTTGGCCATGATCGGGTAGTCCCGCGGCGTCAGCAGCTCGGCGACTTCCGGATCGTCGACACGCTCGCGAATCTTCTCGCGCACGAACTCGGCCAGCGTCTCGTTGGCTTCCTGGTTGGTCAGCAGATCGGCGAACGACGAGTAGTAGCACAGTCCGCCCGACTCCCAGCGCATCTCGTAGTCGGCGCGCCGCTCCTGCTCGCTCACTTCGAGCGCGGACTTGTCGTTCGGCGCCATCGGCTGGTTGTTGACGGCGATGAAGCCGGCGCGCGACTCCTCGCGCTGACGCCGCCGCCATTCGGGATACATCGCCTTCACGCGGCGCTCGAAGTCGCGGTCCAGGGGACCGTTGCGCAGCGGCAGCGAATACGAGGGCGTGCGCTGGAAGACGTAGAGATGCTCGACCTGTTTGGCGATGATCGTAATGGCCTGGATGGCCGACGAGCCGGTACCGATCACGGCCACGCGCTGGCCGCTGAAATCGACTTCCTCGTGCGGCCAGCGCGAGGTCAGGTAGGTGTTGCCCTGATAATCGTCGAGGCCCTCGAATGCGGGCACGTCGCCGGCGGACAGGAAACCGGTCGCGAGGATGCAGTACTTGGCGCTGACCTCGTCGCCGCGATCGGTGCTGATACGCCAGCCGCGCGTGTCCTCGTCGTATACGGCCGCGGTGACGCGGGTATCGAACTGCATGTTGGGACGTAGCTTGAAGCGATCCGCGCAGTGATTCATGTATTCGAGCAATTCCGGCTGCGCCGCATAGCGCTCCGACCACGACCATTCCTGCTGCAGGTCTTCATCGAAGGAGTAGGAATATTCCATGCTCTCGACGTCGACGCGGGCCCCGGGGTAACGGTTCCAGTACCACGTGCCGCCGACGCCACTGCCGGCCTCGAACAGGCGGACCGCGAGACCGCGCTGCTGCAGGCGATGGAGCATGTACATGCCGGCGAAACCGGCGCCGACGATGACGGCGTCGAACTGTTGTGCTTGACCCGCAGCCGGCTGCGGCGATTGTCGTGATACGACCGAACTCATGGTGACCTCCTCGAAAGCATTGACGGGGCTGGGCGATGCGCGCGGCCCCTCACCGCGGCCCCTCGCCTGCGCGCGGGGGACAGCGCCATACGGCGCCGCATCCGAGTCCCGAGTATAAACGCCAGCGCGGCACACGCACGCGCAGCGCCCGGCAGCGCACGGCTCGCACCACGCACGACGGGCCCGCCTGGGCCGCTTGATCCTTCGACATTGCGTGCCGAATGTTGAAGAATCAAGCGGCCCTGGCGTCGCGCTACCGCGCCGCCGGCGGCGCCCGACGATCAGCACGAGGCCCATTCATGACTTCTTCGCCCAAGCCCGCGCTCACCCAGGCGGCGGACACTATCCTCGATTACACCGTCAACCGTGCGGGCGGCGCGCCCGGCATCGTCGCCATGGCGACCGATCGCAGCGACACGCTCTACGCCGGCGCGGCGGGCGTGCGCGAACTCGGCGGCAGCGCCGCGATGACGACCGACACCGTCATGCTGCTCGCCTCGTGCACCAAGGCCATCACCGGCGTTGCGGTGATGCAGCTCGTCGAGGAAGGCAAGCTGAAGCTCGACGACCTCGCGCGCGACTACGTGCCGGAGATCGCCGAGATCAAGGTGCTGGAAGGCTTCGCCCCCGACGGCGAACCGCGCCTGCGCGCACCGGCGCGCGATATCACGCTCGAACACCTCATCCTGCACACGTCCGGTTTCGGCTACGACTTCTTCAGCGCCGAGCTGCTGCGCTATCGCGACCAGCACGAGATCCCGTCCATCCTCGCCTGTACCTTCGATGCCATTCGCGACGTGCTCCTGCACGACCCGGGCACGCGCTGGACATACGGCAACGGCATCGACTGGCTGGGCCTGGTGGTCGAAGCGGTGCGCGGCAAGCGCCTCGGCGACGTCTTCGCCGAACGCATCTTCGCGCCGCTCGGTGTCGACGACATCGCGTTCACGATGACGCCCTCGATGGCGGCACGACGCGCCACCATCCACCTGCGCGCGCCCGACGGGCAGCTCACGGCGGCGCCGGACATGTGCCTGCCGCAACCGCCGGACATGGACATGGGCGGTCATGGTCTGTACGCGACGCTCGACGCCTACCTCGCCTTCATCCGCATGTTCCTCAACGACGGTGCCGGTCCGCACGGGCGCGTGCTCGAAGCGGCGACCGTCGCGCAGATGGCACAGGACGGCCTTGGCGGGCTGAGCAGCGGCGGCTGGGAGACGTCCAACCCGCAGCTCGCCAACGCGGGCGAGTTCTTCCCCGGTCTCGCCAAGACCTGGGCCTACACCTTCCAGCGCAACGAGGAACCCGCCCCGACGGGTCGTCCGGCCGGTCAGCTGGCCTGGGCCGGCCTCGCCAACACGTATTACTGGATCGACCGCCAGACCGGCGTCGGTGGCATCTGGAGCGGCCAGGTGCTGCCGTTCCACGACGTCGCCGCCTACCCCGGCTACGTCGATTTCGAGAGCGCGGTGTACCGCGCGCTCGGCTGACGGCCCGCGCCCTGTGCCTGGCCGCGCGGGTCGGCCGCGCGCGGGGCCGGAAGCTACTTCTTCGCCTTACCGTAGACCAGCGGCACGGCCGCTTCGGTCGTCAGCACGCGGAAGGTGAAACTCTCGACGATGTAGAGTTCGACGCTGCTCGCGGTGTGGTGCTGGTAGCCGATCGAGAGATCGCGCCCGACGACGAGCTCGAAGTCGCCGCCGCGCAGGCTGAGCACGACCGCCCCGTCGACCGCCGGCGCCCAGATCACCGGGCCATCGAGCAGCTCCTGCACGTGCTGGATGACCGGGAAACCGCCTTGCGAGGTGGTGCGCGTGAGGCCCTTGTAGCACTTGGGACCGAGCGCGATGGCGTACGGTCCGGCAATGCCCTCGGAACGCAGGATCGACAACGCGTTGGTCACTACCGCCGGGTAGGCCTGGTAGTCCTCGGACAGGGTCAGCGCGGCGCTGTCGGCCGTCTCGCAGATGCCGGCGATCGCGGCATCGGCGTAGCCATGGAAGATCGCGTGATCCTCGGCTCGGGCGATGGCGCGCGCGGCATCCTTGACCGGCTGCAGGTCGGCATCCCGCGCGCCGCGGTCGAGCGCCGCCAGCTCGTCGCGCGAGAGCGTGAACGGCGCGCGCAGCTCGACCAGCGGCTGCACCGCGCGCAGTGCCGCGGACACGCCATCGGTCGGCTGACGCTCGAGCGTGTTCACGCGGCCGAGCCCGACCGCCGAGGTATCCCAGCCCGAAGGCCCGGAAAAATCGGCGACCTTGCGTCCGGCCAGGTGCAGCTCCAGCGTGCCCTTGGCCTCGTTGTCGATCTCTTCCCAGGCCGCCGAGGAAATCGGCGCCAGTTCGCGTCTCAGGTCGTCCATCATGCCGCCCTCCCCTTGAGGCTGCCGATCCCCAGCGAGCCGTCGCTGCCAAGCGACGGCGCGTCCGCCTGCGCAGGGCCCTCGGCGGTCGCCGCTTCCTCGAGTTCGAGGATCGGGCCATCGCCGAAGAGGTAGGTACGCAACTCGTGATCGAAATCGGGATCGCGGCGTCGCAACCATTCGAGCATCATGCAGGCATGCTCTTTTTCCTCGTCGCGGTTGTGCGCGAGGATTGCGGCGAGCTCGGGATCCTCGGTGGCATCGACGCGCTGGTCGTACCAGTCGACGGCTTCGAGTTCTTCCATCAGCGAGACGATGGCACGATGGCGATCAATCGTCTCGGGTTTCAATTTGTCCACTGCCTCGTGCAGCGCCTCACTGGCTCCGGCCATGGGTGATTCTCCCGCTGTGCTGTGCCATGACCACCAGGCCAGGCCGAACGCGCGCCATCAAGCCGCGTACCCCGCGCCGCGTGGTCGCCGTTGTCTTATCCTAACCCATACGCCGGACCGCGCACGGGATGCGCGGGCCTGACGCTACCGACACGATCCTGCCGCCGATGGATACGCCAGCTTCCCGCCCACCCCACCCGGAGACCTGCCTGACGGCACAGGCGGTTGCCGTCCTGCGTGATGCCGCGGCAGATGCTGAACGCGCCGGTCGATTGCAGCCGGCGCAGCTGCGCCTCGTCCACGACGAGCGCTGGCTGCGCATCGCGCTGCCGCCGGCACTGGGCGGGCACGGGTTCGACCTGCCCGCACTGCTGCGCCTCGAGGAGGCGCTTGCCTGGGCCGACGGCAGCACCGGCTGGGTGGTCACCTTGTGCGCAGGCGCGGCGTGGTTCGCCGGCTTTCTCGATCCCGCTCTCGCCGCACGCGTGTTCGCCGATGCGCATGCCTGCATCGCCGGCAGCGGCGCCGCGAGCGGCGAAGCGGAAGCGACCTCGCGCGGCTGGCGTCTGCGCGGCCGATGGCGCCATGCCAGTGGCATCGAACATGCCACGGCGGTAACGGCAAACTGCCGCGTCGTGCGCGACGGCGCCCCGCTGCGCGACGCCGGCGGCGCACCCGTGATCCGCGCCTTCCTGCTCGAACCCGGCGAGTACCGCATCGAGCGCGAGTGGCACGCCATGGGCATGGTTGCGACCGGCAGTCACGCCTTCGCGGTCGAAGATGCGATCCTGCCCGCCGAGCGCAGCTTCGCCATCGAGGCTGCGGCCGCGGTGCGCGAGGAGCCGCTCTACCGCGTTCCGTTCGCCGCGTTCGCCGCGCTGACGCTGGCGGTCAACCTGGCCGGGCTCACGGTGCGTTTCCTCGACCTGTGCGCCGCATCGTTCACGGCCCATGGCGCTGCTTCCAACGACGCGCCGAGGCAGCAGCTGGTCACGGCACGCGACGCATTCGATCGCCGGCGTGCACGGCTCTACGCCAGCGCCGAGGCCCTGTGGCAGGCGTGCAGCACCGCTCGCGGGCCGGCTGACGCGCTGCTCGCCGAGGCCGGCGCGGCGAGTGATGCGCTGGTCGGCCATGCACGCGCCGTGCTCGCCGAACTCTACCCCCACGGCGGCCTGCGCGCGGCTGATACGCGCAACCCCATCAACCGCGTGTGGCGCGACTTCCACACCGCAAGCCAGCACGCACTGTTCACGCGCACCGTGTCACGCGACGCCGGCGCCTGATCCCGCGCAAGCGGTATCGCTGCGCGCTGGTGCGGCGGATAATCTCGGCGTTTCAATCATTCGGAAGGAGACGCCCATGGCGAAGAAACTCGGCCTGGAAGATGCACGCAAGATCGTCGACTGCATGCTCAGCGAAGCCGACAAGCGCGGCATCAAGTTCGCCGCCGCGGTGGTCGATGCCGGTGGCGACCTGATCCACCTCGCGCGCATGGATGGCGCCTCCGCGCTCAACGCACGCATGAGCTACAACAAGGCCTACACCGCGACCAAGTGGCAGATGGATACGCGCGTGCTCAAGACGCGGTTGTTCGACATGTCGCTCGGTGACGAGCGGCGCGAAATCACCTGGTTCTGCGATCCGCTCTACACACCGGTATGGGGCGGCATCGTGCTGCGCGACGCGGACGGCACCATGCTCGGCGCACTCGGGCAGAGCGGCGGCACCTACCAGCAGGACGAGGAAATCGGCCAGATCGCCGCGAAATTGTTCCACGGCGAGTGATGCCGGGCGGCTGGCTGGCATCCGCGCGCGACTCGCAGGCCGCGCGCGGACGCAGTCAGAACCGGTTCAGGACAGGTCGAAGCGGTCGGCGTTCATTACCTTCGTCCATGCAGCGACGAAATCAGCGACGAACTTCTCCTGCGCATCATCCTGCGCGTAGAGTTCGGCATAGGCACGCAGGATCGCGTTCGAACCGAACACGAGGTCGACGCGCGTGGCCGTCCAGCGCAGCTCACCCGAGCGGCGGTCGCGGATCTCGTAGAGCCCCTCGCCCGCCGGTGTCCATGCATTGCGCATGTCGGTCAGGTTGACGAAGAAGTCGTTACTCAACACGCCGACGCGGTCGGTCAACACGCCGTGGCGGGTGCCGCCATGGTTGGTGCCGAGTACGCGCATGCCGCCGACGAGTACCGTCATCTCCGGCGCGGTCAGGCCCATGAGCTGCGTGCGGTCGAGCATCAGCTCCTCGGCGCTCACCGCGTAATCCTGCTTGAGCCAGTTCCGGTAGGCGTCGTGGATCGGCTCGAGCGGCTCGAACGACTCGGCGTCGGTCATCTCGTCGGTCGCATCGCCGCGCCCCGGCGCGAAAGGCACCGTGACCTCGACACCGGCCGCCCGGGCGGCCTGCTCGATGCCGACGTTGCCGGCCAGCACGATGACGTCGGCGACGCTCGCGCCGGTGTCCGCGGCGATGCCCTCGAGCACGTCAAGGACGCGCGCGAGCCGCTCCGGCTCGTTACCCGCCCAGTCCTTTTGCGGCGCGAGGCGGATGCGCGCGCCGTTGGCGCCACCACGCATGTCGGAGCCGCGGAAGGTACGCGCGCTGTCCCACGCCGTCGCGACCATGTCGCCGATGGCGAGGCCGCTCTCGGCGATGCGCGCCTTGACCGCGGCAACGTCGTAGTCACGCTTGCCGGCCGGCACCGGGTCCTGCCAGATGAGGTCTTCGGCCGGCACGTCGGGCCCGAGGTAGCGCGCTTTCGGTCCCATGTCGCGGTGCGTCAGCTTGAACCAGGCGCGCGCGAAGACTTCGGAGAAATAATCCGGATCCTCGTAGAAGCGCTGCGAGATCTCGCGGTAGGCGGGGTCGGTGATCATCGCCATGTCGGCATCGGTCATGATCGGGTTGTAGCGAATCGAGGGATCCTCGACGTCGACCGGCTTGTCTTCGTCCTTGATGTCGACCGGCTCCCACTGCCATGCCCCGGCCGGGCTCTTGCGCGACTCCCACTGGTGGTTGAACAGCATGTGGAAGTAACCGTTGTCCCAGCGCGTCGGGTGCGTCGTCCACGCGCCCTCGATGCCGCTGGTGACAGTATCGCGCCCGCACCCCTTGCCCTTCGGATTGCGCCAGCCGAAGCCCTGCTCGGTGACGTCGGCGGCCTCGGGATCGGGCCCGAGCAGGGTCGCATCGCCGTTGCCGTGACACTTGCCCCCGGTGTGGCCGCCCGCCGTCAGCGCGACGGTTTCCTCGTCGTTCATCGCCATGCGTGCGAAGGTCACGCGCACATCATGAGCCGTCTTCAGCGGGTCCGGATTGCCGTTGACGCCTTCCGGGTTGACGTAGATGAGGCCCATCTGCACCGCGGCGAGCGGGTTCTCCAGCGTCTCGCGGTCGTCGCCGTCGTAGCGGCTCGCGCCCAGCCATTCCTTCTCCGCGCCCCAGTAGGTGTCCTTCTCGGGATGCCAGATGTCCTCGCGGCCGAAGGCGAAACCGTAGCTCTTCAAGCCCATCGACTCGTAGGCGATGGTGCCGGCGAGAATGATGAGGTCGGCCCAGCTGATGCGGTTGCCGTATTTCTTCTTGATCGGCCACAACAGGCGCCGCGCCTTGTCGAGGTTGACGTTGTCCGGCCAGGAGTTGATCGGTGCGAAGCGCTGGTTGCCGGTGCCACCGCCGCCGCGGCCATCTGCAATGCGGTAAGTGCCCGCGGCGTGCCACGCCATGCGGATCATGAGGCCGCCGTAGTGACCCCAGTCGGCCGGCCACCAGTCCTGGCTGTCCGTCATCAGGGCATGCAGGTCGCGCTTGAGCGCGGCGACGTCGAGCTTCTGGAGTTCCTTGCGGTAATCGAAGTCCTCACCCAGCGGGTTGGTCTTGCAATCGTGCTGGTGGAGGATGTCGAGGTTGAGGGCGTTGGGCCACCAGTCCATGTTCGAGTTTCCGACGCTGGTGCTGCCGCCGTGCATGACCGGGCACTTGCCCTGGGCTTGGGACTTGTCTGTCATCGTGATTCTCCGCTTGGGTCCGCTGAACGTTGGCTGATATTCACAATAGCTAGTCAGTTACAAGAAAGATAATCAATTGATCGAATCAGCCTGATAGCTTTCTGCAACCCGTGCCGGTGACGATCCGCCGCTCGTAGCAGACGGCAGAACGCCCCGCCGTGCTCAGTTCGCGTCGCGGATCGCGCGATCCAGACGCGCGACCGCATCCGGCAGCGCCAGCAGGTCGACGTTGCCTAGCCCGATCACCAGCGCACTGCAGCGGCGCGGCCGCGGCCGGTGCCAGCACATGCGTTCGAGCGCGACGGCGCCGATACCGTGCGCGGCGAGCGCGTGTTCGAGGCGCGCGAGATCGCACGAACGCCGCAAACGCCCCACGCAGTTGAGCGCGCCCGCCGCGTCGCCCGGCGAGACGACGCCGTCGAGCGCGCCGAGCGCCGCGACGAAGGCTTCGCGGCGACGCGCGTAGGTGGCGCGCGCACGCACCAGGTGGCGTGCGATGGCGCCACTGTCGAGCAATTCACTGACTGCCTGCTGCGCGGGCGTGGCATGCCCGCCGCCGAGCGCGCGCAGGCAGCGATTGGCGACGTCGACGTGTGCCGGCGGTACCACCAGCCAGGCCACGCGTGCGGCCGGGAACAGGATCTTGGAGAAGGTTCCAGCGTGGACGACCAGCGCCGCGCCCTCGTGCGCGGCGAGCGCCGGCCGCGGCTGCGAACGGTCACGAAACTCGCTGTCGTAATCGTCTTCGAAGATCACCGCGCCGTGATGCGCGGAAAGCCCGAGCAGATGTTCGCGCCGCGGCGCGCTCAGGGCGACTCCGCTCGGGTAGTGAAAACAGGGCGTCGTATAGATCAGGCGCGGTAACGCCCCGCCGACCGGCGGGACCAGGCCGGAGGCATCGACTGCGCAGGGCACCAGGCGCAGCCCCAGCATGCGCATCGCGAGCACGGCCCCCGCG
>JAPOKK010000261.1 GCA_029977665.1 Pseudomonadota bacterium | reverse complement strand
TTCTTCTTCAGGTCAGCGGCGGAATCGGGCAGGCAGAGCATGCGGTTACGGAAGATCTCGATCCCCTCGGCGAAACGGAAACCGTTGTACATCCACTCGGTGATGTTCAATTCGACCCGGCGCACCCACATGCGGGTGTTGGCGCGTTCCACCGCGTTCGTACCGATCAGCGCGGGCAGCGGCTGATTCTCCTCGAGGTACTCACAGATGGCGACGGTCTCGGCGATGACCGTGCCGTCGTCGAGTTCGAGTGCCGGCATCTGGCCGCCGGGGTTCTTGCTCACGTACGGCGCCGCGCGATTGTCGCCGGCGAGCAGGTCGAGATCCTCGGTCGGCAAATCGATACCCTTCTCGATGGCGAACATGCGCACGAGGCGGGGATTGGGTCCGAACGAATTCAACAACTTCATGGGGTGCTCCTGATTTGGATGCCGGCGACGGGGCAGTGAGACTGCGCCGCTGTCGCGGCAGGACGGTGGGCGAGCAGACCTTATAGGTTGCCGGCCCTGCGGCCGTCAATCGGCCTGCCCGGGACGCGTTGAACTCGGCCGCCGGCACGCGCTCTAATCGGACCCGCCGCCATGCTGTCGGACGGCGCGGGACGAGGAGGAAAGCGCGTGCGAGCCTGTAGCTGTCTGCTGTTGATAATGAGCCTCGCCCTCGGCGGCCCACCTGCGTCCGCCACCGGGGTGCTCGAAGTCAGTACGCTCGACGGCGAGCGCGCGCGCCTTGCAGATTATTTCGAATCCGGCCGGCGCACACTGGTGATGATCTGGACGACCTACTGCGAAGTCTGCGCCCGCGAATTTCCGCGGATCGAGGCATTGCACCAGGCGCACGGAGACAAGGACCTGAAGGTGCTGGGTCTCGCAGCGGACGGTCCAGGCGCGCGCGACACGGTGCGTCGTACGCTGAACGAACGCGCCGCGAGCTTCGACAGCGTGGTCGCCGAGCGCGCCGAGATCGCCGCGGGCTATCATCGCTACACGGGCAAGACGTTCGCCGGGACCCCGACCTACCTCTTGTTCGACGAATCCGGCGAACTCACCGCACACCTCACCGGCCCGCTCGATATTGCCGCGCTCGAGCGTGAATTGGGCGCCGGCTCACCCTGAGGCGCCCGGCGTCGCTTTACTTCGTTTTTATTGCGATGCACCATGCGCGCCCCGGAGGCACGCGCCGACCGATTCCATCGACCTGACGACTCCCACCGCGAGCGATTCCCGCCGAATATTCAAGTCAGAGTTTAGAAACCTGGTTTTATTTATTGATTTTATTGACTAATATGACACTGAAGCACTAGGGCACGTGACGCTTCGGACACCTAACATGCTGTTTTCCAGAACCATTTTTCTAGCGGCCGCGGTGCTGCTGCCAGCGGCAGCTACCGCCGATGACGTCATCGACGCGGCACCGGCGCCGCAACCGGTAGCCGAAGTCTGCCCACGCGTCCTGCCCGAAGAACCGCTGGCGACGGAGTACGGCTCGGCAGGCATCATGAAAAATCTGGCCGAGACCGACGATTCGATCCGCGCCGTCGCCGCCCGCCTGCTCGAGCAGGCGCTGAACGACGAGAGCCGCCATCCGTCCGGCGGCTGCAGTGCCGACTGCCCCGATGACGGCGTCGCAGAAGTGATTTATCGTGTCGCGCCCATGGCTTTCCTGCCGCGCGCCGAGCAGAACGACATCTGCCTGCGCTTCGAGGACGAGACGAGCGAGAACCCGATGCGATTCAACCCTCCGGCCTTCGCCGATTTCGACGCGCTGAACACCTGGATCACCGATTTCTCGCAGGGCAAGGGTAGCGATGGCAAGGCCCTCTACGAGCGCTGCTCGTCCAACTGCAGCCCGCGTTACACCTTCGTCATCGGCGATGCCGCCGACGGCTACGAGGTCGAGGCCGCGGTACTGTGCGGCCTGGCCCGCGACCGCTCGAACGACCAGTACCTCATCTCGACCGCACTGCGGCGCTCCTGCGCGGTCAACTGACGGTGGCCGCCCGCATGGCACCTCCCGCGGCTTTGCCGGCGGGTGACCGCACACCCCTGCGCGAGCTGCTGCGCAGCCTCGCGTGGCCGGGCCTGCTGCTGAGTTCCGGTGCGATTCTCGCCTGCGGCTTCGCCCTCGGGCGCGAGACGCTTTACTTCAACCTCTCTTACGCGTGGATCGTGTGCTGGCTGCTGCTCGGTGAGCGCTATCTCGGCTACCGCCGGCGCTGGCGCGAGAACGACGGCCAGCTCGGCCCCGATCTCGGCCATACCATTCTCAACAAGGGCCTCGTGCAGCTGTTCATCGTCAGCCTGCTCGCGACCGGTGTCATCGAGCGCACGCCGGGCGGCGCGCTGGCCGACTGGCCGCTGTGGGCGCAGGTCGCCTTCGGACTCGTCGCCTCGGAGTTCGGCCTCTACTGGGCGCACCGCATCGCGCACGAATGGCCGTGGCTGTGGCGTTTCCACGCCGTCCACCACAGCGTCGAGCGCCTGTGGCTGGTCAACACCGGGCGCTTCCATTTCGTCGACTCGTTCGCGAGTGTCTTCGCCAGCCTGCCCTTCCTGTTTCTCAGCGGCATCGGTATGGACGCGATCGTCTGGGTCAGCGCGATCACCGCCTACATCGGCATCCTCACGCACTGCAACGTCGACATGCGCTGTGGTCCCTTGAGCCTGGTGTTCAACACCCCCGAGCTGCATCGCTGGCACCACAGCATCGATCCGGCGATCGGGAACAGCAATTACGGCGAGAACCTGATGCTCTGGGACCAGATCTTCGGTACCTGGTACCACCGGCCCGGCCACCACGTCGAGACCATCGGTATCGACAGCCACATGCCCGCGGGCTTCCTCGCCCAGCTTGCCCTGCCGTTCCGGCGCCCGGCTGCCGAACGCGCGTGAGGCGCGTTCGCTTCGCCTCAGGCCGCCGCGCTCGCGGCGCCGCGCCTGCGCAGCCACCACCAGCCGAGCGTGCCGATCCAGCGCGCCAGGCGCGAACCCGGGCGCGCGCCTACCGCCTGGGCGATCATGTGGACCACGGTGCGCACGTGACGCTCGCCGTAGAGGCCCGTGACGATGGCCTGGTAGCGGCCGGCGCATGCCGCGCGGTCGTAGACCGGCGCATCGGCCGCACCGGCATGGTTGGCGCTGTACCAGGCGCGGCCGAACTCGTCGTCCCCGGTCTCGACCACGCGTCCGAGCGCAATGCGCAGGCGCGCGTGCAGCGCCGGCCGCGGGTAGCGCCGGTAGTGTTGCTGAAACAGGCGGTAATGGTGCGCTTCGTCCTGCGCGATGTGGTGGCAGATCTGGCGCAGCACCGGCTCGCGGGTGTGATCGCGCAGCGCCGAGTAGTAGGAGCAGGTACCCGATTCGACCACGCAGCGGGCGAGCAGCTCGCCGGCGCGCGAGCCGCGTACGGATGTCGAGGTATCGAGGGGCAACGAATAGGTCGCACGGAAATGCGCGAGGCTGGCAGCGAAATCGAACGTCGGGTCGATGGCTTCTGCCCAACGCGCCAGCGCGGCGCCGTGCTGCGCTTCCTCCACGCCCCAGTGGCTCGCCGCGGCGCAAAAGGCGTCGTCACCGTGGAACACGTTGTGCAGGTAGGTGACGTAGTCGGCGCTGTTGGCCTCGACCAGGGCCGCGGTCTTGACCGCGGCCAGCAGCTCGGGCTCGGCGGCTGCCGGCTCGAGGCGCGAGAAATCGATGTCGTCGAGGCTCCAGCGCAGTGGCGTCTCGCTCATGGGCGGCGGGTGCTCCGAAATGGCGTTCGCGCGCCGGCAGGCGGCGAGCAAACGGTGAAAAGGCAGCCGTCGGCGCGTATGCTCGACGTGCCGGCCGGCGCTGAGGACCGCAATTGTACCAATCCCACGCCGCTGGCTCGCCCAGCATGAAGTCACCGATACCCGACATGCCCGCCCTGCCGCCGCCGCGCGAACTGCTGAGCGTGGCGCCCCATCTGCCGCGCCTGCCCGGCGCACTGGCGCGCATGGCAACGGCGGTCATCGACCGCGCGCTCGGCCTACACGAGCTGAACCGGCGCTATGCGCGCATCCCGCATGGCCTCGACAGTCACAATTTCGCGCGCGCCGCGCTCGATGCGGCCGGCGTGGAAGTCGCGATGGACGCCGCGTCGATGGAACGCATCCCCGCCCACGGCGCGTGCATCGTCGTCGCCAACCATCCGCACGGCGCACTGGACGGCATCGGCATGATCGAGCTGCTGATGCGCCGGCGTTCCGACGTGCGCGTAATGGCCAATCACCTGCTCAAGCGTTTCACTGAGCTGGCACCGGTGTTCATCGCCGTCGATCCCTTCGGCGGCAACGGCGCCACCCGCTTCAACCTGCGCGCGGTCCGCGAAGCGCTCGCCTGGCTGCGCCAGGGCGGCCTGCTACTGATGTTCCCGGGTGGCGAGGTCTCGAGCTTCGACCCGGCGACACGGCGCATCGTCGACCCCCCATGGGATGCCGGCATCGGCTGGCTGGTCGAGAAGAGCGGCGCCCCCGTCGTGCCGGCCCACATCGGCGGGCGCAACAGCCTGATGTTCCAGCTGCTCGGTCTGCTGCACCCGGCCGCGCGCACGGCCCTGCTCGTGCGCGAGATGCTCAACCATCACGGTACGGTGATCGAAGTCGCCTGCGGGCGCCCGCTGGAAGCGGAGACGCTCGCCCTGCTCGGCGACCGCGCCGCCATCGCACCCTACCTGCAGGCAAGCTCCTCGCTGATCCGCGCGCGCAAGGCCTATCGCAAGCCGGTCCGGCTGAGCCAGATGACGCCGCCCACGGAGGAATTCGCGACCATCCCGGCGCCGGTCGACGCGGGCTTGATGGCACAGGAAGTCGCCGCGCTGCCGGCCGGGCAGCGCCTGGTCAGCTCGGGCGATCTCGAGGTCTGGTACGCGAACGCGGGACAGATCCCCTGGCTGTTGCAGGAGATCGGGCGGCTGCGCGAACTCACCTTCCGCCAGGTCGGCGAGGGTACCGGCAAGAGTGTCGATCTCGACCTGTTCGACACCTACTACCTGCAGCTCTTCGTGTGGGACCGCGAGCGGCACGTGGTCATCGGCGGTTATCGCCTCGGCGAGGCCGAACGTATACTCAATCACTACGGCAGCCGCGGACTCTACGTGCGCAGCCTGTTCAAGCTCGCGCCGCAGCTCAAGGACGACATGCGCAACGCGATCGAGGTCGGCCGCTCCTTCGTGCGCCCGGAGCACCAGCGCAACTATTCGTCGCTGCTGCTGCTGTGGAAGGGCATCGCCGGCTACGTCGCGCGCCACCCGCAATACCCGGTATTGTTCGGTCCGGTCAGCATCAGCAACGACTACCACCCGGTGTCGCAACAACTCATCGTGCGCTTCCTGCAACGCAACTCGATGGAGCTCGAGCGCGCCAGCCTGGTCAAGCCCAAACGGCCGTTCCGCACCGGCGGCAAGCGCGACGGCCGGCGCGCCGATCTCGATGTCAGCGACATGCGCATCATCGCGAGCCTGCTCAGTATCGTCGAAGACGACGACGTCGGCGTCCCGG
>JAPOKK010000144.1 GCA_029977665.1 Pseudomonadota bacterium | reverse complement strand
CCTCGCGCTGGCCGGTCTCGGCCTGCTGGCCGCGGCGCGGCGTCGCCGCGGCTGAGCTGCGCGAAGCCGGCGGCAGCGCGTTGCTTCGCGTTGCCGCCGGTCGCACACCGCTCGTGAAAGGCGCCGCGTGACGCCTGTCGCGCCACGCCCCGCGGGCGTGCCCGACGCATGACCCGGCCGGCGCCGGGCGCGGGTCTCAGTCGAGATCCGCAGCGGCGTGTCGTTCGCGCACCTGCTGGTCTTCGGGACCCCAGCTGCGGTTCACGCGACGCCCGCGCTGCACGGCCGGGCGTTCCTTGATCTCGTCCGCCCAGCGCATTACGTGCGTGTAGGAGGTGACGTCGAGGAACTCGCCGGCGTCGTAGAGCTTGCCGTGTACCAGCGCGCCGTACCACGGCCAGGTCGCAATGTCGGCGATGGTGTATGTGTCGCCGCCGAGATAGCGCCGCTCGGCGAGGTTGCGGTCGAGCACGTCGAGCTGGCGCTTGACCTCCATGGTGTAGCGGTCGATCGGGTATTCGAACTTCTCCGGCGCGTAGGCGTAGAAATGACCGAAGCCGCCGCCGAGGAACGGCGCGCTGCCCATCTGCCAGAACAGCCACGAGTAGCATTCCGCGCGCGCCGACGGGTCGGCCGGCACGAAGGCGCCGAACTTCTCCGCGAGGTAGAGCAGGATCGCGCCCGACTCGAACACGCGCGTCGGCGGGGTCGTGCTGCGGTCGAGCATCGCCGGGATCTTGGAGTTCGGGTTGATGGCGACGAAACCGCTGCCGAACTGTTCGCCTTCGCCGATGTCGATCAGCCAGGCATCGTACTCCGCCCCGGCGTGACCGAGCGCGAGCAGCTCTTCGAGCATGATCGTGACCTTGACGCCGTTCGGCGTCGCCAGCGAGTAGAGCTGCAAGGGGTGCTCGCCGACCGGCAGGGTCTTGTCGTGGGTCGCGCCGGCGATGGGGCGGTTGATCTTCGACCAGCGGCCGCCGTCCTGGTTGTCCCAGGTCCAGACTTGCGGTGGCGTGTAGGTGGGCTTGTCGCTCATGCGGGGGTCTCGCGGTGATGCACTGGCGCACGAGTATAGGACGCCGCGCGGTCGCGGTTCGAGCGCGCCGCGTGCGCCGGCGACGTTTGCGGGCCGCGGAGGCGCTCGCCACAATGAACCGACCCGGGCAATCGGTGCCCCAGGAGCCCCTCATGGCGATCAGCGTATTCGACCTCTTCACCATCGGCATCGGGCCGTCCAGCTCGCACACGGTCGGGCCGATGCGCGCGGCACGGCGCTTCGTCGAGTCCTTGTGCGACCGCGGCGTCCGCGAGCGTGTCGCGCGGGTCGAGGTACGCCTGTACGGTTCGCTCGGCGCGACCGGGCGCGGCCACGGCACCCACCGCGCCGTCGTCCTCGGATTGATGGGGGAGACGCCGGAGGCGGTCGACGTGGATGCGATCCCGGCGCGCATGGCTGCGATCGAGCGCGACGGTGAACTGGCGCTCAGCGGCGGTGCGCCAATCGCCTTCGCACTCGGCGAGGACCTCGTGTTCGAGAAACGTGAGTCCCTGCCCGGGCATCCCAACGGTATGCGCTGCACGGCCTGGGATGCTGCGGGCGAGATGCTCGCCGCACGCGTCTATTACTCCGTCGGCGGTGGATTCGTCGTCGAGGGTGAGCATGCCGGCGACGCGGTGATCGCAGAGTCCGAGGTCGCGCAACCCTATCCGTTCACGAGCGCGGCCGAATTGCTCGCGCTCGCCGCCGAGCACGCGCAGCCGATCAGCGCCCTGATGCAGGCCAACGAAACCGCGTGGCGCGAGCCGGCGGCGATCCGCGCCGGGCTGCTCGACATCTGGGCCGCGATGCAGGCCTGCGTGGCGCGCGGCTGCGCGGCGGAAGGCGTGATGCCCGGTCTCAAGGTGCCGCGGCGCGCGGCGAAGCTCAAACGACAGCTCGCCGAGCAGCCGGAAGCCGCGCTGCGTGACCCGCTGACCATCATGGACTGGGTCAATCTCTATGCGCTCGCCGTCAACGAGGAAAACGCGGCGGGCGGGCGCGTGGTGACCGCGCCGACCAACGGCGCTGCCGGCATCGTGCCGGCCGTGCTGCACTACTACGCGCGCTTCTGTCCGGGGGCGAACGACGACGGCGTCGTGCGCTTTCTGCTCACCGCCGGTGCCATCGGCATGCTGTTCAAGCGCAACGCGTCGATCAGCGGCGCCGAGGTCGGCTGCCAGGGCGAGGTCGGTTCGGCCTGCTCGATGGCCGCGGCCGGGCTGACCGAGGTGCTCGGCGGCACGCCGGAGCAGGTCGAGAACGCGGCCGAGATCGCGATGGAACACAACCTCGGGCTGACTTGCGATCCGATCGGTGGGCTGGTTCAGATCCCCTGCATCGAGCGCAACGCGATGGCGGCCGTGAAGGCGATCAACGCCGCGCGCCTCGCCCTGCGCGGTGACGGCCGTCATTTCGTCTCGCTCGACAAGGTCATCCAGACCATGCGCGAGACGGGTCGCGACATGCAGGACAAGTACAAGGAAACGTCTCGCGGTGGTCTCGCCACCAACGTCATCGACGTGCCGGTGAGCTTCATCGAGTGCTGAGTTCAGGACGACCGCGCGCGGGCTGCCGTGCGCACGGCCGACACCGTGAGCAGGGCAAGCAGGGCGAGGCCGAGCGTGGACGGTGAGGGCAGGCCGCCGCGGTCCACGCGGGTGAGTCGGACGCCGGCAAAGCCGAAGCCCTGAGCGTCGCGCGCGAGCGTTCCGCCGCCGATGATGCGGCCGCCGGCCGCGTCGCTGAAGAAGTCGAACAAGGTCCAGCCGTTGCCCTCGAGGCCGCCGTCCAGCGCTTCGTCGAGGCGGAAGAAGCCGTAGTCCGGCGTAAAGCCGAAATTGGCCCTGCGCTGGTTCGGATCGCTCGCGCCGAGCAGCTCGTAGATGCCGAGGCCGAGACCGCTGTCGTCGAGGTAGAGCCATTCGGCGTGTCCACCCTCGGCGACGGGACGTGCATCGGGCAGGTCGAACAGGTGCAGGCGCCCGGCATCCGACGCGTAGGCCCATACCGTCGAACGGCTGCTCCCGCGACCGCCGGGCGGGCGGTAGCTACTGTAGCCGGTAACGAGACCCGCGGCGTTGACGCGCTCCGCGACCGCAGTAGGGTAACCGTGGACGGGCCCGAGGCCGGCCGCGTCGAGCGGGACGGCCTGCGTCGTCGCACCATCGAAGACCCAGGCGCTGGCACTGGTGCGTGCGTCGTCGCTGTCGTAGCGCAGCGCGGCGCCGATGACATGGCCGCCGTCGCCAAGTGTGCGCACGTAGCCGGTGCGCATGCCATCTGCGTCGGTGTGTGCTGCATCAAACAGGCCGATCGCAGTGGCATGGCCATCGCGGTACGACCAGGCGGTCTGGCCGAGCAGCTCGCCGGCCGCATCGCGCTGGGACGCGTAGCCGACGACGGTGCCGTCGTTGCCGAGCAGCAGCGCTTCGTTGCCGCCATGCCCGCCGGGGGCGGGATGCGCCTCGTCGAACAGGCCAATCGCGCGCGTGTCCGTGCCGTCGAACAACCAGGCGCGCTCCGCGGGTGCCCGGTCATCGCCGACCGCGGAGCGGGCATTGCCGATCGCGCGACCGGCGCCGCCGAGAGCCACCGGCGCATTCTCAACGGCGTCATCGAGACCGATGGCGCGCGTCGTGCCCGCCGCGTAGAGCCAGCTGCTGCGCCCGCTGCGCGCCGCACCCTGGTCGTAGCGTTCGCTGTAGCCGAGCACCGCGCCGGACTCGTTGAGCGCGATCGCGGCACTCGAGCGGAAGCCGTCGGCGCGCTCGTGCGCGCCGTCGTCGTAGCCCAGATCGGTCGTCGTGCCGGCGCTGTAGAGCCATGCCGAAGCCCGTTCGTAGCCGGTCTCGCTGTCGTAACCGTACGAACCGCCGATGACCTCTCCGGCTTCGTTCAGTGCCTGCGCGAGGTCGCTGCGAAAGTGCGGATGCGTGACCGCGTCGCGCGCAATCGGGCCGATGACCCGGGTCCCGGACGCATCGTGCAGCCAGGCTGTCGTGCCGATCGGCACGCCCAGGCCCCAGGGGTCGAATCGCTCGGCGTAACCGAGTACCTGGCCGGAGGCGTTGATGAGCTGCGCCTGGTTGTACTGGAAGTCGCCGTCACGGCTGTGCGCCGCGTCGCGCAGACCGATGACGTGCGTGGTGTTACCGTCCTGCAGCCAGGCACCCTGTCCGTGCACGCGCGGATCGTCGCTGTACTGAACGGCTGTGCCGATGACCTGCCCAGCCGCGTTGGTCCGCCAGGCGCTGCTCGCGCGCAGCCCGTAAGCGGACGTGTACGGGCCCTCGGTCGGACCCAGGGTCTCGACGGTGAACAACGGCACCGCGCTGGCCGACAAGGCAATGCAGGCCAGCACCGGTGCGAGGATGAAGGCCTTGGTTGCGCGGCCGTCACACATGATGTTCCCTCCTGGACGATGGCGGCGCGAGCGCGCGGGTCACGGCATGCTACGAGGAGGGGGCGGCCGCGTGACGGCACGGGGCGTTGACCGGTGGCCGGCATCCCCCGTTCGAGTGAGCGCCGCGCCCGATATCCGCCGCGCGCATCGGCCAAGGCCGCGATTGCATGGCGCTCCGCGGCGATGATCAACGTTTCGCGAGCCACTGCCCCGGGGCGCCAACGATGGCGTCCCCGGGGCCCGGCTGCCGCGTAGCGATCGCGGTTACGTCACGTGCTGCGTGCCGCGCGGCGCCGTTGCCAGGCGCCGAGGCTGGCGAGAGCGGAGACGAGAAACGGCAATGCGGCCGGAACCGGGACCGGTACCGCCGACGGGTCGAGCGAATAGAAGGCCTTGGTCAGCGCGCCCTGGGTGCCGCTAAACGAGCCGGCGGTGATGACGTAGCTCTCGAGCCCGGTGGTGAACGTGGTCCAGCCGGTGGGCAGCAAGGGCAGGAGGAAGTCGACGTGGGCGAGGAGTTCCGGGTCGCCGATATGGGCCGCGGGATCGTCGCTCGGAAGCAGCCACACGTAACTGCCGGTGTAGGTGAACTTCTGTCCGAGATTGTCGACCCCGTGGTAGGTCGCCGTGCTGGTTCGGTCGGCGTTCACCGTGGACGTATTGGCGAGGCTGTCGTCGAACGTTGCCTGTGTCGCGAAGTTGAAGAACGGCACGCCGTTGTTGCTGGTCTCGATGGCGAACGGGCCGCCGCCCAGGGTATTCACGCCGAACACCCCGGGGCCACCGTCGTTGGTTTCGAAGTCGCCCGTGACCGTGCCGTAGTTGCCCGCGTCGTCGAAGAAGGCGACGCCGGAGCCGAACGGATTGAGGCCGCCGATGATGACGTCATCGAGACTGCCCCAGTAGCCGTCGGCGCCTGGCAGGCGTCCGACCAGCGAAGGATCGGTCAACAGGCTGAACGGGGCCGCGCTGGCGCTCGGCGCACCGACGACCAGTGCGGTCGCGAGGATGCTCGGGATGAGGGGTTTCAGGTTCATGGCAGTGCTCCTGCTGGCTTGGAATCTGCGATGCGGGCCGGGCGGTTCTTGGCCGACCGTGATGCGAGCATCGCCCTCGGCCGGCATCACCGTCATCCCTCACTTGGGGGAAGGCCCGCCGTAACCAGGCCGCGAGGTGCCGGGCAAATGTGGCGATCGCCACAGCCGGTTCGATGCCTCAGAGCGTGGAATGACCCTGCACGTTCGCTACAGGGAGAAACAACGATGAACGACATTCAGGTTCCACGGCACCCGACCGCATCGGCTTCGGCTCCGGCTCAACTGCACCAGCAGGCGGAGCTCGGCATGGCCGCGCTCGAGCTGATCGATCTCGGCGTGTTCGGTGTCGACGCTCGCGGTCGGCTGTACTACGCGAACCATGCGGCGCGGGAACTCGCGCGGGCCGGGGAGGTTCTCGCGGTCCGTGCGGGGCGGCTGCGCTGCGTCGGTGGCTGGAACAGGACCTGTTTCGAACAGGTCATCGCGCGCGTCGCGCTCGAGAAGCACAGCGCCTCGCTGCGGCTGCATGGTTGCGGCGCAGTACCGGAGAGCGTCATCGTGGTGACGCACGCGTGCACACTGAGCGGTGCGACGGAGGTCGTGGGCGAGGCGCCCGACCGCGTCCTGGTGATCGTCGATCAGCCGGAGCGCCGCCGGCTGCCGGATGCGGGCCAGCTCCGCGAGTTGTTCGAACTGACGGCGGCCGAATCGCGCGTGGCGCGGGCGCTCGCGATGGGCCTGTCGCTGGAAGACTACGCGGTGACACACGGGCTGCAGCCGTCCACCGCCCGCTCGCAACTGCGCGCGGTGCTGCGCAAGACCGGCTGCAACCGCCAGCAGACCCTGATCCGCTTGCTGGTCGGTATTCCCGCGGCACCGCACTAGGCTTGCGGCCTCCGGCCGCCGGTACGACGTGCCGACGGGGTTACGCCGCGTGCTGGCGTAACCTGAACCGCGCTTCCGGAACGTTAGGCATCGCGTCGCCGCTGGTGGTCTTCGTGCACCTCGAAAGATGACGCGAAGCCCCGCACGACGCCGGCGGAAGCTTCAATCGGGGTTGCTGACCGTGATGGTCTGCGCGGCTTCGACCAGCGGGCCGATGGCGGGACTGGTCAGGCTGTGCAGAAATGCGACGAGATCGGCCTGTTCCGTGTCGCTCAGGCCGAGCGGGCGGATCAGGGGGTCGAGCAATTCGTTCGGGCTGCCGCCGCGATTGTAGAACGCGACCACGTCGGCGAGCGTGGACAGCGAGCCATCATGCATGTAGGGACGGGTCAGCGCGACGTTGCGCAGGCCCGGCGTACGGTACTTCCAGCGGTCGTCCGGATCCTGCGTGACTTCGTAGCGGCCGAGGTCGTTCGGCCGGCGCTCGGCCGACGGCGCGACGTAGGCGAGATCGTAGGCGATGGCCGTGCCCGGCGCGACTTCCGCCTGGCGCTGGCCGCCGCTCGGCGCCATCGATGCCGCGTAGCCGATGCCCGTGTTGTGCAGCGCCTGGTCGGTGAACAGGGCATGGCCGTCGTCCACGGTGTGACAGGCGATACACCCGGCTTTGCCGCGGAACAAGGCGAAACCGCGCTTCACCGCGGTGTCGACGGCGTCTTCCTCGCCGCCGAAATGCCAGCGATCGAAGGGCGAACCGCCGGCGACGAGCGTGCGCTGATAGGCCGCGAGTGCGGCACCGATCGACTCCATGTCGATATCGGCATCGAAGGCTTCGCGGAACGCTTCGCGATAGCCGGACCACTGCGACAGGTTGTCGATGACGTAGCCGACCGAGGGATTGGCCATCTCGTTGTGCGCGAGCAGCGGCGACCACACCTGGTGTTCGAGACGCGTCTCGCGGGCATCGTGGAAGAGGCTGTCGAGCCAGGCCGAGTTGAGCAGCGTCGGTGCGTTGCGCTTGACCGTGCGGCCCTCGATGCCGACCGCGGTGGCGAGTTCATTGACGGTGAAACCCTGCGCCGGCACGTGGCACATAGCGCAGGAGATCGTGCGGTTGTGCGACAGGCGCCGGTCGAAGAACAGGCGAGCGCCGAGGGCGGCCTGCGCGGCCGTCGGCGGCGGTCCGTTCATGGCGCTGTCCGGCGGCAGGCCGAGGTGCGGATCGGCCGGGTCGCGGCCGCCGTTCGTCTTCTGCGCCGGCTGCGCTGCGGCCGCGGCATCGAGGCGCCCGGCTTCGATGAGCAGCGTGCGCACGTCGGCGGCGACGGTGTCGGCGTGCAGGAACGCGGTACTGTAGATGTTGCGGATGCGCTGTTCAGCGTCGATCAGGAACACGCGCAGGATGTGCGCGAAGGTGTGGCCGCCGCTCTTCTGGAAGGACTGCTGGTAGGCGGCGAGGGTACGTTCGAGCGTCGCCGCATCGGGCGCGGTGACGAAGTCCCAGTGCGCGCCCTCGGGCCGAAACGAGCTGGCGTACTTCTCGAGCACCGCCGGCGTATCGTGCTCGATGTCGAAGCTGTAGCTGACCAGGCGCAAGGCGTCGCCGATGGCCGGATCGCGCTGCAGCCGCTTCGCCATCTGGCCCATGACGAAAGTCGCGAGCGGACAGCCGTTGACGTCGTTGCAGCTCGTGTAGATGAACGCGAGCAGCGTCAGCCTGTCGTCGAACAGTTCGTGCAGGGTGCGCGCCTGGCCGTGCGAGTCGACGACCGCGCCGTCGCTGGCCGCACCGAGTGGCGGTAGCCGGTAGCTGCCGGGCTGCGGTGCCTCGTAGGCGAGCGCGCCGTAGCCCGGGGCGAGCACCGCGGCGTCGCCGTGTCCCGCGCCGTGCGGATGCGCGGCCTGTGCGATGTTGCCGGCCAGGGCTGCGCACAGCGCGAGGATGCGCAGGCCGGGCGCGCGGTGGCGCGCCCGGGTCGCGTCTGCCACGGTGTAGCGTGGCTCAGTCGTTGGCGGCAAGTGCCGGCGTGGCATCTTCCTCGGTATCGGCGGCATCGGCGTAAAGGGCGCGGGCGCCGAAGCGCATCTGGTGCGGGCGGCCGAGTTTCTGCGCGAGGAAGTCGATGGCGAACTTCTGCTCCAGTTGTTCGCCATTCCAGGTATAGGCCTTGAAGTACTGCAGGTCGCCCGGCGCGCCGTCCTTCTTGTCCCAGTTACCCAGCAGGGACGAGGTGTAGTAGGCGCGCTTGCCGTCCCAGCTCTGCGAGACCATGTTGACCTGCGCGCCGATCTTCTTCGTGTAGATCTCCTTCGGCGCATGCGGATCGGAGACGTCGAACAGTCGTGTCATACCATCGTTCCAGGTATTGACCCACAGCAGCTCGTCGTCGGCCGAGATGGAGATGTCGACCGGCAGCGGGATCTTCGAAGCGTCGCCGATGTCAGCTACCGCCTTCGCCGCCCACTCGCCGTTCTCGTGGTAGATCAGCCAGATCTTCGAGGTCAGCGCGGTCGTCGTGAAGCAGTAATCATGCGAGGAGCCCCAGGCGCAGCGCACCTCGAGCGGCGCACCGGGTACGTCGAGCACGACCTTGGGCTGGCGCGTGTGCAGGTTCCACACCACCGCCGTGTTGCCGAACTGCTTCATCGCTTCCGGGTCGGCCATCATCTTGCCGAGGTCCATCATGTAGTTGTTCCAGCCCGTGAACGAGGAGCTGACCAGCGCGTTGAGGCGTGGCAGCGCGCGCACGTCGTAGCCGAAGCCGTCGGCAAACTGGCCGCTCTTGACCGCACCCTGCAGGGCGCCGTCCTTCGGCATCCAGTAGGTCGCGACGTATTCGCCCTCGTTGGTGTACTCGGCCATCGCGGTCACGCCGCCATGGTCCTCGTGGTTGGAGAGCCCGGTCACGAGCATGCGCCCGGGCAGGGCGTAGGTCGTGTGCGGGCCGACCACGCCGCCCGTCTTGTCGACGAAATCGGTAACGGTCTTGTGCAGCCGCGGCTTGGCCGGGTCGGTGGCGATGTCGAAGATGAAGATCTTCGAGGTGTCGAGGCCGCCGGCCCACAGGTAGCGGCGATCGTCGGTGAGGCCGGAGTGGTGCGCTTCGTTGCGGCCGCCGACCGAGAGCGTGTGTACGATGGTGCCGTAGCGCTCCGATGCGGGATTGACGTCGATCGTGACGAGCTTGTCCTGCTCGTCGCCGAGGCCGGGAATACCCAGCGTCCAGACGTAGACGTAGTCCTCCTGGCCGACGATTTTGGCCATGTAGGGCGAGTTGCAGGTCTCGTCGGCGAATGCCGGCGGTGCGAACAAGGCGAGTGCAAGCACGAGCCCCGCGGCAAAGCCCGCGTGACCCCGTGACCGAACGGAATGATTGAAACGCATGACCGACCTCCTCGAGTGAACGGTGGTATGACCAACCGGTCTCTGAACCATATTAGACCGAAAAGTCATAAGCAAATAACTTATACACATATGCAGCGCGCATCTGATGCCTGTGCTTCATTGTAGTGCCTGCTCGGCGCCGCACAGACGGCTGGCCGCCGGCCCCGCGCGCAACGCGGACGCGTTCAGTAGTCCTCTTCGCGCGGCGCGTCGAACGGGCGCCAGGCGAGGATCAGCTTGGGCATCAGGGTCAGCGCGGCGAGCAGGGCGATGATCATCGCGAACGCCGTGAGCACGCCGAACAGGATGGTCGGGATGAAATTCGACAGCACCAGGATGGAGAAGCCGACCGTCACGGTGAGCGTGGTGTAGTAGGCCGCCTTGGCAAT
>JAPOKK010000195.1 GCA_029977665.1 Pseudomonadota bacterium | reverse complement strand
TGGTCCAACGCGGCAGGTTGGCCTGGTACCACTTGAGCAACTGCACGTTGCGTGCGAGATCGCGCGATTGCAGGGTCTGCTCGATCTGGTGCGCCGTGGTCACGGCCAGGGCGAGCGCATGGCCATGCCAGGCGTCGCCGAAAGTCGTGATGTCGATCACCCCGACCAGCGAGCCGTCGACGGTGTCGCGCACCGGCGCCGCCGCGCAGGCCCAGACCTTGGCGACCGAACAGAAATGCTCGACGCTCTCGATCTCGGCGGGCTGACCGGTCGCGATGGCGGTACCGACCGCGTTGGTTCCAGCTCCTGCCTCACTCCAGTCATAGCCCGGCGCCACGTACAGCTCGCGCCCGCGGTCGACGACCTCGCGGTTGCCCGAGACATCGAGCACCACGCCGTCCGGGTCGGCGACGATGAGCACGCTGTGGGCGTCGGAGAGAATGTCGGCGAGCAGGCGCCAGGTGTTCTGCGCCGCGAGCATGAGCTCGCGGTTACCGGCATGCCGTTCAGCCAGCGCGTCGCGGCCCGCGACCACGTCCGGCAGCTGGGTTGCAGGTTGCACGCCGGCGGCGAGACAGCGCCGCCAGGACGCCGCAACGTGCTCGCGCAGGTGGTCGTCGACCAGTTGCCCGGTCGACGTCATCACGTCCCAGGCACGCTCGACCTCGGCACGGTAGCGCCGCGCGGATTGGCGCCGGGTGCGTTCGAGATGGCTGGGCTGCATAAGGGTCGGGAGGTGTCGTCTCGGATGAGTGGGGCGCAGGAACCGGGGCGGCCGGCGCCCGGACCCGGATTATCCGGCTCCGGGCACGTCTCTCAAGCCCCGTGGGGCCGGCGAACTGCCTGCATTGTCCCAATATGCGACAACCCTGCTGTCCAGGAAAGCGACATCGGCACCGCCACCGGATGACTTGATATTGATCAATATCCCACGAAAGCAGGCACTTAAGGATAACGGCCGCACTGGCACCGCTCTTGCACCTCAGCGTGCAGTTCCGGCGCCCAGCGCTCGGAATGACAATGACCATACGCAACACGGCGCCGCTCCGGGCGACGTCGCTTCAACCCGCACACACAAGGGGAGCACATCATGCAAATCGGCGCTTTCTACCTGCCTTCGGTCGGCCACCTGGAGGACATCAAGCAGGGCATGGCCGGCAAACGGACCGACCTCTACCAGATGATGCTGCGCGAGCTCACCGAGCAGCTGCAGTACATGGATCAGAACGGCTACTACGGGGCCGGTTTCACCGAGCATCATTTCCATGTCGAGGGCGAGGAAGTCTCGACCAACCCGGTGATCCTCGATCTCTATTTCGGCCTGCAGACCAAGCGCATGAAGTTCGGCCAGCTCGGCAACGTGCTGCCGTCGCAGAACCCGATCAACCTGGCCGAGAACATCGCGATGGTCTCGCAGATGCTGCAAGGTCGCGTGTTCGCCGGCTTCGCGCGCGGCTACCAGCCGCGCTGGGTCAACGTGCTCGGCCAGCAGGTCGGCCTGGCCGACCCGGCCGGCGGCGAATCCTACGAAGAGCTCAAGCGCTCGCTGTTCGAAGAGCACTTCGAGATCATCATGAAGGCCTGGCAGAACGACACGTTCAGCTTCCAGGGCAAGCACTGGCAGGTGCCGACCAAGGACATCAAGTGGGCCGCGGCCGAGGTGGCCTGGAACTATGGCCAGGGCTGCAACAAGGACGGCATCATCGAGGAGATCGGCATCGCGCCGCCGCCCTACGAGAAGCAGGTGCCGGACATGTTCATGCCGTTCGCGACCTCCGAGCGCTCGATCAAGTGGGGCATGGAACGCGGTATCGTGCCGGTCACGATCATGACGCACTACGATGTGGTCAAGGAGCATTTCCGCGCCGGCATGGAAGCGGCCAATGCCGCCGGCAAGAACTACAAGTTCGGCCAGGGCATGGCCATGAGCCGCGAGATCATCGTCGCCGAGACCGATGCCGAGGCCGAGGAGATCGCACGCGAGGCGGGTTCGTTCATCTGGAACAACTTCTTCGTGCCGTTCGGTTTCAATGCCGCCATCGCGGGCCCCGGCGAGGGACCGTTCGACCTGCCGGCAACTTTCGACACGCTGTCCGAGCGCGGCCTGGTGATCCACGGTTCGCCCGATACGGTCAATCGCAAGCTCGAGGCCTTGTTCGAGAAGCTTCCGGTCGATTACTTCTGGATGTTCATCTACAACCACATGCCGCACGACAAGTGCATGAAGAGCCTGGAACTCATGACCGAGAAGGTATGGCCGAACTTCACCGACAAGATCGGTAGCGGTACGCCGGCGGCGCAGAAATCCGCCGGCTGAACCGGGGCACGGGTCGCGGCCCGGCGCTGCCTGTGGCGGCGTCGGGCTTTTTTTGTGCGGCGCGGAGCGTGCGGGAGCGGGTATCAGCGTCGCAAGGCGGGCGTGCGGTAGGGTGAAGCGGGCGGGGAGCGGCTATGCGCTACGCGGTATACGCGCCTAATTTCAACGATTACGGTGCGCCGTCGCGCCTCGTCGAGCTGGCCTGCGCTGCCGAGGAAGCCGGCTGGGACGGCTTCTTCGTCTGGGATCACCTCGCCTTCGAGCCCGACGGCCGCCTGCCGGTCGCCGATGCGACGGTGGTCCTCGCGGCCGTCGCCCAGGCCACCACGCGGCTGCGCTTCGGCGCCATGATCACGCCGGTCGCGCGGCGCCGGCCGTGGAAGCTGTTCAAGGAACTGGCGACGCTCGATCATCTCAGCGCCGGTCGCGTCACGCTCGGCGTCGGGCTCGGCGAGCCGCCCGAACTCGAATTCGCCGCCTTTGGCGAGCCGTCCAGTGCGCGCGAGCGCGCCGCGCGTCTCGACGAGGGCCTGGCGATCCTCGATCCGCTGATGCGCGGCGAAGCCGTATCCCACCATGGCGAGTGCTACGAGGTCGAGACCCGCTTGGCGCCGGCCGCGTTGCAGCGCCCGCGTATCCCGGTGTGGGTCGCCGCGACGCTGCCGGCACGCGCCGGCGTACGCCGTGCGGCGCGCTGGGACGGCATCTTTCCGCTGCAGGTTCCGGCGACGCTGGAGAGTGCCGTGGACACGTCGATCGACTGGCGCGACTGGTGGCTGGACGCGGACGCGCTGGCGCGCCTCGTCGACGAAATCGGTGCGCTGCGCGGCGATCTCGACGGTTTCGACGTCATCGCCAGCGGCTACGGTCAGGCGCCCGCGACGCCCGCGGCGATGGCCGCGGCCGGTGCGACCTGGTGGCTGGAATGGATGGACACGACGCCGGGCAGCTTCGCCGCCGCGCTGGCCCATGTCAGGCGCGGTCCGCCGCGCTGAGCGAGCGCGGCGCGGCGGCGTGATTGGCCGCGCGACGGTGGCGGTGTATAAGGTTGCCATGTGCACCATGCCGTCAACAGCAGCCGCCAGCGGGCCGCCGTAGCCGGTGCCATGAGTTACGCCGGCGACATACTCGTTGTCGAGGATCATCACGACATCGCCGAGATGGTTTGCGAGCACCTCGAGGGCTGCGGCTACAGCGTCGATTACGCGGGCGACGGCCGCGCCGGCCTGCGCCTGGGTTGCGACAACACCTACGATGCCGTCGTGCTCGACCTCATGCTGCCCGGCATGGACGGGCTCGAGGTGTGCCGCGCCCTGCGCGAGGCGCGCCGCGACGTGCCGCTGCTGATGCTGACCGCGCGCGACACGCTGGCCGACAAGCTCGCCGGTTTCGACAGCGGTGCCGACGACTACCTGGTCAAGCCGTTCGATCTCGAGGAACTCGAAGCACGGCTGCGCGTGCTGATCCGGCGCCGCCGCGGCGGCGGGGGCGACGTACTCGGCGTGGGCGATCTCGAACTCGACCTGCGCAGCCTGAAAGTCACCCGCGCCGGGCGGGAACTCACCGTGACCCCGATCGGGCTCAAGATCCTCACCCTGCTGATGCAGCGCTCGCCGCAGGTGGTCGACCGCCGCTCGCTCGAGCAGGCCGTGTGGGGCGACCTGCCACCGGACAGCGATGCGCTGCGCAGCCATCTCTACGTGTTGCGCAAGGCCGTCGACCGGCCGTTCGAGCACGCGCTGATTCACACCGTACCGAGCGCCGGTTTCCGCATCGCTGATGAAGGTTGAACGGCCGCGCCGGCTGAACGCGAGCCTGTGGCGGGCTTTCGTGCTGCAGATCGTGCTGATCAGCGCGACCGCCGTGGCCGGTGTCTACCTCGCGGAGTTCGCGATCCGCGAGCTGTTGATCGTCTCGGCGCTGAAACGCGAAGCGGACTACTTCTGGGCGCGTCGCAAGATCTCGGTCGACACGCCGGCACCCAATACCAATACGCTGATCGGCTACGTGTTCGATCGCGACAGTGAGCTGCCCGACGAGTTCGCCGGCCTCGGCCCGGGCATTCACGACGTGCGCACGCCGGTCGGCGAGACGGTCGTGCACAGCAGCGAACACGATGGTGCACGGCTGTTCCTGGTCTTCGATGCCAACAACGTCAAGGAACTCGCGACCTACTTCGGCCTCGCGCCGCTGGCCCTGCTGCTGGTCGTGCTCTACTCGTCGGCCTGGGTCGCCTACCGCATCACGCGGCGCGCCGTGTCACCGGTCATCCGTCTCGCACGCAGTGTGCGCGACATCGACCTGGAGACCCCCGATCTCGCCTCGCTTTCCGCTGACGTGCAGGCAACCGGCGGCAACGCGGAGATCGAGGTGCTCGCCCACGCGCTGCGCCACCTGCTCGGCAGGGTCGACCGTTTCATCGAGCGCGAGCGCCTGTTCACGCGCGAGGCCAGCCACGAACTGCGCAGCCCCCTGACGGTGATCCGCATGGCGAGCGACAAGCTGCTCGGCCGGGACGACCTCGAACCGCAGGCGCGGGCGTTGGTCGAGAAGATGCGCCGTGCCGCGCTGGACATGGAGGAACTGACCGAGATCCTGCTGCTGCTGGCGCGTGAGCACGAGGGCACGCTGCGCAAGGAGCAGGTGGTCGTCAATGACATCATGCGCCAGGAGTTCAATCGCTGCATGATGATCTACGGCCACAAGCCGCTCACGCTGCGTCTGGACGAAACGCACCGTGTCGTGCTGCAGAGCTCGCCACGCATACTCGCCATCGTGCTCGGCAACCTGCTGCGTAACGCCTGTGCCTATACCGAGCGCGGCACCGTCGAGGTGCTGGTCCACGCGGGTGGGGTGCGTATCAGCGACAGCGGTGTCGGCATGAGCAAGGAGCATCTCGGCGCGGTATTCACCCCCGCGCTGGGCCGCCAGCACGCGCGCGGCAATGGCATCGGTCTCAGTATCGTCAAGCGCATCACGGAGCGTTTCGACTGGGCGCTCGAGATCGCCAGCGAACCGGCGCGCGGCACCACGGTCGAAGTCGGCCTCGGCGATGCCGAAAGCGTGCCCATGGTCGATGACGGCACGGGCGCGCGCCGCGCCAACGCTTGAATTCCTGCTGCGCGACCGCATCTGCCGATTCGGCGCGCGCGCCTGACGCGCTTTCCCCTAGATAACGGAGACCTGTCCGCCCATGCTCAGAATCGGCCTGTTCCTGGCAACCAACTTCGCGGTCCTCGTGGTGCTCTCGATCGTGCTCAACCTGCTCGGTCTCAACCAGCAGGGCACCGGCGGTATGCTGGTCTTTGCCGCACTGTTCGGCATGGGCGGCGCGTTCATCTCGTTGCTGATGTCAAAGTCGATGGCCGCCCGCGCGGTCGGCGCACAGATCATCGAACAGCCGGCGAACGCGGCCGAACGCTGGCTCGTCGAGACGGTGCAGGCCCAGGCCCAGGCAGCGGGTATCGGCATGCCGGACGTGGCCGTGTTCGACTCCCCCAGCCCGAACGCCTTCGCCACCGGCGCGAACAAGGACGACGCCCTCGTCGCGGTCAGCACCGGGTTGCTGCGGCACATGAACCAGGACGAGGTCGAGGCCGTTCTTGCGCACGAGGTCAGTCATGTCGCCAACGGTGACATGGTTACGCTGGCGCTGCTGCAGGGCGTGATGAACACGTTCGTGATGGTCTTCGCCCACGTGGTCGCGGCGGCCATCGATCGCGACAGCCGCGGACGTGGCGCCGGCTATTACCTCGGTTACTTCGCGGCCCAGGCCGTGCTCGGTTTCCTCGCCTCGCTGGTCGTGATGTGGTTCAGCCGCTACCGCGAGTATCGCGCGGATGCCGGCGGTGCGCGCCTGGCCGGCCGCGGCAAGATGATCGCGGCGCTCGAGCGCCTGCAGCAGCAGGCGCAGCCGGAGGCGCTGCCCGACACCGTCGAAGCGTTCGGCATCGCCGGCGGCCTCGGCCACCTGCTCTCGACGCATCCGCCGTTGGCATCGCGCATCGCCGCGCTGCGTGCGGCCAGCGACTGAGCGCAGGTCGGACACGCGCGCCCGGCGAGGGCGCGCACGGCGTTCAGCCGCGCGGCTTGCGCAGCAGGTCGACGCGCATCGGCGCGAGAAAATCGGCCCCGCCGGGTCCCTGGTGCGGCTCGAAAGCACGCTTGACGCGCGCCAGCGTAACGTCGTCGAGGCGGTGCTCGGTGTGCGTGGCACGGATGATGCGCTGTTCGAAGTCGGCGAAGTCCTCGAAGTGCACGGGGCTGAGGAAGAAGATCTCGTCGACGAGTTCGAACCGGCCGCGCTCGACGGCGCGCGAGAGGGCGGCGAAGGCCGCTGCGCGCACCGCCTGTTCGTCATGGAACAGCCGGATGACTTCGTTGAAGTCGCCGGCAAAAATCGGCTCGGAGACGTAGAGTACGCCGCCGGGCCGCAGGATGCGCGCGATTTCGCCGAGCGCCGCGTCGAGCTCGGTGAGCGGCACGTGGTGCAGCGATTTGAACATCATCACGACGTCGGCACTGGCGTCGGGCAGCTCGATGCGCTCGGCGCCGCCGTAGCGGAAGGTCACGTTCGGCAGGTCGTTGCGCGCGAGGTTGCTTTCGTGCTGGACGCGATCGACCTCGAAAGCTGTCACGCGGCGGTCGCGACCGCCGGTGGCGATGGCACGCGTGTGTGCGGCGGCACCACAGCCGAGCTCGACGATGTCGCGGTCGTCCAGGTCGAGGACCGAGCCATAGATCTCGGCATCGGTACGGGTGGCGACGATGTCGTCGCGCGCAAGCTGCATCATCGCGCTGTCTCCTATTTCGTGACCAGTGAGCGGACCACGCTGTCCTCGCTTTCGAGATCGGCCTCGAGCCGCGCCCAGTCCGGTGCATAGGGCACGGCGATGCCGCGCTGGCAGGCCGGGCGGGCTTCGAGGCGCTCGAGCCAGGCGCCGAGATTGTCGAGCCCGTCGATACGGCTGCCGCCCCAGAAATAGATGCGTACCCAGCACCAGTTGGCGATGTCGGCGATGGAGTACTCGTCACACAGGTACTCGCGGCCCTCGAGCTGGCGGTCGAGGACCTCGTAGAGCCGGCGGCACTCGTTGTGGTAGCGCGCGATGGCCGAAGGCAGCTTCTCCGGGAAGTAGCGGAAGAATACGTTCGACTGCCCCATCATCGG
>JAPOKK010000273.1 GCA_029977665.1 Pseudomonadota bacterium | reverse complement strand
GCGGGCCTCGAGGCGGTCGACGCGCAGAAAATCATCTCGCGTGGCCCACGTCGGATTGCCAAGGCGCACGTTCTCGACCACCAGCGTGGGTGTGAACGAGGGCTGCAAACGGATCTCGCCGCCGATCGAGAACTCGCGTCCCGTCGCGCTGGCGACCGCGTCGACGATGGTCGGCTTGTAGCGTTCGATGTCGACCGTCAGGACGAGGACCAGCCCGCTCAGGAACAGTCCGAGCAGCACGAGCGCGAGGCCCGCAGCGAGACGGCGCCACGGCAGGCGCGCCAGCAGGCCCCGCCGCCGTCGGCTGCTCCGCCGCCGTCGACGGCGGCGCTTCGATTCGTGGTGCACGGGTGTGCCGGCAGGCGGCGACGGATGCGACGGGGGCGTATCGTTCATGAGTGCTGGTGTGTCCTGCTCGCGCTGCTGCGGCGTCCCGCCGCACGCTTCAGGCCCCGGCCAGGAGCAGGGGCACGCGCTGTTCGGCGGCGCTCATGCCGCCGTGCTGGCCGCGCAGGTCGAAACCGCGTTCGCCGATGACGCGGTCGGCGAGGCTGTAGCGGTCGCGTGCGGCGAGCACGTAGTCACCGATGCGCGCGGCGAGTTCCGGATGCGGGGCGCCCGGGCCGAACCAGCCGTCGGCGAGGAACGTCTCGGCGCGGTGCGCTTCGACCGCATGGCCGAGTTCGCGCGCCACGTAGTCTTCGAACTCGTCGGCGGCGCGCGCGCGGACATAGGCGTAGGCTGCGCGCGGTTCGCCGCACAGCGGCAGGTTCAGCATCGCAGCCAATGCAGGATGGTCGGCCATCTCGATGCGCTCGTCCGGGCCGCTGTCGATGAAGCCGTGGTCGGCGGTGATGATGAGCAGCGTGCCAGCGGCGGCAGCCGCATCGGCGACCGGTGCGAGAGTCCGCTCGAGTTCGCGGTAGTGGACGGCGACGGTGTCGCCCGATGGCCCGTGGAGATGGGCGAGCCGGTCCAGCTCGGGCCAGTACGCGTAGAGGAAATGCGCTTCATCGTCACCCCCGACGAAGCGTCCGAGGCGCTGCGCGAAATCATCGAGATCCCGATAGCCGTCGCGGCGCGCCCCGGCGGCGAGCAGGCGGCTGAAATCGGACTCGGCGAGATCGGCCGGCAGCAGCGCGGCCGCCGGGACCGCGACGCGCGCGGCGAAGCTCGGCGCATCGATCAGCGCGGCCGGTTCGATGCCGCTCGCGCTCAGCGGTCGGCGCGCGAAGCGCGGTACGAACGGCAGCACCGCGGTGACGGCGCCGAGATGGCGGAAATGCATGAACCAGCCGGTCAGGCCGTGCTGCTGTGGTGGCAGGCCGCTCATGAACGTGGTCACGGCGGATGCCGTGGCCGGCGGGAAGACCGAGGTGATGGTGCCGGCCTGTCGGGCAGCGAGTTCGCCGCCGGCGCCGAGCTGCGTCAGCAGGTCCGCGCCGAGCCCGTCGATCACGACCAGTGCGACGCGCCGTGCCGCGCGCACGCGCGCCGTTGGCAGCAGCGTCAGCGGCGGACACGTCGACGGCGGCGCACCGAGTGCCTCGCCCAGCGTCGCCATCAGGTTGGCAATCGAGCCGCCGGCGTAGTTCGGCCGGGTGACCGTGAGATCGTGCGCGAGCATGCGGCGTGTCTCAGGAGCTGCACGAGAGCATCGAACAGCCCGCGCGGTGGCGCGCCCAGTCGGGCCGCCGCTCGGCATAACGTTCCATGCCGGGCTGCTCGTCGTAGGGACGCCGCAGGACCTCGAGCAACTCGTTCACGCCGCCCGCGTCTCCCTGCTCGGCACGGTCGATAGCGAGCTGGGCAAGGTAGTTGCGCAGCACGTAGCGCGGGTTGACCGCATCCATGCGTTGCTGCCGGGTCGGTTCGTCGACGCCGGCGGCGCGCAGTCTGGCGGTGTATTGTTCGAGCCAGGCGACGAGCCGTTCGCGGTAAGCGTCGTCGATCTGCGCCGGCACATACCAGGCCGGCGCGAGTTCGGCCGGGGGCCCTGCATCTGCAGGGCGCGGCAGCTCGACGCGCGCGAGCTGGCGGAAGAACAGGGTCATGTCCGTCTCGACCATGCCGAGCAGTTCGAACAGCGCGTCGACCAGCGCGCGGTCGGCGGCGTCGGCCAGGCGCGGCAGGCCGAGCTTGGCAGCGATCATGGTGTCGTAATCGCTGGCATAGGCGGTGCGGTAGCCTTCGAGCGCCGCTTCGAGCGGCTGGGCGTCGCCGATCAGGGGATAGAGCGCGTTGGCGAGCTGCAGGAGGTTCCACAGGGCGACCTGCGGCTGCTGGCCGTAGCGGTAGCGGCGGGCGTGAGCGTCGGTGGTGTTCGGTGTCCAGTCCGGATCGTAGTTTTCGAGCCAGCCATACGGGCCGTAGTCGATGGTCAGGCCGAGGATGGACATGTTGTCGGTATTCATCACGCCGTGCACGAAGCCGACACGCATCCACGCGACCATCAGCGTCGCGGTGCGCCGGCAGACCTCCTCGAACCACGCCAGGTAGACCGGCCGCGAACGCTCGAGCGAGCCGTCGGCGGGCAGGTCGAAACCCTGAAAATCGGTGCGTATGGTGTAGTCGAGCAGGCGCTTCAAGGTGTCGAGGTGGCCGCGCGCGGCGTGGATCTCGAAGTGTCCGAAGCGCGTGAACGACGGCGCCACGCGGCACACCGCCGCGCCCGGTTCGGGCCGCGGATTGCCGTCGTAGAACATGTCGCGAACGACCGTCTCGCCGGTCGTCACCAGCGACAGCGCGCGCGTCGTCGGCACGCCGAGGTGGTACATCGCCTCGCTGCACAGGAACTCGCGTACGCTTGAGCGCAGCACGGCGAGACCGTCGGCGCTGCGCGAGTAGGGCGTGGGGCCGGCGCCCTTGAGCTGCAGCGCCCAGCGCTCGCCGCGCCGGTTGATGACTTCGCCGAGATTGATCGCGCGGCCGTCGCCGAGCTGGCCCGCCCAGTTGCCGAACTGGTGGCCGCCGTAGCAGCTCGCGTAGGGATCCATGCCCGCGACGAGCCGGTTGCCGGCGAAGACCTCGCTGAACCGTTGCGTCTCGCAATCGGCGGGCGCGAGGTCGAGCAGCGCGGCAACCTCGTGCGCGTAGGCGACCAGCCGCGGCGCGGCGACCGGCGTCGGTGCGACGCGCGAATGACAGGCGTCGAGGACCTGGCGGCGGCGGTTGGCGGTTTCCGCGTCCCCCGGCAATTCGCGCACGAAGCGGTTGTCGAAATTGAGCGCTTCGAGGCCGCCACGCTCGGCGACGGGTTCGGGCACGTGGTTGGCGGGCCTGTTCATGGCGCGCAGACGGGACGCATCGGGTTCATGACGCTATTTTAGGCGCTCATGCGCGGCGAGTGTGGCGTCCGCAACGATCTTCCATGATTGCGCCGCCAGGCGGCCCTTACGCGCCGGCGGCATCCGGTAGTGTCGCCTGGCCGCGGTCGAGCCGCGCGAGCAGGGCAGCGAAACCCGGATAGTCGGCCCGCCGGATCAGCGTGCGCTCGGCCGCGTCACCCATGCGCTGGCCGGCGGCGAGGCGCGCGCGTGCACGTTCTACATTACGCACCCGGGTCCCGGCGACGACATCCACGCCGCGTGCGAACACCGCGTCGGGGAAAAAGCCGACGGTGGGGCCGACCAGGGCGATATGCGCCGCGCTCCCGCAATGCGCGAGCACCGCCTCGAAGCTGTCGTTGAGCAGTGTCGCGCCGGTGCAGATGATCTTGTCGCGGTCGTGCAGCACGGCCGGGTCGAGGCTGATGACGAGGCCGTCCTCTCGCGTGACCATGTGGGCCTTGCGCTCGACCACGGCGACATCGGCACCGAGCGCGCGGGCGCGGCGCACCAAGGGCGGGAAGTTGCCGACCATGCCGAGGCGGTCGCCCGGCACCAGCGCGAGGCCGGCGAAGGAATCCTCGGCGACCGGCGGGACGTAGCCTGCACGCCGGTAGACGGCGGCCGTCACCGCGCTGATCGCGGCGAGTCCCAGGGAGCGTTCGACGTCGGAGTCCTCCAGGTACAGGCGGCACACGTCGAGGATGTCGAGCCCCTCCAGTTCGGTCGCGTGAAAGCGCGCCGGGAGGCTTGCCTGCTCACCACCCAGCCACGCGTAGTAGAGCCCGGCCGAGCCGTCAGCGAGCGCCAGCAGACCGAACTCGGCATCGCGTGTCGGCGATGGTTCCGGGTCGACCAGCAGTGCGCGGGCAAGGGACTGGGGGCCGAGACGCTCGCAGGCGCGCGCAGCCTGGGCGAAGAGCTCGTGTCGGATAGGGCTCATTGAGAAATTCCTGTTGCCGGCGCGCCGCGGCACACCCCTGGAGCGCGCATGGCATAGAATCGGGATCGCCCCCGGGATGCGGTGGAGGTCCGCGCCGCGGGAGCGTACACATTATGGGGAGAGCTTGGGATGAACGGAACATGTCGATGGTTCGCCACCGGCGTGCTCGCCTGCGCCATGCAGGCGGGCAGCGCCGCGACAGCGGTGGACGACAGCACGCTCAGCGCCGTCGGTGACGGCAGCAACTGGCCGGCGTTCGGCCGCAATTACTCCGAGCAGCGCTACAGCCCGCTGACCGAGATCAACACCGAGACCGTTGCGCGCCTCGGTGTCGAGTGGGTGATGGAGCTGCCGGGCGATCGCTCGCTGGTCGCGACGCCTTTGGTCGTCGACGGCGTCATCTACTTCACGGGATCGTTCTCGAAGACCCGCGCGGTCGAAGCGAAGACCGGCAAGCTGCTGTGGGAGTACGACCCGCAGGCCATCGAGCACGCGGGCGATCGCCTGCGCATCATGTGGGATCAGAACAAGGGGCCCGCGGTGTGGGGCGACAAGCTCATCATCTCGACCATCGACGGACGCCTCGTCGGCCTCAATCGCCACACCGGCGAGAAGGTGTGGGAGACGATGACCATCGACCCGCGCCGCGCCTACTACATCACCGGCGCGCCCAAGGTCTTTAAGGGCAAGGTCATCATCGGCAACGGCGGCACCGAGCAGGAAGCGGCACGCGGCTACGTCACCGCCTACGATGCCGACACCGGCGAGCAGGCCTGGCGCTTCTGGGTGGTGCCCGGCAATCCGGCCGACGGCTTCGAGAGCGAAGCGATGGAAATGGCCGCCAAGACCTGGACCGGCGAATGGTGGAAGCACGGCGGCGGCGGTAACACCTGGCACGGCATCACCTACGATCCGGAGTTCGACCAGGTGCTCATCGGCACCGGCAACGGTAGCCCGTGGAACCAGAAGATTCGCTAGCCCGAGGGGGGCGACAACCTCTTCCTGTG
>JAPOKK010000286.1 GCA_029977665.1 Pseudomonadota bacterium | reverse complement strand
CGACTCGAGCGCTGCGGGCGTCCTGCGCCGGACGAAAGCGATGTCGAGGCCGCGGGCGACGCAGAATGCACCGACAGCCCCCCACAGGGCCGCATGGAACAAGGCCCACGCGCGGACTTCGAGCGCCGTACCGGTCTGCCACAGGGCGGCGATGAGCGCTGCCGCCGCGAGCGCGAGCGCAACCAGGCCGATTCGATCGAGCACCTCGATGACGCCGCCGGAAATCTCTCTGCCAGTCTGCATGTGCGACACCTCCCGTGTCTCTCGCCGTGCAGGTTCTGGCTGACAGTGTGCGCGACTCGCATAACCAATCCGTGACCGCGGTCAGCATCGCCGGCGCCGCGACAGAAGTTCACGATTGCCGCCGCTTCTCGCGCATCACGCGTGCGAAACGGTGCACCGGCCACATGTCCTGGTCCTCGCCCCAGGCCGTACCGTCGGCACTTTCCCAGCGCACCAGGCTGTTGATGTCGATGAAGGTATGGCGGTTGAGCACGATGCGACTCACCGGCGTGCCGCGCACGGCCAGCTCACGGCCGCGGTCATCACGCGCCGTGATCTCCACGCGGGTCACCCAGTGGCGCTCTGCGTCGCGCACGACGCGCCGCTCGCCGCCGGCGAGCGGCCGTGTCTCACCATCACGCCGCAGGAAACCGTAGGCCACGACGTCGCCCTCGGGAAGTACATTGGTCACGGCGAGAAAAGCGTTGTCCGCGTCGCGCGCGCCGGTGACGTAGGCCGCCTGGCGCGGGCGGTCCTCCGGCCGCCGGCCCCAGGTCCGGTCGCGCATGCCGATGCAGTCGATCTCGATACGTTCGCCGTGTAACACGAGGTGCCCGTGGACACGACCGAACTGGTCGAAGTGGTGCGCACTGCCGAACGTCGAGCCACTCGCGGTCAGGGGCTCCGGCGGCATCACGCCGCTGAACTCCAGCGCGGCCTGCAGGCGCTCGCCGTCGTCGACGCCGAGCGCGTAGCGCAGCGTCGGCTCGAGCACGCGGATCGACACGCCGGTCGGCAGGCGGATATCGCTCAGGTCCTGGTCGCGTGGGATCGGCAGCGCCGAGTAGTTCGCCGAGTACGGCACCTCCCACGGCAGGTGCGCGTTGGCGTCCCAGATCCAAGCGCCGCCGGCGACGGTGCCGATGTTGGGCCGGAACAGATGGTAGAGCCAGCCGCCCAGACCGCGTGCCGCGTCGTGGAAGGAGAACCACACCGTCTCCGTGGCCCACCAGTCGTCGCCCATGACATCGAAGTGGAAGCCGTCGTCACGCGCCGTGAACACGCTGCGTTCGCTCATCGCCGTGCGGCTCAGCGCTGGTGCACGAGCGGCATGCCCGGGATCGGGCTGCGCGCCTTGATCACGTAATCCGTGCGCACACTGCCAATGTACAGGTCGCACAGATCCGGACCGCCCCAGGTGACGTTCGTCGGCGCCTTCATCACTGCCCCCGCCGGATCGGACAACATCGTCACGACCTCGCCCGACGGCGTGATGGCAACCACCTTGTTGGCCATCACGAGCGTCACCCACAGATTGCCCGCGGCGTCGAAGCCACAGCCATCGGTGAGGCCGAGCTGGCTGCGCGTCTCGAGCGTCAGCGGACGCAGGTGCTGCACCTCGTGCGCGGCGAATCCGAGCTTCGGGCCGTAGCGCTCCGGCCGACCGAGGCTGCCATCGGCCGCGATGGGGAAACGTTGCACGTCACAGCCGACCGTCTCGCACACGTAGAGGTAGCGCTCGCTCGCGTCGAGTGCGCAGCCGTTGGCGAAGTCGAGACCCTCGGCGAGCTTGTGCACCGAACCATCCGGATCGACGCGAAACACCAGGCCGTCTCGTGGTGAGTCGGCGCCGAAATCCTCGCCACCCCAGGTCGAGTGCGTGCACCAGATACGGTCCTGGCTGTCGATGATGGGGTAGTTGCAGGTCACCAGCGTGCGCCCGTCGATGCGCTCGGCGAGAATCTCGATCGCGCCGGTCGCGGGGTCCAGCCGCTGCAACGGGCCGCGCCCGAAACCGTGGCCGTAATTGGCGATGACGATGCGCCCAGCGCGGTCCATGTTGATGCCGTTCGGCGCGCCGCCGGCGGCGCCGACGCGCGCCAGGCTGCCGTCGGCGAGCACCTCGGCACAGGCACTGGCCTGGTCGGACAGCCACACGCGCCCGTCGCGCGAGACGACGACGTCCTCGGGTCGCTGAACACCCGTGCCAACCTTCTCGCAGTCGGTGAGTTCTATCGGCTCCAGACGCACCTGCACTCCCCCCTCAGAATTGACGCTGCACTGCCGCTTTCCTCGAGGCAGCGCCGCGTGCCCGCCGTCACAGCGCGCGGACTTGCGCCGCTGCGCGGCAGCACCGATAGTAACAGCCGTGCTGCCCGCCGGAGTGCCGCGTGCCGGCGTGACGTCCTGACCGGGCCTGGCGGCTGACTGGTATGCACGGCCGGCCGCACCTGTCGGCCGTCATGTATCGTACATGTTCGATGACTATGCTCGCGCGCTTTCGTCGCCCAAAAGGAGTGCACAGATTGACCCGGCTTGATGCTGCGCCCACCACCACGGGACCCGATCTCTACGTCGAGATCGACGCCGGCCGAGCGCACGCGCAAGGTCTGGCGCGGGTCGCCGGTTTCACGCTGATCGAGGTCATGGTCGTCGTCGTCATCCTCGACATCCTCGCCGCAATCGTGGTACCGCGCATCATGAGCCGGCCGGACGAAGCGCGCGTGGTGCGCGCTCAGCAGGACATTCGCGCGATCGGTGCCGCGCTCGACCTCTACAAGCTCGACAACCTTGCCTACCCAAGTACGGAGCAAGGGCTGGAAGCGCTCGTACGCAAGCCCGCCGACCTGCCTGCCGGCGCCCGCTACAAGAATGACGGCTACCTCGCCGCGGTGCCGCGCGACCCCTGGGGCACCGCCTACCAGTACCTGTCGCCGGGCCAGCACGGGCCATACGACCTGTATTCTCACGGCGCAGACGGTATTCCCGGCGGAGAGGCATTCAATGCCGATATCGGCAACTGGACGCTCGACGAGTAGGCGAGCGACAGCGGGATTCACCCTGCTCGAACTGGTGGTGGTGCTGGCCATCGTCGGGGTGCTGGTGGGCGTGGCCGGCATCGCCGTGCCCGACCGCGCACGCGGTCGACTCGAGCAAGCCGCGTCGCGCCTCGCCGCGACACTCGAGGACTGCCGCCGCGGCGCCGTGCTGTCCGGCGCGCCGGGCGGCGTACGCCTGTCCCGCGACGGCTACGAGCTGCTCACCTACCGCGGCGAGTGGCGCACATCGAGCGCGGCACACGCACGCCGCCGGCTCGCGCCGGAGCTCGTACTCGTCGACGCGACGTCGACGCATGCGCCGGACGAGGGCGGTCCGAGCGTGGTGTGCTTGCCGAGCGGCGAGACCCATCGTCCCGACATCCGCATCGCGTTTCGCGAGCGGGCCGGCTATGTCGAACTCACCAGCGACGAGAACGGTGACATCATCACGCAATGGGTCGGGCCGACATGACGCTACGCCCCCGACCCACCGACGGCTTCACGCTGATCGAAGTACTCATCGCACTCGCCCTGGTCGCCACCACGCTGACCGGTGCGCTGGCGCTGACCCGCACCACCATCGACAACCAGGATTACCTCGAACAACGCGTCTACGCGACCTGGGTCGCCGACAACGTCGCCGCGCGCTTCCGCCTCGAACCCGATAACTTCGGACCACGCGAACGCAGCGGCGTCGAGACCATGATGGGGCGGCGCTTCGCCTGGACACTGGAGCTCGGCGAGGTGCCGCGCAGCGAGGCCGGCGAGAGCCTGCTCGCGCTGCGCCCGGTCACGGTCAGCATACACGCCGAGCAGGATGCGTCCGCACGCCTCGCGCTGCGGACGTTCAACGTCGACGCGAGCGGCGACCCATGAGTTGTCGACGCACGCGCGGTTTTACCTTGCTCGAGCTGCTCGTCGCACTCGCCATCTTCGCCGTGCTCGGCGTGCTCGCCTACGGCGGCCTGCGTCACGTGATCAATCTGGACAGCGGACTGCGCACGGCGCTCGCCCGCCACGAGCGCCTCGAGCTCGCCATGCTCGTGATCACCGAAGACCTGCACCACGCCGTGCCGCGCGGCGTGCGCGATGCGCTCGGGGAGCGCGAACCGGCGCTGCGCGCGGGTCTCGAGGGCGAGCTGCTGACACTGACCCGTGCGGCGCCCGACTTGCCCGGCCTGCGCGATGGTGCGGCCCTGGTACGCGTGCGCTACCGCCTCGTCGACGGCGCCCTGTACCGCGACGTATGGGCACGCCTGGACCGCACTCCAGGCACTGATTTCAGCTCGCGCCGCCTGCTCGACGGCGTCGACACGCTTGCGCTGCGCTTCTTCGCCGATGCCGCCTGGAGCGAATTCTGGCCGCGCGCAGAGGCCGCGGCGACGGCGGATATACTGCCGCGCGGCATCGAGGTGGCGATCGCCTTCGACGACGGTGGCGAAGCGCGACGCGTGGTAGCGCGGGCCGGATGAAAGGACGTCGCCCAGCGCCCAGCCGGCGCGCGCGCCAGCAAGGCATCGCCCTGCTCGGTGCCGTCCTGCTCGCGGCCATCGTCGTCGCGCTTGCGGTCGGGATCGGCCAGCGCGGGCGTTTCGGCATCGCCGCGGCGACCCGCGTAATCGAGGCGAGCGATGCCGACGCCGTCTTCGCACAACTCGAGGACGCGGCGCGCCAGGCACTGCACGAGGATGCCGTCGGCAGCAACCTCGATGCCGCCACCGATTCCTGGTACATGGAGACTCTGGCGGTCGGCGCCGCGATGTCGCCGGTGAAGAACTCGCCGATGTTGGTAATGAGGGTCCGCGTCATGGAAATTCCGGGAGAGGGAAGGGAGGATTCCCCGATTGTCGCGCCCCGGAGGCGGCCGGGT
>JAPOKK010000152.1 GCA_029977665.1 Pseudomonadota bacterium | reverse complement strand
GCGGCGGGGGGCGATCTGCGCCCCCCCGCCGGAGGCGGCGCCCCGGATGGCCGCAATGACGGGCACCGGGGCGCTCTTCCAGCCGTAGGCGACGCGCTGGGCGAGGTTGTCCGGACCTTCGTCGCGGCGCATCAGCGTCGCCGCGACCCGTTCGGCCTCGGCATCACCGGCAATCATCTGGCGCATCAGCCCGAGATCGAGTCCGGCGCAGAAGCTCGGGCCCTGGCCGCTCAATACGACGACGCGCACGCCAGGTTCGTGGTGGATGCGCTCGACCGCCGCTGCGATCGCTTCGAACATCTCGAGCGAGAGCGAGTTGTGCTTGTCGCCGCGGTTGAACGTGACCTCGGCGATGCCTGCCTCGATTTCGATGGTGACGAGGTCGCTCATGCGGCACCTCCGCCTTGCTCGATGCGCCAGCGGATGAGATCGATGCGATCGTTGCCGAAGTACATGTCGTCACCGTCCAGGAACAGCGTCGGCGAACCGAAGCCGCCGCGCGCGATGAGTTCGTCGGTCGTCTCGCGCAGGCGATCCTTGTACGGCTGGCTGGCGATGGCGGCGAAAAAGGCGTCGTGGTCGAGCCCGGCGGCGGCGACCGCTTTTGCCAGCACCGCTTCCTGCGAGATGTCCTCGAGATCGCCCCAGTAGCTCGCGAACACGGCGCGTGCGTAAGGCACCAGGGCATCGTGTTCGAGGGCGAAGAACGCCCCGCGCATCGCCTTCACGCTGTTGACCGGAAAGACCTCCGGCCAGCCGATGTCGAGACCGACGAACGCGGCCCAGTCCTGCAGATCCTTGCGCATGTAGCGGGCTTTCGGCACCACCGGCTTCTCGCGCGAGGCATAGACGCTGGGATTGACCGTGTTGAAGATGCCGCCGACCAGGATGGGTTTCCATTCGATGGCGAGATCGAGGTCGGCGAGGCGGCGCTGCGCGTACTCGAACGCGAGGTAGGTCCAGGGACTGGAGCAGTCGAAGTAGAACTCGAGACGATGACTCATCGAAGCCCTCCGCGGAAGGTGAACATGGCCGGCGCCCCGCGCGCGGGGCCGGGGCACGTTATCACGATTCGACCGACCCGCCGGCGGCGGGTCAGGTGTCGCGCGCCGTTTCGACCACGATGCGGCCGATGACGCGCCGCGCGGCGATGTCGTCGTAGGCTGCGACCAGCTGGTCGAACGGCAGGCGCCGGCAGACGTGGGGCTTGACCGCGGCGTCCGCGGCGAGCGCTTCGAGCGCGCTATCGACCGCGGCCCCGGCCGCCGGGTCGATGCGCCCGTGTTCTCCCGCGCGCACGCCGATCACCGAGTACTGCTTGATCAGGACGTGGTTGACGCGTACCTCGGGGATGCGCCCGCTGGCAAAGCCGATCACGAGCACGCGCGCGAACGGCGCCACGCAGCGCAGCGATTCGTCGAAGACATCGCCGCCGACCGGGTCGTAGACGACGTCGACCCCGCGCCCGCCGGTGAGCGCCTTGACCCGCTCGCGGAACGCACCGTCGGCATAATCGATGACGTGGGCTGCGCCCTGCGCGCGCGCCGCGGCGAGTTTCTCGGCGCCGCGTGCCATGGCGATCACCGTGGCGCCGCGCGCACGTGCGAGATCGACCGCGGCGAGGCCGACGCCACCACCCGCGCCATGGACGAGCACCGTCTCGCCGGCCGCGAGGTGGCCACGCACGACCAGGCCAACCCAGGCCGTGCGGTAGGCGACGAGGTAGGCCGCGCCGCGCGCCCAGTCCCACGCCGGCGGCAAGGCGAAACAGTGCGCGGCCTGCGCCGTCACGCGTTCGGCAGCGGCGCCGTAGCGCACCGAACCCATGACGCTCGCGCCGGGTGCGAAGCGCGACACACCGGCGCCGCAGGCGAGCACCTCGCCGGCAAACTCCGCGCAGGGTGTGAACGGCAACGGCGGCTTGAGCTGGTAGCCCCCCTGCACCATCAGCATGTCGGGAAATCCCGGCGCGAATGCGCGCACGCCGACCAGCACCTCGCCCGCGTCCGGCGCCCGCCACGGCACCGTCTCGAGAACGAGATCGTGGTAATCTCCATAGACGTGGCAGCGCCACGCAAGCATGCTGTCGTCACTCATTCCACGTCCGTTCCAGTGTCCTGTTCGATCGCCTCGCGCCCGCTCACCGCGCGCCGCCCACCCGTCTGCCGCCATGGCGATGCACGCCCTCGCGAGCGCGCACGGCATGCCCGCGGGCGCCGGCACGCCTGGCGTCCCCACGCGGTCGCGGGCGTGTCGCATCATAACCGCACCCCGCCGGAGTCACTGCCATGAGCCTTGTCCTCGATGTCCCCCACGAACTCGCCGCGACACTCAAGGCGCGCCGCCAGACCATCGGCGTGGCGGAATCATCGACCGGCGGGCTGCTCAGTGCAGGCCTGCTTGCCGTGCCGGGTGCGTCGGCCTATTTCCTCGGCAGCACCGTCATCTACACGCTACGCGCGCGCCGCGACCTGCTCGGTCTCACCCAGGCCGCGCTCGATCGCCAGGAACCGCTGACCGAGAACTACGTGATGCTCTGCGCCGATACCATCCGCACGCGCCTCGGCGCGACCTGGGGCCTGGCCGAACTCGGCGCGACGGGACCTGCCGGCACGCCCTACGGCCACCCCCCGGGGATCTGCGTCGTCGCGGTGAACGGACCGGTCTCGCTGACGCGGCGCATCGAGACCGGTTCCCCGGATCGCGAAGGCAACATGGCAGTGTTCGCCCGCGCCGCGTTCGAGCTGCTCGGCGAAGCGCTCGCGCAGAGCGCCTGATACGGCGATGGAAGCGGATTTCTGGCTCGACAAGTGGGCCTCCGACCAGATCGGCTTCCATGAAGCCGCGCCGCACCCGCTGCTGGTCGCGCACTGGCAGACGCTGGGTCTCGCCCCGGGCGCACGCGTGTTCGTACCGCTGTGCGGGAAGTCGCTGGACCTGTGCTGGCTGGCCGAGGCCGGCTGCGAGGTCGTCGGTATCGAGCTGGCCGGCGTCGCGGTCGGCGATTTCTTCGCCGAACGCGGGCTCGGCGCACAAGCGGACGAACGCGGCGAGCTGACCCGTCACTGCGCCGCGCCCTACACGCTCTACCACGGCGACTTCTTCGACCTCGACGCCGCCGAGCTCGGGCCGGTCGACGCGATCTACGACCGCGCCGCGCTGATCGCTATGATGCCGGCACAACGCCGCGCCTACGCCGCGCACCTCGCGGCGCTGACCCGTCCCGGCACTCGCATGCTCCTCATCACGGTCGCCTACGACGAGCGCGCGATCAAGCCACCGCCGTTCGTCGTGTCAGCGGCGGAGATCGGCACGCTGTTCGACGCCGACTGGCACGTCGAGACGCTCGCCGAGGCGAACGCCGAGGTCAAGGGCAAGCCGGCGCGGGAATTCGTCCATCGACTCGAGAGGAGGTAGCCCATGCAGGGCGAACAGGGACGCAACGCCGTCCAGCGCGGCGGCTTCGATCCGCACACGGTGTTCGAAAAGATCCTCGCCGGCGAACTGCCGGCGACGTTCGTCTACCGCGACGATCTCGTCGCCGCATTCATGGACATCCAGCCCATCACGCCCGGGCACACGCTGGTCGTACCGCTGCTCAAGGCGGCCACGCTGGCCGAGCTGCCGCCCGCTACCGGCGAGCGCATGTTCGCCGTCGCGCAGCGCATCGGCGCCGCGATCCGCCGCACCGAACTCGCCTGCGAAGGCATCAACCTGTTCCTCGCCGACGGCGTCGCCGCCGGCCAGACGGTGTTCCACCTGCACCTGCACGTGTTCCCGCGACATGCCGAAGACGGCTTCCGCTGGAAGCTGCCGGACGGCTACTACACGCCGCCGCCGCGCGAGGAGATTGCCAACACCGGGGCCGCGATCCGCGCCGCGCTGGCAGCGGACTGAGAACGCGCCTGCCCTCAGGCGTGTTGGCGCGCGCGCAGGTACAGGTTGTTGGCGATCAGCGCGATCACCACGAGCGCGGCGCCGGCGATCTCGACCGCGGCGAAGCTGCGCCCCTGCAACGCGCGGTAGACGAACGTCACCACCGGCATGCAGTTGATGAACAGCGTCGCGTTCAGGGCCCCGATGCGCCGCGTGCCGAAGTTCCACGCCAGCATCGCCGCGAGCACGCCGACGAAGGTCAGGTAGGCGAGTTCCCAGGCCACGCTGGCAACCGCGGCCGGGCCGGGCACGGTGAGCACGCCGAGCCCGACCAGGCCCGCGGTGATCAGCGAGGTCATGATCGCGCCGGGCAACATGGTGAGCACGGTGATGCGCCACACCGACCAGCCTGACAGGCGTCCCAGCCCCATGGTGTAGGCCACCCAGCACACCGCGCCGACCAGGACGATGAGATCGCCGAGCAGCGCGCGCGGTGACTCGACCAACGTCAGGCTGCCCTTGGTCACGACCAGCAGCACGCCGGTGAACGCGGCCAGGATGCAGGCCACGGTGACCGGCGCCGGACGTAATCCGCGCAGCACCCACAGCACCAGCGCCGCGATCATTGGCTGCATGGTGACGATGACCACGGTGTGCTCGGCACGCGACATCGACATGCCGATGAAGGTCAACAGCGGCGAGCCGCAGATGCCGACCACGCCGAGCGCCGCGGCGATCCAGCCGTGGCCGCGATAGCTCAGCGCACCCCAGCCCTCGCGCAGCACCAGCACGACCGCCAGGCACAGCGCCGCGACGAGGTAGCGCGTGGCCGTGATGTGGAAGGGATCGACGGCGCCGAAGGCATCCTTGGCGAGCGGCAGCTGCACGCCCCAGGTCATGGTGGCGAAGAGGCATGCGGCAAGGCCGAGCCCGAATTGAGGCTTCATCGACGAACGGGATCCTGTGCTGGCGGTCTGGCCGTGGCTGACGACGGCATAGCGCCGCCGCGAAGACCGGAATGCGGGCGAGCGCGCATTGTACGCGCCCGCGCCGGTGGCCGCCTGCTCAGGCCGCGTCCGGCACGCCCTCGCCGCGCTGCGCGGCGCGCGCACGGCTCAACAGGAACAGCACCACGGAGAGGTTGACCAGGTTCCAGCCGATACCGTGCACGAAGGCCACGGTGTAGGAACCGGTCCAGTCGAAGATTGCGCCCGAGGTCCAGCCGCCCAGCGCCATGCCGGCGAGCGTCGCGAGGATGATCTGGCTGAGCCGGCTCGCAGCCTCGGACTCGGGGAAGAACTCGCGCACGATGAGCGCGTAACAGGGCACGATACCGCCCTGGAACAGGCCGAACAGGGCCGAGACCAGGTACAGCGAGGTCAGCGTGTCGGCCGGCAGGAACAGCAGCAGCGCGATGCCCTGGGCGGCCGAACTGATGAGAATGGTGCGCAGGCCGCCGAGACGATCGGAGACGAAGCCGAACGCGAGGCGCGAGACGATACCGCAGCCGAGCATCAACGAGAGCATCTCCGCGCCGCGCGCCGCACCGTAGCCGCGGTCGCCACACAGCGAGACCAGGTGAACCTGGGGCATGGCCATCGCCATACAGCAGCCGAGGCCGGCCACGCACAGCAGCCCGAGCAGGCCGTTGGGCGTCAGGCCGAGCGTCGCCGGTGTGCCCGCGCTGCCGCCGCTGCCGATGATGCGGTTGTCGCCGACCGGGCGGCGCCTGAGCAGCAGCAGCAGGGGCAGCATGATGCCCGCACTGACCACGCCGATGGTGATGTAGGTCTCGCGCCAGCCGCTCTCGGCCATCATGTCGATCATCACCGGCGGCCACAGCGCGCCGGCGACGTAGTTCCCGCACGCGCAGATCGCGACGGCCAGGCCGCGCCGCCGCGTGAACCACTTGGAGATGTCGGCGATGAGCGGTGCGAACACGATCGCGCAGCCGAAGCAGCCGATCTGCACGTGCGCGAGATTGAACGCGAGCATGCTCTCGCTGAGACCTGCCTGCGCGTAGGACAGCCCCAGCGCCACCGCCGAGACGGCGAGTGGAAGCACGACGCCAAAGCGATCGACCACGCGCCCGGCGACGATGCCGCCGATACCGAAACCGGCCATGACCATGGTGTAGGGCACCGAGGCGCCGGCCCGCGTGATGCCGAGATCGAGCTGGAAGGCCGGCATCGCCACCACCACCACGAACATGCCGGCGCCGCCGACGGTGGTCAGGGCGAGGCAGGTCGCGAGGCGCAGCCAGGCATAGCCGGAATCGATGGGTGCGGTCTTCATGGTCGGAACGGACGGCGGGCGGAGCCGGCACGATACGCGATTTCCGCGCGCGTGGACATCAGCGCCCCTGGCCCGCGGCGAAGCGTCCGTAGCGGTGCAGCAGCGCCGGCATCACCAGCAGGTTGAGCAGCGTCGAGGACACCAGGCCGCCGACGATGATCGCGGCCATCGGTCCCATGATCTCGCGCCCCGGGTTGTCGCTGTCGATGGTCAGCGGCAACATCGCGAGCGCCGTCACGAGCGCGGTCATGAGGATCGCCGGCAGCCGCTCGCGTGCGCCGCGCAGCACCGTGTCGAGGTTCCACGGCGCGCCTTCGACGCGCACCAGGTGGTCGTAGTGCGAGACCAGCATGATCGAGTTGCGCACGGTGATGCCGAACAGCGTCACGAAGCCGACGATCGAGCCGACCGAGACCACGCCGCCGCCGAGCATCACCGCGAGCACGCCGCCGAGCAGCGAGAACGGCAGGTTGAACAGGATCAGCAGCAGGTATCGCAGGCGACCGACCGCCATCAGGATCAGCAGCAGTACGCCGACCGTGCAGACCAGCGCGTGCAAGACCAGCTCGCGCCGCGCACTGGCCTGCTCGACGGCGGCCCCGGTGAACTCCGCATGCATGCCCTCGTCGAACGCGATCTCGGCGAGCACGCGCTCGCGCAGCTCCTCGAGGAAGCCGCCGAGATCGCGCCCGGCGACCTCCGCGGTCACCACCTGCAGGCGCTGGCCGTCGCGATGCAGCACGTTATAGCGTCCCGCCGTCTGGCGGATGGTGGCGACGTCCCCGAGCGTCACCGCGCCCGAGGCGTGCCGCGCGACGACCAGTTCGGCCAGTGCATCGACCCGCGCACGCGTCGCCGCCGGCAGCATCATGGTCACCGGCACGCGGCGGTTGCCGCGATGGATTTCGCCCAGCTCGTGGCCAGCGTAGGCGGCTTCGACGGCGGCCAGCGCGTCGGCCGCGCTGACGCCGTGGCGCGCCAGGCGCGCGGGGTCGAGCGCGATGCTCACGTTGGGCGTGGTATGCGCGGCGCGCAGGCGCACGTTGCGCGCGCCCGGCACCCGTGCGGCGAGTGCCGCGATCTCCGCACCGGTGCGATCGAGCGCTTCGAGATCGCGCCCGAACAGGTTGACCACGACCGGTGCGGTGTAGCCCGAGATGGTCTCGTCGATGCGCTCGGTGAGGAAGGTGTTGGCCTCGAAACTCCAGCCGGCATGCGCGGCGAGCACCTCGCGCAAGGCTTCCAGCACGGCCTGTTGGCGCGGCCCGCTCATCGGTTCGAGCGCGACCTCGTACTCGCTGTAATGGCTACCGTAGGTGTCCGCGCCGCGCTCGGCGCGCCCGGCCCACTGCGACACCGAGCGCACGCCGTCGATGGCGAGAAAAGCCTGCGTGACGTTGCCGCCCATGCGCAGTGATTCGTCGAGCGAGGTGCCCGGCAGGGCCGTGGTGTGCACGATGAAGTGACCTTCGCGCAGGTCCGGCAGAAAGCGCGCGCCGAAGCCCGGCATGATGAGGACCACGGCCAGCGCGCAGGCCGCACTCGCCGTGAGCGCGACGCCCGGCCGCCGCGCCAGCGCTGCCACCGCGCGCGCGTACCAAGGGTTGATCGCGCGAAACACGGGTGCCTCGGCACGCTGCCCGCTGCGCCCGGCGAGCAGGGCCACGCAGAGCGCCGGCGTCACCGTCACGGCGACCACGAGCGAGGCGATGACGGCGAGGATGTAGGCGAGTCCGAGCGGCGCGAACAGGCGTCCACTGACGCCGCCGAGGAGCAGCAGCGGCACGAAGACCAGGGCGACGATGAACGTCGCGTAGACCACCGAGCCACGCACTTCGAGCGAGGCGGAGAGTGCCACCGCCTCGAACGAGGTGCCGGGGCGCGCGGTGCGCAGGCGGCGGTAGATGTTCTCGGTATCGATGATGGCATCGTCGACGACCTCGCCGAGCGCGACGGCGACCCCGCCGATGACGAGCACGTTGAGGTTGACCCCGCTCTCGACCAGCACGACCACCGCGGCGAGCAGCGACAGCGGGATGGCGAGCGCCGAGATCAGTGCCGTGCGCCAGTCGTACAAACCGATCAGCAGCACCAGCAGCACCAGCGTACCGCCGACCAGCAGGTGCCGCGCGATCTCGCCGATCGCGGTCGTGATGTAGCGCGCCGGCACGAACAGCTCGCCGTGCAGGGTCACCTCCTGCTGCGCGAGCACCGGCGCGAGGTCGGCGAGCGCCTGCTCGAGCGCGTTGGAGACCGTCAGGGTATTCGCACCGAGCTGGCCGATGACCATCATCACCACCGCCGGCCGCCCCATGATCTGCGCTGCGCTGATGCGCGGCAGGCCGCCCCAGGAAACGTCGGCGACGTCCTCGACGCGGACACGCTCGAGCCCGTGTGCACGCACGATGGCGCTGCCGAGGCGCGCCGGATCGAGCTCGTCGCCGCTCGCGGTGATCGCAATCTGCTGGCTCGCGCTCTCGACGACGCCGAGCCCCGGGCGCGCCGCGGCACGACCGACCGCCGCGGCCAGCTCGTCGAGGCCGAGCCCGTGGCGAGCGAGCGCGTGCACGTCGGGGGCGACGACGAGCGCACGTTCGACGCCGCCGAAGACGTTGACGTCGGCGACGCCGGCAACGCCGAGCAGGCGCGGCACGACGACCGTCTCGGTGATGTCGCGCAAGCGCATGAGGTCGTCGTCGCTCACCGTCAGGCCGATCGTGCGCACGGTCGCCGACGACGATGCGAGCGGCGCGATGACCGGCTCGTGCGCCGCGGCCGGCAGGCGCGCGCGCGCGCCGGCAAGGCGCTCGGCGACCTGCGCGCGGTTGCGGTAGGTGTCTCTGTGCTCGTCGAACACGAGCGTGACGATGGACAAACCCTGGATGGACTCCGAGCTCACGTAGGCGAGGTCGACGAGGCCGCCGAGGGCGGCCTCCAGCGGTTGCGTCACGCGCGCCTCGACCTGCTCGGCAGTGAAGCCCGGCGCCTCCGTCTGCACCACGACCAGCTTGGGCGCGAACTCGGGGAAGATGTCGAGCCCGGCGTCGCCGAGGCGCACCAGGCCGTAGGCAATCAGCGCCACCGCGAGCGTCAGCACGACCGCGCGGCGCTCGATCGAGAAACGGACGAGCTGGCTGAGCATGAAACCGAACGGGAACCGGGCCGCGGCGCCTGCGCCGGCTCAGTCGTCGTCCTCGTCGGGAATCGCGCCGCGGAACTCTTCGGCGAGCAGGGTCTGCGCACCGCGCGTGACGACACGCGCGTCAGCGGCCGCGGATGCCGGGAGAAACGCCGCGGCGAGCCCCGGCGGCTGCGCCGGCAAGGCGATGCGCTCGAACAGCGCCGCGTCACGCTGCACGAAATACCAAGGCCGGCCGCCGTGCCAGACCACTGCGCCGTCCGGCAGCAGGGCGCCTTCGAGCGGCTCCTGCGCGGTCGCGACCCAGACATCGACATGCATGCCATGGCGCAGCGCCGGCGCCGCGACGACCGCGTGCCAGCTGGCACGATTGCTGCCGGCGAGCACCGCCGGGCTGATCGCG
>JAPOKK010000198.1 GCA_029977665.1 Pseudomonadota bacterium | reverse complement strand
CCGGAGCGCGCACGCGACGTGCGCCCCGCGCTACACCGTGTTCGTGCCGCGCGAGGAGCTAGCGCTCACGACGTTTGCACACCGCCCTCCTGCCAGTATGCTTGCGCCACAGGCATCAGCGAGTTCACCGCCCGCTGGCGCCCTCTGGGGGGAGGGTCACGATGACGGAATCAGCAGACGCGCCGTTCGCGCCGCCACGGCTGCGCTCCATCGGCATCACTTCGCCGCTGCGCTGGATCGGGAGTGGCTTCGCCGACATGCTCGCCGCGCCCGCGGCAAGCCTCTTCTACGGTAGCGTGCTGGCCGTCATGGGCTGGGCACTCGTTACCCACTACGGCGGTGCCATCGGGCTGGCCCTGACCACGGGTTTCCTGCTCATCGGCCCGTTTCTCGCCGTCGGCATCTACGACTGCTCGCGTCAACTCACCGATGATCGGCGTGTCGATTTCCCGCGCACCCTGACCGCGTGGCGCGCCAACCGGCCGGCGATCGGATTCTACGCGCTGATCCTGATGCTCTCGCTCGCGGTCTGGATGCGCGTCTCCGTGGTGCTCGTCGCCCTGCTGGTACCGAACGGCTTCGAGTCGCTCGTCGAGTTCGTCGAGCTCATCGCACGCTCGCCGGGCATGTGGGCGTTTCTTGCCATTTATCTCGGCATCGGCGCGATACTCGCCGCGTTCAGCTTCGCGATTTCCGCCATCGCCCTGCCGATGCTGCTCGACCGCACCGAGATGGACGCGATCTCGGCGATGATCGCGAGCTTCAAGGCCATCTGCGAGAACCCGCGGCCGATGACCGTGTGGGCGGTGCTGATCGTCGCCCTCATCGGCGCCGGCTTCGCGAGCTGGTTCGCCGGGCTCGTCGTGACCGTGCCGCTGGTCGGCCACGCGACCTGGCACGCCTACCGCGATATCGTCGAACCGGCCTGAACGAAGGCGTGCACGCAGACCTGCGCGCGGCGCGGGTAGCGCGCCGCGCGAGGCCAGGGCGCTCTCAGCGCCCGAAGGAAGCCGTCAGGACCTCGGTGTCGAGGTACTCGGTGAGCGCGACGATCTTGTCGCCGGACCAGCGATAGACCCAGCAATAGACATTGTTGTAGGTGCCGCCGGCCTTGGTCCGTGACTCACCGTGCCCCTGGCATACGACGTAGTCGCCATCGGCGATGAGGTTCTCTACCGTGATGTGCAGATGACCGTCGAGCAGCTCGCCGAGCGGTCCGAGCAGGCGCGCGAGCACGTCCTGCATGCCGTCGTAGGTGCCGGAGAACTTCGTGTTGCCGATGATCGTCCACTGCACGTTGTCGTCGAAATTTCCCATCAGGGGCTCGGCGTCGCCCGCTGCCAGCGCGGCGAAGCCGTCGCGGATCTTCTGTTTGCGTTGTTCTGCGTTCATGACTGCGATTCACTCCCCTGGTTGACGATACCTGACCGCGCCCGTGCGCGGTCGCACAGCATAGCAGCGCCACGCCGCGCGGGGTGCTCGCCGATCACCATTCGGAGAGACGTTGCAGCTCGCGCGTCGACCAGCGCTGGTTGGCAACCAGCGAGTCGCAAAGCGCGCTTAGCAGGGCGATGGCGAGCGCCGGATCCTCGGCGGCAAACCGCGCGAACACGGCGTGCTCGAGGACGCTGCAGGTGGCGTCGGTCGCGGCGATGGCGTCCGCCGCACGGGCGCCGCGCTTGAGCAGCCCGAGTTCGCCAAAAAAGCTGCCGGGTGCGTAGACCGCGAGCCGCTTGTAGTGATGCGTGGTGGTGGCGAGGCGAATCTCGATGCGCCCGCGCAGGACGAGGTAGAGTTCGTCGGACTCGTCGCCGGCACGGAACAGGTAGTCACCCGCGGCGACGTCGCGGGTTCGCAGCTGGCCGCCCAGCATCTCGAGCTGCGCCGGGGTGAGGCGGCGAGTCAGCGCGTTGTCGCTCAGCGGCACGCGTTCCGCGCGCAGCGCGGGACTCGCGCCGAGCGCTTCGAGCAGGGCGTCCTCGGCGTACTCGAGCGCCTCGTCGCGCCCGTTGAAGGTGAGCACGGGCGCGCTGCCGCCCTGGCGGCTGGTGCGGCGGAAGACCTCGGCGACGGATCCGGCGATACCGGTGCCGGCGTGCAGCTCGCAGAACAGCAGCATGCCACCGTGCTCGGCGAGGCGGTTGGCGATCTGTTCGAGAAAACGCACCGCGGTCAGATCGATGCGCGCCACCTTGCGCAGGTCGAGGATCACCTGGTTGGGCCCATCGAGATCGTCGGCGAGTTCGTCGATGAGGCGGTCGGCGGTGCCGAAGAACAGGTTGCCCCGCAGCTCGTAGACGATGATGCGCGTGCCGTGTGCTTCGAGCAGCTCACGCTCGCGTTCCGCGCGCGAACGGATCGAGCGCGTCTGCGCTGCCGTCGAGCGCCGGTGCACGACGGGTGCGGTGATCTGCTCGCGAATGAACAGCAGCACCGCGATCGCGACGCCCACGCCGACCGCGATCATGAGATCGTAGAGGACCGTGATCAGCGTCACGAGCACGGCAATCGCGGCGTCCTGCCGCGTGCGGCCATCGCGGGCCCAGGTCAGGATGTCGAGATCGGCGACGTCGATGGCGACGGCGAGAATCACGCCGGCCAACGCGCCGATCGGCAGCAGCTGCCCGGCATCACCGGCAAAGCCCGTCAGCAGCAGGAAGACGACCCCGGCGGCGACACCCACCCAGCGCCCGCCGCCCGACTTGATCGCGGTCACCGTCGCCGCGGTCGTACCGGCGCCCGCCATGCCGCCGAAAGCGGCCGCGGCAAACTGTCCCGCACCCTGGCCGATGAGTTCGCGGCGCGAATCGTGGCGGCGCCCGGTGGCGACGTCGGCGACCACCGCGGTGAGCAGGGTGTCGAGCGATGCGAGCACCGCCAGCGCCGCCGCCGCCGGCACGATGACAGCCCAGGGCAGCGCGCCGAGCAGGGCCGGTTCGAAGCCGACGGGCAAACCGGAGAAGCCCGGCACGGCACCGATCATCCATGCCGCCGGCGGCGCTCCCGGGTGCAGCGCGGCGAGGGCATGGAACACTGCCGTGCCGAGCACGAGTCCGGCGATCGGCCCGGGTACGCGGGGCGCGAAGCGCGGTGCGAGCCGCGCGCCGGCAATGGTCGCGAGGGCGGCGAGCGCCGGCAGCCAGGCCCAGCCCGACCACGCGGCATCCGTCGCCGTACCGGTCAGCGGCTCGACCTGGGAGAGGATCATCAGGATCGCGGCGCCCGTCATGAAGCCGCTGACGACGGGAAACGGAATGTACTTGATCAGCCGGCCGCCGCCACTCGCTCCGATGACGACCTGCAGCAGGCCGGTCAGCGCGACGGTCACGGCAAGGCCGAGGGCGATGCCGGCGGCGTCGAGGCCGCTCGCGACGAGCCCGCCGAGCGCGCTGCCGAGCAGCACCAGGGTGGGGCCGGTAGGCGCGGAAACGAGTCCCCGGGTGCCACCAGCGAAACCGCTCGCCAGGCACAGCATCGCGCTGCCGACGAGCCCGGTGTAAGCACCCGCCGAGGCATCGAGACCGGCGATGGCGAACAGCGTGACACCGAACGCCATCGCCTGCGGCAGCACGATGGCAGCGGCCGCGAGGCCGCCCCAGAGATCGCCCGCGCGCGGCGCAGATCCCGCGTTTTCGCGCATCGCCAGTTCCCCCTGAATGAGAACGGGCACGATGCCACACGCGCCGCGTACGGTCCTGACTTACGTCATCTGGAACGGCCGCAGACCCGCCGCTCCCCGCGACGGCGGGCGCGGTGGTTCACGCACCGGGCTTGAGCTGGTCCTCGACGAGACGCACGAAATAGCTCGCCCCGATCGGGATGATCTCGTCGTTGAAATCGAAATGCGGGCTGTGCAGCAGGCAGCCGCCGTCGCCGGGACCGTTGCCGATGAAGGCGTAGCAGCCGGGTTTCTCCTCGAGCATGTAGCCGAAGTCCTCCGATCCCGTAACCTGCTCGACGTTGGTATCGACGTGTTCCGCCCCACAGACCGCCATCGCCGCGCGCGCCGCGATATCGGTCTCGTCCGCGGCATTGATCGTCGGCGGGAAACGGTGCTCGTAGCGCCAGTCGAAACGACACCCGTGGGCAGCGCAGATACCGGCGGTGATCTCGGCCATGCGGCGTTCCATCAGCGCGCGCACTTCCGGCGCGAAGGAGCGCACCGTGCCGCGCAGCACCGCCTGTTCGGGCACCACGGCCCAGGCGTCACCGGCGTGGAACTGGGTCACCGACAACACTGCCGGCTCGACCGGCTTGACGTTGCGCGAGACCACCGTCTGCCAGGCCTGCACGAGCTCGACACCGACCTGGATCGGATCGACCACCAAGTGCGGCAGTGCGGCGTGGCCGCCATGGCCGGTCAGCGTCACCTCGAACACGTCGAACGCGGCCATCGCCGGCCCCTTGCGCATCGCCATGTGGCCGACCGGCATGCCGGGCCAGTTGTGCACGGCGTAGACCGCGTCCATCGGGAAATCGCGGAACAGGCCGTCGTCCATCATCGCGCGTGCGCCGGCCTCGCCTTCCTCGGCCGGCTGGAAGATGAAATGCACGATGCCGTCGAAGTCACGGTGGCTCGCCAGGTACTCGGCCGCGGCGAGCAGCATGGTGGTGTGGCCGTCGTGGCCGCAGGCATGCATCACGCCTGCATTCGTGGAAGCGTGCGCGAAGGTGTTCATCTCGGTCAGCGGCAGCGCGTCCATGTCGGCGCGCAGGCCGATCGAGCGATCGCTGTTGCCGGCCTTGAGCGTACCGACCACACCGGTCTTGCCGAGGCCACGCACGATCGGGATGCCGAAAGCTTCGAGACGACTGGCGACGAAGTCGGCGGTGCGGTGCTCGTTGTAGGCAAGCTCCGGGTGAGCGTGGATGTCGCGCCGCCAGCTGCTGTGCTCGGCCTGGCGGGCAAGGATGTCCTCGACGAGTTGCATGGTTCAGTTCTCCGTGACGGGCCGGCTCGGCGGCCGTGAAATCGCAGTCGGCGGCAGCGCGGAATCGTCACGACCCGCGCCGCGCGCGGCGCTGCCTGCACGGCGTCTCATGCGAGATGCCGGCGGATGAAGTCGACCTGGCGCTCGAGCAGTCGCGCACCCTCGGGCACCACTTTGTGCATCAGCATGAAGCCGTGGAAAACGCCGTCGTAGCGCACGCTCTCGACCGGCGTACCGGCCGCGGCGAGTTTCGCGGCGTAGGCTTCGCCTTCGTCGCGCAGCGGATCGTACTCGGCCGTCACGACGAGCGCCGGCGGCAGCCCCGCGTGGCTCGCGGCATGCAGCGGCGACAGGCGCGGATCGAGCGCGTCGTGGCCGTGAGCATTGTAATGACACCAGAACCAGTCCATCTGCGCCTGGCCGAGCAGCGGCGCGCAGGCGTTCTCGGCCATCGAGGGCTGGTTCATCGTCGCGTCGACCGCCGGGTAGGTGAGGATCTGCGCGCGCAGCGGCGGGCCGCCGGCATCGCGCGCGGCGAGCGCCACGGCAGCGGCGAGGTTGCCGCCCGCGCTGTCGCCGATGACGGCGAGGCGAGCCGCATCGACGCCCAGCGCCGCGGCGTGCTCATGGGCCCAGGTCAGCGCCGCCTGGCAGTCTTCCAGCGGTACCGGAAACGGGAACTCGGGCGCCTTGCGGTATTCGACCGCGAGTACCGCGCAGCCGCTGCGGTTGGCGAGCATGCGGCAGTAGCCGTCGTGCACGTCGAGGTTCATGTAGACCCAGCCACCGCCGTGATAGTGCACCAGCAAGGGCAGCGCGGTCGTCGACGCGGGCGCATACAGGCGCGCGGGGATCGCGCCCCCGGCGACCGGGATGGTGAGCGCCTCGACGCGCGCAACCGCCTCCTGGTCCTCGGGCCGCGTCGCGAACAGGGCGTTGAAATAGGGCCGACCCTCGGCCGGCGGCAAGGCGTCGAAGGGGCGGACACCCTGCTCGGCGAGCATGTTCAGCACTACCTGGGATTCGGCGCTCAAGGGCATCGTCGTGCCTCCTGCCCGCATGCCGGCGCCCCCTCGCGAGGGCAACCCGGGCGGGCTGTCACCGCCCAGGCTGATGCGGGATAACTGTCTGATTGCATAGCGTTTAAAGCGTTTTACCGGACGATTTTCAAGCTTCCCGCGCGGGCGCCGCTAGGGCAGGCGTAAGGATCCGCAAACAGGGAAGAAATTCATCGCCATGACAACAAGAACGAGCTTCGAAACCGCCTCCGAACATCTGCGCCTGGCCTTGCCGCTGATGTCGCGCCAGCGCGTGCCGGTCGTGCCGCACAATTATGCCGTGTGGTACGAGTACGTCAGTAGCGGCTGTGCGGGCCTCAAGAGCACCATAGACCGCTTGCTCAGTGCCGGCGAGCCGGTCGACGAAGGCATCACCGAGCAACTCTACCAGCAATACCTCGACCCGTCCGATCGCAGCCGCGTGGAGACCGCGCACGTCAACGTGAGGAAACTCATCGAAGCGCTGGCGCGCTCGGTGGAGACCGCTGGCGGCGAGGTCAGCCGCTACGAGCAGTCGTTGCAGGAGTGCGCCGAACAGCTGGAGGGCGATGTCCCGGCGGAGGAGTTGCGTACGCTGGTCTCGGGGCTGATCGAAAGCACGCGGCAGATGAACGAAGGCAACGGTGCGCTGGCCCGGCACCTCGAGGAGAGCCGTCACGAGGCCGAGAGCCTGCGCCGCGAACTCGACGCGGTGCGCATGGAGGCCAAGCAGGACCCGCTGACGGGACTGGCCAATCGCAAGGGCTTCGAGGCGCGCGTCGCCGAACTCGAGGCCAGCGAGGACTATGCCGATCGACCGCACTGCATCATCATGGCCGACATCGACAAGTTCAAAGGCATCAACGACACCTACGGCCACCTCTTCGGCGACAAGATCATCAAGGTCGTGGCCAAGGCTTTTGCCAACCTGACCAAGGGCAAGGATCTCGCGGCGCGCTTCGGCGGCGAGGAGTTCATCGTCCTCTTGCCCGACACCGACGTGCAGGGCGCGCGGGCGCTGGCCGAGTCGCTCCGCGCGGGCATCGAGCGCGGCCGCGTCTACAACCCGAAAACCGGCGAAGAGATCCGCCGCATCACGATCTCGCTGGGCGTTGCCGGGTTCGTCGCCGGCGAGCCTATCGACGCTGCCATCGCGCGCGCCGACGAGGCGCTCTACCGCGCCAAGGAAGGCGGCCGCAACCGCGTCGAGGTCGCGACCGAAGCCCCGGCGCTCGCGGCGAGCGCCTGAGGAAACCGGCAAGCTCCGGCGCGTCCGCGGGGACGCGCCGGCGCGGGCTCAGACGTCGAAGTCGTAACGCAGGCGCACACCACCGAAGACGTTGCGATCGGGCGCCGGCTCGAAGTAACGGCTGGTCGCATCCTCGATGCGGATATCGGTGTTGTAGTCCTCGTCGAAGAGGTTGTTT
>JAPOKK010000223.1 GCA_029977665.1 Pseudomonadota bacterium | reverse complement strand
GGCGCGCGCGGCCCGGGCCCTGACCGGGCCGCGCGGGGTCGACCGCCGGTGTTGCCGCCGTCGCCAGCGGCCGGGTGACGGCAGCGCGCAGGCGCCGCCGTGCTCAGTCGTTACCGCGCTATCACGACGCCTGTTGCGCCCATTGCCCGGTGATAGCGGCCGAGTGGTCCTCGTACCAGTCGTCGCGCTCGTCTTCGAGCGGGCGCCCGAGGTACTCGCGGTAGAAGCGATCCAGGTCGGGCAGCATCTCGAACACGATCGGGTAACCCGGCGCCACGACCTCGACCGCGTGCTGGGTGGCGCAGCTCGGACAAAAGAACTCGCGGATTTCCTGCCAGCCCGGTTCCGGCACGGCCGGCGCCGGATCGTAGACCTGCGCCATCTCGGCCAGCGTCTTGCGCGTGCGGATGCGGCAGCCGAGCTTCCAGTTGCGGCGGTAGTCGCCGAAGTCATGTCCGCACTCGCACTTGACGGTGCGCTCGCCCGGTGCGCCGGCGACGATGTAGAGCTTGTCGCCCAGGCGCAGCAGGATGCGCTCATCCCACGGCACCCGTTCCTGCAGCACGGTCAGGTAGCCGAAGAAACGGTCCTTGTCCTTGCGCGGCAGCTTGAGCAGACGCTCGGTATTGTCGTCGTCGATGGTGCCATCGACGAGCTGGCGGATAAGGTCCAGGCTGATGCTCTGTTGCTCACTCATCGGTGGCTTCCTCGGCGAAAGCGAAGTCGCCGGGCAGCTGCCAGAAGCCGGCGAACTCGCGCTGGAACTTGTCGAAGGTCAGGCTCTGCGCGTACATCTCGCGGACTTCCGGCACGAAGTCCTGCGCTACCACGCGCGGACGCTCGTCCTGCCACCAGTCTGCCACCGGCACCGACTCGGCCAGGCGCGCGGCGCGCAGCGCCTCGCGGCGCGCCGTCGTTGCCGCCGCATCGAGCACCCAGATGCCGTCCGCGTCCTGCGTCGCTATGACGCCGTGCATGTCGCTGACGAACGCGTAGTTCGGGCACATGCCGTCGTTCAGGTCGGCCACCACGGCGGCCGGATCGCGGTCCAGCGGGTCGCCCCAGCCGCCCGAGGAGCCGGCGGCATCGACGAACAGGTCGTTGTCCTTCAACGCGAGTTCCGGGCAGTCGGTCTTCCAGATCTCGAGCTTCTTCACGGCGAGTTTCTCGTCGTCGATCATCTCGAGCAGCTCGCGCGCGTCGCGCGGCGTCTCGCCCTGTTCGATGAGCTTGTCGAGGTTCGTGCCGCGGGCGGAGATCATGAAGCTGCCGGGGCCGGGATAGGCACCGCTCATGCCGATGCCGACCGAAGGCGTGCACGAGAGGCCGCCGTTGGGCCGGGTGAGGGCGACGTGGCGGCCGGGCTCCACGCACCAGTGCACCGCCGAGTTGCCCGGCCCGCCGCGGTACTTGCCGTAACCGAAGTAGCCGGGCAGCAGCTTGCGGCCGAGATAGAACAGCGGCGGAACGGTGCTCTCGAATTCCTCGGCGTCGCCGATCGTCGCCATCTGCGACCAGGCCGCCCAGACCAGCGGCTCGCCGTCCTTGTAACACCAGGCGCCGCGGCCGGTGCCGCCCAGCCATTCGAAATTGGTGAAGCCGTAGTTGGTGCCGTCGGCGGTCGTGCCGGCACCCTGGAAAGCACCCCAGTTGCCATCGACGGTGAACGCTTCCTCGAGGTAGCCGCGACTGAACATCGCGCGGCTGACCGCACCGAAGCACAGGCTGTTCAGCGCCACGGTCTGCGCCCACAGGTTGGCGTTGGAGGTGTACTCGTTGTCCGGGTTATAGATGCTGCCGCGCGGGTAGTTGCGCTGCACGGCGAGGTCGATACCGGCGGTGACCTTGGTGTTGTGCGAGAACGAGTTGATCATGCCGAGGAAGACCGCACAGTCCACGCCGCCGGGCGTCGCGTTGTACGAGTGATAGCCCCACTTGGAACTGCCCTCGGCGTCGAGCAGCACGCCGTTCTCGTTCGGCTCGAGACTGCCGCGCACGTGGATCAGCGTGTTCTTGTCGGCGTGCGACCAGACGTTCTGCAGCCCCTTGTACTTGACCAGGCGGAAGGCGCAGCCGTTGTAGGTGCCGGGGACCAGTGTCGAACGCATGTTGTCGACCACCATGCGGCGCGATTCCTCGATGACCTCGCGGATCGCGCGCTTGTAGTAGTCCATGCCGAACTCTTCGATCAGCGCATGTGTGGCGGCGTGGATCATCGCGCACCCGGCAAGCCGCATCTTGTCGTCGAGGATGTTCATCGTCGCCGCGCGCGTGCGGCGCTCCCAGATCGCACGCCACCAGCTTTCCTGCTTGAGCTTGCGACCGGTGCGCATGGGCGGGCAGACCAGGCCGTCCATGAAGGTGTCGACCGAGAAGGTGGCCCAGGAACCGGCGACCGGCGCGCCGTTCTCCATCAGGTGGTTGATGCCGATGGCCCAGGCCACGACCTCGCCATCGACACAGATCGGCACGAAGGAATAGAAATCGCCCGGATGCGGCACGCCGCCGGTGAGGCCGTCGGAGACGGCGAACACGTCGCCGTCCTCGATACCGTCGTTGACGTCGTAATCGTTATCCGCCATGTAACGAATCGAGGTCGGGAAGATCACGGTATGCGACAGGAAGCCGAGCGAGACGGCGAGCGTATCGCCTTCCGGCGTCGCGATGCCCCACAGGCATTCGCCCATTTCGCGCGAGCCCGGGCTCGCGGCAACGAAGCGCGCCGACTCGCGCGCGGCCAGCACGGCGGCGTGCAGCTTGGCGTAGAAGCGTTCGTACTTGATGGGGTCGGAGTCACGCAGCGTCAGTTCGGTGACGCCGCAGTAGTGCCCGGTTTCGGCAGTGAGGCGATCGCGCTCGGCAATCATCGCCTTGAGTGTGGGGGGCTTGAGCTGTCGCTGCTTGTCGACGACTTCGCGCGCGATGGTGGCCATGCAAGTCTCCTCGTAGAGAGCGTCGGTCGTGGCGCGTCCGATAACGGGTCGCCGCGATGCGACTGCCCCGTTCCCCGGCGACGCAGTGTGTCGCCGAACTCTAGAACCCACCCATCTCAAATGCAACAGATTTTCGAAAATCCATCGCTTTTGATAAATTGCTGCCCGACCGCCCCTCGCTGCCTGTGCTGCGGAGACCTCGCGCATGACCCAGTCCGACTCACGCCCTCCGGTCTCGGCCGGCCCCGAGGATGCCGCGACGCTCGCCGAGCGCGTCTACCGGCAGATTCGTTCCGACATCGTCAGCGGCGAGCTGGCGCCCGGTTTCCGCCTGCGCCTGGAGCCGCTGCGCGAGCGCTACGAGGTCGGCATGAGCCCCTTGCGCGAGGCGCTCGCCCGTCTCGCCAACGACACGTTCGCGACGGCCATCGAGAATCGCGGCTACCGCGTCGCCGAATTGTCGCGCGCGGACCTGGACGACATCACCGGCGCGCGCGTGGTGGTCGAGCGTGCCGCGCTGGCGCAATCGATCGAACTCGGCGACGAAGCCTGGGAGGCGGAGATCGTCGCCACGCATTACCGCCTGACGAAGGTCGATGCGCGCCTCGGTGCCGACGACTCGACGCTGCTCGACAGCTGGGAGCAGGCCAACCGCGCGTTTCACGACGCCCTGGTCGCGGCCTGTCCATCACGCTGGCTGCAACGCTTTCGCGCCCTGCTGCAGGACCAGTCCAAGCGTTACCGGCGGGTGTCGCTGCTGGAAAGCGCCTCGGCACGCTCGGTCAGCGCCGAGCATGATGCGCTCAAGGAAGCGACCCTGGCGCGCGCCATCCCGCTCGCGCTCGACCTCGTCGAGGCGCATATTCGCGCCACCGCCGATCTCATACGCGACAAGCTGCCGGCCGGCAGCGAACCTGCCGATTGAGGCGGACCACCCTGCGCAAGTGCCCGGTACGCCGACGGCGCCCCGAGCACTTGCGTCCTCTGTGACACAGCCGGAGATCCATCGATGAAGATCGCCTTCATGCCCGACACCCATTTCGGCGTCTACGATCAGACCGAGGCGCCCGCGCCCGATGACGTCGCCGACGCCATGGAGCACTGCATTGCCGAGGCCGAGCTGGCCGAGAAAGTCGGTTTCGACGGCCTGTGGGTGCCGGAGCGCCACCAGCGCCCGGAGACGTGGTGGCCGAACACGACCTCGATGCTCGCGGTGCTTGCCGCGCGCACGAAGCACGTGCAACTCGCTTGCACGGTGATCCAGCCCACCTTCCATCACCCGATCCACCTCGCCGAGAGCCTGGCCGCAGTCGACAACCTCAGCCGCGGCCGGCTCGTGTTCGGCGCCGGTGTCGGCTACCACGAAGACTATTTCCGCTGCTTCGGCGTGCCGTTCGAGAAGCGCGGCAAACGCTTCGAGGAAGTCATGGACTGCATCGTCGGCGCCTGGACCGAGGACGAATTCAACTACCAGGGTGAGTTCTTCCACTACGAGGGGGTGCGCCTGCTGCCGCACCCCTACCAGAAACCGCGCCCGCCGATCTGGATCGGCGCCTTCGCGCCCAAGGCGATGGAACGTGCGCTGAACTACGAAGGCTGGTGCCTGTGGTTTCCGCCGGCGCTCGACGAACTCGCGCCGGCAGCACAGGACATGCGCGAGCGCGCTGCCGCACGCGGCAAGGACGACTTCCAAATCACCGTGGGTTTCGAAGGCTGGCTGTCGGACGATCCACAGGTACGCGAGAAGCATGGGCACCGCTGGGTCCGCGAATGGAGTTTCTACGCGGAGAAGGGGCTCTCGCCCGATGCCGAAGCGACCGACATGCTCGATCAGATCGAGAACATGTTCCTGTGCCTGGGCAACCGCCAGAAGTGGATCGACCGGCTCGGCGAGATGAAGGAGCGCGTCAACCCGGACTGGTTGTGCATCCGCACGCGCAACCCGGTCAACCCGGGGCAACCTTACCCGTCGCGCAGCGAGTGCCTCGAGGTCATCGAAGCGTTCGGCGAGATCCTCGACGCGGTACGCTGACGAAACACCGGGGCAGGCTTCCGGCCGGTGCGCCCGCGCGCTGAGGCGGCACCGCGCCCCGCTCAGTCCGCAGCCAGGCGACGAGTCGCCAAGCCGCCGCCGCTCGACTATCCTGTCGGCCTCCCGCACCACGCTCACAGCAGAGGAGTGATGATGAAACTCGGCATGGTATTCGGCTACTCGGGCGCGCACGTGAAGTTGCCCATGGATCTCATCCTCGAAGCCGAGTCGCTCGGCTACGACTCCGCCTGGAGTGCCGAAGCCTGGGGCTCGGATGCGGTCACGCCCGTGGCCTGGGTGCTGGCGCAGACGACGAAGCTCAAGGCCGGTACCGCGATCATGCAGATGGCGGCGCGCACCCCGTCGATGACGGCCATGACGGCGATGACGCTGGACCAGCTCTCGGGCGGCCGCTTTCTCGCCGGCATCGGCCCCTCGGGACCGCAGGTCATCGAGGGCTGGTACGGCCAGCCCTACGGCAAACCGCTGCTGCGCACGCGCGAGTACATCTCGATCATGCGCAAGATCTTCCGCCGCGAGGAGCCGCTCACGCACAGCGGCGAGCACTACCAGATCCCATACACGGGGCCCGGCAGCCTCGGCCTCGGCAAGCCGTTGAAGAGTATCCTCCACGGCAATCCGGAGATCCCGATCTACACCGGTGTCGCGACGGAGAAGGGCATGCAGCTCGCCGCCGAAATCGCCGACGGCGCGTTCCTGGTGTGGGCCAACCCGGACCGTTTCGACCTGTTCCGGCCAGCCATCGAAAAAGGCTTCGCCAAGAGCGGCAGCGAGAAGTCCATGGCCGGTTTCGACTTCGCGCCGTTCGTGCGCATGGCCATGGGGCCCGACATCGCCAAGTGCCGCGAGCAGCTCAAGCATCACTTCGCGCTCTACGTGGGCGGCATGGGCGCGCGCGAGAAGAATTTCTACAACGATTACACCAAGCGCCTCGGCTACGAAGAGGCGGCAGTCAAGATCCAGGATCTGTACCTTGCCGGCAAGAAGAACGAGGCGGCTGCCCTGGTGCCGGATCAGTACATCGACGACTGCTGCCTGGTCGGGCCGCCGGAACACATCAAGGAACAACTCACGCGCTGGAAGGCGGCGGCCGGGGGCGGCGAACTCGGCACCATGATCATCTCGGCCAACTCGGCCGAAGAGCTGCGCCTGGTGGCCGAGAACCTGCTCTGACAGCAGCCCGGCGCCGCGCTTCAAACAGACTCAACAGGGGAGTACATCGATGAAGAATCTCAAGTGGAAGGTCGGTGACGTCACCATCACCAAGCTGCAGGAAATCGTCTCCCCGGAATTCTCCGACGTCATTCCGGCGGCGACGCCCGAGGTCGTCAAGCAGGTCAAGTGGCTGTTTCCACACTTCGTGACCGAAGAAGGCCATCTCAGCCTCAGCATCCACTCGCTGATCGTCGACACGCCGAGCGCGAAGCTCGTTGTCGACACCTGCATCGGCAACGATCGCGACCGCAACCCGTTCGATGTCATGCACATGCTCTCGACCAGCTATCTCGAGGACATGCAGGCAGCGGGCTACCAGCCGGAAGGGATCGACTACGTGCTGTGCACGCACCTGCATCTCGATCACGTCGGTTGGAATACGCGCAAGGTCAACGGCAAGTGG
>JAPOKK010000188.1 GCA_029977665.1 Pseudomonadota bacterium | reverse complement strand
GCGCGCGCTGCAGGTGGCGACCGATGAAGCCGGTCGCGCCGGTCAGCAGGACTTTCGGAGGTTCGCTCGCCTGCAGATCATCCATGCGCGCCGGCGACGTCGCCGGCGACGTTTTCCATGCGCGCCAGGAAGTCCTGCTTGGCCTTGGAACGGGACAACTTGCCCGAGGAGGTTCGCGGCAGCGTGCGCGGCGGCACCAGGTCGATATGGCAGGTGATGCCGAAATGGGCCGTGATCAGACCGCCCAGTTCCTCGACCAGCGCGCGCGCCTTGGCCGGATTGGCTTCGCGCGACTCGACCACCATGACGACCTGGTCGGTGCCGGCCTCGTCGGCGAAGGAAAAGGCCGAGACATTGCCGAAGCGTACACCGGGCAGGCTCTCGGCGAGGAACTCGAGGTCGTGCGGCCAGATGTTGCGGCCGTTGACGATGATGACGTCCTTGCGCCGCGCGGTCACGACCACGTGGTCACCGACGCGATAGCCGATATCGCCGGTATCGAGCCAACCGTCCTCGGACAACGCCTCGGCCGTTGCGGTCGGGTTCTGGAAGTATCCGCTCATCACGCTAGGACCGCGCAGGCAGATGCGGCCGCACTGGTAGTCGGGCAGGTCCTTGCCGTGGTCATCGCGAATGGCAAGTTCGAAGCTCGGCAGGATCTTGCCGCAGTCGACGAAGGTCAGCGTCTCGGTCGGATCGACATCAGCATCATCGACGATTTCTACCTGGCCGGAGGTCGCCATGGCGTTCTTGTCGACCGCGATTGCATCGATGCCGGTATCGAGCGGAGCGAAGCTGATCGCGAGCGCGCACTCGGCCATGCCGTAGCAGGCGACGAAGGCGCGTGCGTCGAAGCGCGCGGGCTTGAGCACGTGCGCGAATTGGCGCAGCGGCTCGGGATGGATGCGCTCGGCTCCAACACAGGCGACACGCCAGGAACTCAGGTCGTAGCGGTCCTGGTCAGTGAGACGCAGGCGCTTGGCGCACAGCGCGTAGCCGAACGGCGGGCTGGAAGAGATCGTGCCGCGGTTCTGCGAGATCAGCTTGAGCCAAAGGCGCGGACGCATGGCGAAGGTGCGCGGGCTGAGGTAGTCGGCCGAGAGCTGGCTGCCGAGCGGCAGCAGGACGAAACCGACCAGGCCCATGTCGTGGTAGAGCGGCAACCACGCCACCATGCGGTCCTTTTCCGTGATTTTCAGGCCATGTAGCGCGATGTCGCGCAGGTTGGTCATCACGGTCTTCTGCGAGATCTCGACGCCGCGCGGGAAGCGCGTGCTGCCGGAGGTGTACTGCAGGTAGGCGACTTCGTCGGCGCGCAGGGGTTCGAGCGTGCAGTCGAGTTCCGGTAGCAGGTCGAACTCCTCGGGCGTACCGGCCTTGACGAGATTCAGGCGCTCCACGGCCTGGCGCAGGAAGCCGACGTGGGATTCGGGCGCCACGGCGAGATCGGCGCCGCAGCTGTCGAGCATGCGCTCGAGCTGTTCGACGTAGGCTTTGCGGCCACCGAGCTGGAACCCGGCGGGCAGCGCCACCGGGATGTAGCCGGCGTACTGGCAGGCGAAGAAGAAACGATGGAACATCGGTTCCGTCTCGGCAACGATGGCGACGCGGGCGCCACGCTTGCATCCCAGCCCGCGCAGGCGACGCGCGAGGACGCGGGCCTCGTCACGCAGTTCGGCGTAACTCAGCACGGCGAACAACTCACCCTTGCCGTCGTAGAAATTGTAGCCCGTCTCGCCCTGGGCGGCGTACTCCAGGGCTTCGATCAACGTTTCGAAAGAGGCATTGCGCAACGGCAACAGGTTGTTGATTTTTGGCGCTTTCATCGTGAGATTCGTGAGTTGGTCTGGACTGAATCAACGAACGTAGAGAGCACCGTCCGTTCCCCCCTGAGACAGCGGGCGTGATTATAACCGCTTCGCAACATTAATGAGCTAGCTTGATTAACTTGCGCTTGGACAACGAGATTCCAGGATGGTGTGCGGGCTGGTTGATTATTGGAATGACCACACCATACGAGCCTGAATCTGAGGCTAGGGGCGGATTTTCGTCGCCTCGGCGCCGATATGCAATAACTTATTGATCGTGGGCACTTCCAAGCAGGGCGAACCGTGCGCCGTGGCCACGCCGGCAAAGGCACTCGGACAGGCCGCGGCGCAGGGAGTTCAACCGTCGAGGCAAGCCGACGCCGCGCGCGAGGGTGGCGCGCTCATCCGCGACCGGCGCGATGCCTACGGGCACCTCATTCGAAGATCCCGTGCAGGTACCAGCGTCGTGCGCCGCCCAGCTCGCGAAACACCCACAGGCGCCCGCCGCGCGTGGTGATGGCGGTGAAATAATCGCGCGCCAGGCCTTCCTCTTCCCACCAGGCGCTCTGGATGCGCTCACGCCCGGGTACCAGCGAGAGCGGCCCCTCGAACCAGGGCTGGCTGTCACGCACCGCGAGCCGTAACGGTCGTTCGAGCAACCACAGGGGACGTCTTACCTGCCGTCCCCCCTCCCCCTGCTCGGCAAGCGTGGTCATACGGCCAGCATTCAGTAAGGGCCGACGCCAACCGAACGCGGCCTCGGGGCGATGCTGGGGCAACATGCCCAGGCCACGCAGCGCGCGCTCGCCGCAGCGGGCGCGCACGCGGTCGGCAAAAACCGCGTATCCCTCGGCATGGCCCTGCCGGCGCGGCGTGAACAGGTCCTGCACGTGCGGAACTCGTTCGCTGACCAGTTCCGCGACGTCCAGCCCGATGGCACGCACGGGCACGGCGAGCCGCTTGCGCATGAGCGTCTCGCGCAGCAGCAGCAACATGTGCTGTTCGTCGCGTGAAGCTTCGGCGAGGGCGAGTTCGAAACATTCGCGGCCGCCATCACGATCGACGAGGTGCCAGCACAGGCGCCGAGTCAGCGCACTGCTCCCGCGCAGGTATCCGCCGAGCTCGCCCAACAGCCGTTCAGCGGCAACGAGAAGGGTGCGCGCACTATCCACTTCCCAGGGCAGCTCGATGGCGCTGGAGAAGTGTCGCGGCGGGGTGAAGGCGGGGCGCGGGTCGGCGCGCAGCCCGAACAGGCGATCGAGGTGCTCGATCAGCAACGGCGAGAAACGTCGCGCCAGCCCGCTGCGCGGCAGACGCCGGCAATCGCCCAACGTGCGCATTCCGAGCTGGCTCAGGGCAGCGTGCACGGCCGGCTCGAGACGCAGAGCCGCCAACGGCAGATGGGCCAGGGCGTCCGGCAACTGCTCCTTGTCGCGCACGATCGCACGCGGCCGGGCGCGCGCCAGCAGGGCCGCGGCCAGTGGCGTCGGCGCAACCGCGTACTCGGCCCGGTAGCCGAGCCGCCGCAAACCGCCGCGCAACTGCCGCAGCAGGCTCTCGATCCCGCCGAACAGCTTCAGGCTGCCGTCGATTTCGAGCACGAGGCCATCCGGCGCCACCGCGCTGAGGTCGGCAGTGAATTGCAACGCCCATTGGCAGAGTTGCGTCAGCGCGGCCTGCTCGGCCCGTTCGTCACGTTCGAGCACATCGAGTTCACCAAGCGCGTGGGCCGCGGCGAGCGGCATGCCGGCCCGGATCCCGAGCGCGGCAGCATGCCGGTTGGTCAGCAATACCTGCGGCCGACGCACACCAGGCTCGACGAGGACACAGGCACGCTCGCCATCGCCGCCCCGCGTCAGCACTTCGAGTGCGAGGTGCGGCAGGTGCAGGTGCAGCCACGACGGCGCGCGCGTGCGCGCAGCGGGCCGGGCCGGTGCCCGTGACGGCCGCGGCGTGGCCTCGACATCAGCGGCGCGGCGTCCGGGCCGGGGGATGGTGATGGGTAAGGGTGCGGTCATGAGGTAAGTTTCCAGCAGACTGTCAGACATGGAGACGGCAACGGGCGCCGTGATGCGTGCCACGTGCCTTGATCACCTCGATCTCGAGCGCCAGCGGCGTGGCACCCTCGTCGCCGGCCGGCGTCTCGAGCGCGAGACGCAGCACGGCCGGCGATGGTTGTGCGGCGCAGGCTGCGGGGCGGAACACGATGCCGGTGGTCGCACCGGCTTCCGCGGCGAGCTGCAGGCGCCGCAGGGGCAGGGCCGGGATCGTCGCCCCGAGCCACATCAGCGCGACCGCGCAGTCGGCGAAACGTAGCGCCTGTTCACAGGCCCACAGGATCTCGTCGTCCTCACCGCCGGCGGCCGACCGTGCCGGCAGGTCGACGAGCAACACCTTGTCCAGCACCACCCCACCGGCATCGAGCGCGGGCGCATAGGGGATATGCGGCGGGTCGACCCACACGAGCCAGTCGCCGTCACGGCTCGCCGCGGCCAGCAGCGGCAACACCAGGCGCAGGGCCCCGATCCCACTCGATGCGGTCAGGATCTCGATCAGCCCGGACTGTGGCCAGCCACCGCCGGGCAGGATGGCATCGAGACCATCAAAGCCGGTCGAACGGGTAGCCAGTGACGGCAACTCCCCGCCCCGCCACATGCCGGCGCGCTGCATGAGTTCCTGCAGTGTCATCGGGCGTGCGTTCGCAACACGCCGACGGCGAGTCCTTCGATGACCAGCTCGCGGGTCGCGAGATCGACCTCGATGGGCTCGAAATCGGGATTCTCCGGCAGCAGCCGGACTTTCGCGCCGCGCTGACGGAAGCGTTTCACAGTGACCTCGTCATCCAGCCGGGCGACGACGATCTGACCGTTGGTGGCCTGCCGCGTGGCATGCACGGCGAGCAGGTCACCATCGAGGATGCCGGCATCGCGCATGCTCGCACCCGTGACGCGCAACAGGTAGTCGGCGCGCGGCTTGAACACGGCCGGGTCGATGGCCTGGTAATCCTCGATGTGCTCCACGGCGAGCAACGGCTGGCCTGCGGCAACGCGCCCGATCACCGGCAGGCCCGGCGTGTCCAGGCCGTCGTCCTCGACCACGCGGATACCGCGCGAAGCGCCCGGTAGCAATTCGATGGCCCCCTTGCGCGCCAGCGCACGCAGGTGTTCCTCGGCCGCATTGGCCGAACGGAAACCCAGCGCGCCGGCGATTTCGGCGCGGGTCGGCGGCATACCGGTGCGCCGGATGGTGGCGCGGATCAGCGCGAGGACTTCGGCCTGGCGCGAGGTCAATCCGGAAACCATGACAAAACCTGTATGTAAATACAGCTGTCAGTATATACAGCCTTCGTGCGATCTCAAGCGCGGCCGCAGCACCTCCCCAACGCCGTGGCAGTGTCACGGAGGCGCTGGATCGATCCGGTATACTCCGTGCGACCGACGGCGCGCTCCGCGTCTGTGCAGCAACCGCGGCCGCGCCGGGACCCCTCGCCCGGCCTGCCCCCATTCCGACACCGAGAATCCCGATACCGAGAATCGATGAGCAACACGCCCGCACGCATTCCCTGCACCCTGTTTCCCGGTGACGGCATCGGCCCCGAGATCACCGATGCGACGCTGCGCGTACTCGACGCGCTGGGCGCACCGTTCGACTGGCACGAACAAACTGCCGGTGCCGGCGCCGCGGAAAAACTCGGCGATCCCCTGCCGGACGCCGCCATCGAGGACATCCGCCAGACCCGCCTCGCGCTCAAGGGGCCGCTGACCACGCCGGTCGGCTCCGGCTACCGTTCGGTCAACGTGCGCCTGCGCGAGGCTTTCCAGCTCTATGCCAACGTGCGGCCCGGACGCTCCCTGCTGCCCGACTGCAAGTTCCACGACGTCCACCTGATCCTGGTCCGCGAGAACCTCGGCGGCTTCTACGTCGGCGTGGAGCATTTCATTCCCATCGGCGACGACCCGCATGCGGTCGCCGAAGCGACCGGCATTCTCACCCGCGAGAACTGCCGCCGCATCGCCGAGTTCACCTTCGAATACGCGCTCAAGCATGGCCGTCGCAAGGTCACCGTGGTGCACAAGGCCAATATCTTGAAGTCCCTCACCGGCCTGTTCCTGGAGACCGTGCAGGACGTCGGGCGCGCCTACGAGGGGCGCGTGCTGCTCGAGGATCGCATCGTCGACAACTGCGCCATGCAGCTCGTCATCAACCCGGCGCAGTTCGACATGATCCTCACCACGAACATGTTCGGCGACATCCTCTCCGACGAAGTAGCCGGCCTGATCGGCGGTCTCGGCCTCGCGCCGGCAGCGAACATCGGTAAGGATGCAGCCATCTTCGAGGCCGTACACGGCTCCGCACCCGACATCGCCGGCCAGGACAAGGCCAACCCCACGGCCCTGATGCTCTCTGCCGCGCTGATGCTCGAGCATTGCGATCTACACGAGGCCGGCGGCCGCATGCGCAACGCCATTCTCGCCACCATCGGCAATCCCGCTACCCGCACCGGCGACCTCGGCGGCCCCCTCGGCACGCGCGCGTTCGCCGATGCGGTGATTGCCCAGCTCTGAGCGGCCCCGCCATGGCCAACTCCGCGCGCGGCCTCGAACGCCTGGTCCGCGCTTTCGGCTACTCCATGAAGGGTTTCGCCGCCGGCTGGCGGCACGAGGAGGCGTTCCGCCAGGAAGTGCTCCTCAGCCTCGCCTTATTGCCGTTGACCTTCTGGATCGGGCGCGGCCCGCTCGACTACCTGCTGCTGGTCACGAGCCTCGCCCTGCTGCTGATCACCGAGCTGTTCAACTCGGCCATTGAGGCACTGACCGATCGCGTCGGCGTCGAGCACCACGAGCTTTCCGGGCGCGCCAAGGACCTCGCCTCCGCCGCCGTGTTCCTCGCCCTGGTGCTGGTCGCGCTGGTCTGGGCAACGATCGCCTGGTTACGGTTCGCGCCGGCCTGAGTGCCGGCGCTACTTGCCGAGCGCGCGCGCGAGTTCCTTGCTGGTCGCCTGGAGACGCTCGATGAGCACTTCCTGGAAACTGCGGTTGAGCCGCACCTGCGTCGGCAGGGACGCCCACTCCTTGAAATCGCGCTCGACCTTGACGATGGTCGAATCGCGGTTGGCGAGTACCGTCGCGGTGCGCCCGGTCCCCGACAGGTATTCCATCTCGCCGAAGCAATCGCCCGCCTCGAGGTCGCGGATACGGGTGCCGTTGATGGTCACCGCGACCGAGCCTTCGGCGACGACGTAGAACGCCTTCTCTTTCATGCCCTCGCTGAATACCGGTTCACCGGCGCCGTAATCGCGCCAGTCGGCGACACGCGCGACTTCCTTCAGCTCGCTTTTCGAGAAGCGTTCGAAGAAAGCCAGCTCTTTCATCTTCTCTATCTTCTGTTCCTCGCTCAGCATCACCGGCGAACGCTCGAGCGCTTCGATGATCCTGTCGAGATCGGCAACGATCTCCGCGCCGCTCTTGTAACGCCCCGCGAGGTCCTTGGTCAGCATCTTCCTGACCACGCGCCAGATCGGTTCGGTGACCTCCGGGCGCACCTCCGGCAGGGGGCGCGGATCCTCGTTGACGACCTTCTGGATCAGGCTCGACAGGCCTTTCGCCGCGAACGGCGGCGTGCCCGCCAGCATCTCGTAGAAGACCGAACCCAGTGAGTAGAGATCGGACTGCGGCGTGAGATCCTTGTCCTGGGCCTGCTCCGGTGACATGTACAACGGCGAACCGAACCAGCCGATGATCTGGGTCTGGTCCACGCCCATGCGCCGCGCGATGCCGAAATCACCGAGCTTGGCCACGCCGCTCTCGGTGAGCATGATGTTGGCCGGCTTGATGTCACGATGCAGTACACCTTGCGTGTGCGCATAGTCGAGCGCATCGGCAGCCTGGCGGATGAGTTCACAGACCCGCTTGATCGGCAGCAGCGTATCGGGCTTGCAGTACGAACGCAGGGTATCGCCCCCGTTGATGAACTCCATCACCATGTAGGGCATCCCCTGCTCCTCGCCGGCCTCGTAGACCTTGAGGATATTGGGATGATCGAGCCGGCCGGCGGAGCGTGCTTCGTTGACGAACATGCGCCGCGCCATGCTCTCCGCCTCGCCGTCCGCGTCGGTGTTGGTCGCGACCTTGATCGCGACCGGCCGGTCGACGTAGGCATCATGGCCCTTGTAGACGACGCCCATGGCGCCCTTGCCGAGGACGTCGATGACGTCGTACTTGCCGATCTTGGCGGGCTGCTGTTCGAGCGTGTTCATGACGTCTTGCCGGCGATCTGGATGCTGTCGGTCAGATCATGCACGAAATCGATGCCGATCTCGCTCATCGTGTGCAGCAGGTCGGCGCCCGGGGCCTGTTTACCG
>JAPOKK010000368.1 GCA_029977665.1 Pseudomonadota bacterium | reverse complement strand
CGGCGAGCACATCCGCAAGGACCGCGCGACCGTTGATACAGCGATCCTTACCGATGCCGCGCGCATCCCGGTCACCTACCGGCTCAAGAACAACGACGGCACCTGGTTCGCCTACGATGTCATCATCGAGGGCGTCAGCCTGGTCAACAACTACCGCAACACCTTCAACGCGATCATCAAGGCAGAAGGCATGAACGGCTTGTTGATCGACCTCGAAGGCCGCATCGCGGACTACAAGGAAAAGCACGGCGGCCTGCCGCCGGAATGAGCCGGTCGTGAGCGCGGGCGCGCCGCCGACACCCGCGGCGTCCGCCGCGTAATCGTCGCAAGCGCCGTTTACTCGCCAGCAACGGACGCTTCGGCAACCCGCACCTCGAGTTCGCCGAGCAGCCCGTCGAGCCCCGCGCGGTGCACGGTCTCGTGAAAGCGCGTGCGGTAGTTGCGCACCAGGCTGACCTGTTCGATGACCACGTCGTAGGCCATCCAGCCGTCGTGGCGGCGGTAGAGCTTGTAGTCGACCGGGATGTCGGCGGTATCGGTGAGGATCAGGGTCCTGACCGTGGCGAGCTTGTCGCCGCGCAGCTGCTCGCCGCTGTACTCGACGGTTTCGTTCGAGTAACCGGAGATTTTCCGCCAGTAGGTGTGCGAGAGCAGGTCGCGGAACAGCGCCGTGAAGCGCCGCCGCTGATCGTCGCTGGCCTTGCTCCAGTTCGTCGCGAGGACGCGGTTCGACATCGCCGCGTAATCGAAATGCGCGCCGATGATCTTGCGCACCTGGCGGCGCTTGGTCGCGGCGTTGAGCGAGGCGTCCCCGAGCACCGCGACGACCGCGTCGACCGTCTCGCGCACGACCGCGCCGGGTGGCGCCACCCCGGCAGCATCCGCGGCCGGCGCGGGCCCCGCCCCGAGGAGCAAGGACACGCACAACACGACGGCGGCGGCACCGGGGGCGATCGCGTGGCGGGTCATCGAGCGTACTCCTGCGCAACAAAGAGCGGCCGGCCGACGTACGGCCCCATGCCGCCCGGCAGTGTAGCGGCCCCGGCATGGCGGCGCACCCGCGCGCCCGCGGTGTCTGACACTTTTGCGCAAAAATTAACCAAAAGTGTCAGACACTCTCCGACGCCCCGCCGACGGTCGCCGTCCCCCCTCGTTTCAAACTGAGCAAAAATTAAGCAAAAGTGTCAGACACTTTTGCTTGAATTCTGCTCACCTCGCGCGGTCGGCCGGGTGGGGCGGGGCGCGGCTTCAGTTGTCGCTTTCGAAGATGTACTTGCTGATCAGCTCTTCGAGGCTGATCGAGGACTCGGTCTCGAACATGGTGTCGCCCGGGGCGAGGATCGCGTCCGAGCCGCCGGGCGTTATCTTGATGAACTTGTCGCCGATGATGCCCTCGGTGCGAATCGAGGCGATGGCGTCTTCCTGCAAGCGCACTTCGGGGTCGAGTTCGAGGTGTACGCGCGATTCGTAGGTTTCCGGATCCAGTTCGATGGCGGTGACGCGGCCCACGCGTACGCCGCCGACTTCGACGAAGGCACCCGGTTTGAGTCCCGAGGACGACACGAAGCGGGCTTCGAGCGGGTAGCGTGCCGAGCCGAACGGCTGGAAGTCGCCGAGGCTCACGGCGAGGTAGAACAGGCACGCCAGACCCGCGAGCATGAACAAGCCGACGCCGAGCTCGGTCCTGAAGTTTCCCAAGGCTATTCTCCTCCGGGTTGTCACAGCATCAGCGCGCTGATGATGTAGTCGGCAAAGAGCACCGTGATCGAGGCCGCCACCACGGCCTCGGTGGTCGTGCGGCTGACGCCTTCGGCGCCGAAGGCCGGGCGCGCGGCGAGGTGCATGAGAAAGCCCTTGCCGGTGCAGATCCACACGATCACGAGGGCGAAGACCAGTGACTTGACCACGTCCATGGCAACGTCGCGCCCGAGCACGCTGTCCGCCATGGCGCTGAAATAGGCACCACCGCTGATGTCGAACATGACCACGCCGACGAACCAGCCGCCGCCGATGCCGACCACGTTGAACAGCGCGGTCAGCAGGGGCACGGCGATCAGCGTGGCGATGAATCGTGGTGCAAGCAGGTAGCCGTAAGGATCGATCGCCATGCATTCGAGCGCGTCGACCTGGTTGTCGCTGCGCATGATGCCCATCTCGGCGCACATTGCCGAGCCGACCCGCCCGATCACGATGAGCGCGGTCAGCACCGGCGCGAGTTCGCGGATCAGGCTGAGGACGACGGCGGCGCCGAGCATGCCGACGGCACCGAAGCGGACCAGCGTGTCGTGGAACTGCAGCGCGACCACCATGCCGACAAAGCCGCCGGCCACGGCGATGACCGTGACCGAGCGAGCGCCGATGAAGTGCAGCTGGCGCAGTACCGCGCCCGGCTGGCGCCACGGCCGCAGCAGGTGCGGGGCGAGCAGGGCCAGGTACAGGCCGAAGCGCCCGAGCCCCGCAACCGGCGTCGACAGCGGTCCGCCGCGCAAGCCCCCGTCACTCATCGATGTCGGCCGTGAGGCGCTCGATGTAGGCCTCGCCGTCGAGTTCGCGGCGCCGCGTCCGGCGTTCGAGCAGCGAGCGTATGGTCTCGTCATCACTCGCGCGCAGGCTGTCGAACGTGCCGATCGCGCGCACCCCGCCGTCGCCGACGATCATGATGCGGTCGGCGATCCGTGCGGCGCTCTCGAGCGCGTGGGTGACGATGACGATGGTCATGTTGTGCGCATCGCGCAGGCCCAGGATGAGGTTGTCGAGTTCATCGGCGGTCGCCGGGTCGAGTCCGGCCGAGGGTTCGTCGAAGAACAGCACGCGCGGATCCATGATCACCGCGCGCGCGAGCCCGGCGCGCTTGAGCATGCCGCCCGAGAGTTCGGCAGGCATGTAGTCCTCCGCGCCGAGCAGGTTCATCATTTCGAGCTTCATGCGGCTCATGATGCGGATCGTCGCGCGGTCGAGGCGGGTGTGTTGGCGCAGCGGCAGCTCGATGTTCTCGATCACGCTCATCGAGTTGATCAGCGCACCGTGCTGGAAGGCGACGCCGATCTGCCGGCGCAGGCGGAACAGCGCCTCGCGCTCGTCGGGATGCACGCGCTCGCCGAGCAGTTCAATCTCGCCCGCTAACGGCCGGCTGAGGCCGAGCATCTGTCGCAGCAGCGTGGTCTTGCCCGAACCACTCGCGCCCATGATGGCGAAGATCTCGTTCTCG
>JAPOKK010000281.1 GCA_029977665.1 Pseudomonadota bacterium | reverse complement strand
CCGCTGCGCATCACACAGGTTCTGTCCAACCTGTGCAGCAACGCCATCAAGTTCACCGACAACGGCGGCGAGGTCTTCGTCAACGTGGAGACCGTGCAAGGCGACCGCGACAGCGTCGAACTGCGCTTCAGCGTGCGCGACACCGGCATCGGTATCGAGCCGGCACGCCAGACGGTGCTGTTCGAGGCGTTCACGCAGGCCGACACCTCGACCACGCGGCGCTACGGGGGTACCGGGCTCGGACTGACCATCGCCAATCGCCTGGTGGAGATGATGGGCGGCGCGATGTGGTTCCAGAGCAAGCCCGGCGCCGGCAGCACGTTCACCTTCTCGCTCACGCTCGGGCGTCAGCCCGCCGAGAAAGCGGCCCTGCCCGCCGCGCTGCCGAACCTGCGCGTGCTGCTGATCGACGGTCATGCATCGGCTCGCGAGGTCATCGGTGCGATGCTCGACGGATTTGGCTTTGAACACGACGATGCTGCGAGTGGAGAGGCCGCCGTCGCGATGTTCGAAACCGCGCTGCGTTCGCAACCCTATGACCTGCTGTTACTCGACTGGCGGCTTCCGGGCATGGATGGGGGCGCGACGCTGCGTCGCTTCGCCGCGGTCGCCGGCGGCAGCGCGAACCTGCCCCCCGCGGTCCTGTGTACGGGGGTCTCGGAACAAGTCGTTCGCGAGGAACTCGGGGACCAGGTAACGGCCGGGATCGTCGGCAAACCGGTCATCGCGTCCCACCTGCTCGACACCCTCATGCTCGCGACCGGCCGCGCCGCGGTCGTTCGCGGACGTAACGCGGCGCGGCAGGCGCGGGTCGCGGAATCGATCGAGAAGCTGCGCGGCGCTCGCCTGCTGGTCGTCGAAGACAACGACATCAACCGTGATCTGGCCGTCGAGCTGCTTGCGACGAACGGGCTCGACGCCGAAACCGCCACGAACGGTGAGGAAGCGCTGGCCATCCTGGCGCGCCAGAGCTTCGATGGCGTGCTCATGGATTGCCAGATGCCGGTGCTCGACGGTTACGAGGCGACCCGACGGATACGCGCGCAACCACGCTGGCGGGCGCTACCGATCATCGCGCTGACCGCCAACGTCATGAACGGGGATCGCGACAAGGTGCTCGAGGCGGGCATGAATGACCACGTCGGCAAACCGATCAATTCGGCCGAACTGTTCAGCATCCTGGCGCGCTGGATCCGCCCCGACGTCACTGCGGACGCCGCTGCCGGCACACCGTCCGCTGCGGCAGCGATGCCGGTCGCGGCTGCGGCGGACGAAGCCACGCTCAGGCGTTTGCCCGGGCTCGACACGACGGCCGGGCTGGCGGTAGCCAGCGGTAAGCCCGACTTCTACCGCCGCCTCCTGCTGCGTTTCCGTGACAGTCAGCGCGATTTCACCGAACGCTTCGCGAGCGCGCTCGACGACGACGACTCCGAGGCCTGCATACGCCTCGCGCACTCGCTCAAGGGCGTGGCCGGCAACATCGGGGCCCGGGACATCCAGCAGGCCGCGGCCACGCTCGAAGCAGCCTGTCGCGCCGGCCACCAGCGTGCGGAGATCGACGCCGCCCGCGCTGCACTGGACACCGCGTTGGACGAAGTGCTTCGAGGACTGGACGGACTCGCCAACGAGGCGGCCTAGGGTCTACGGGCGCTCGACGACGCCCGGGAAGCGCGCATCACACCCGATCCCACGGCGGCGCTGAGCGTGCCCTGGGTCGGTCACGCTCGACCGTCGAGGGCGTTTGCCGTGACGCGGTGATCGCTCTGCCCTGACGCGACGTAGACGGTCACAGGCCTGATCACTGAGTCGCCCATGCCCCGTTCTCGCGCTTGCCATCGAACCCTTCTGCGTACGACGCTCTGCCTGCTGACCGGCCTGACCGGCGTGGCCGGGGCGGCTGACGCGCTGGCCACGGAGCGCCGTCCTGCGGGGCCGGCCGGGTGGCGCGTGGGCCTGGGGCTCGCGCCGGTCGTGAGCCCGGTCTACGAGGGTGCCGACGACTACGGCTTCTCGGTCTTCCCCGACCTTCGCTTCCAGTATCGCGATCGGTTCTTCGCCTCCGTGCCCGAAGGCGTGCGCTACCGGCTGATCAACGGCACGCACTTCAAGGCGGGCCCGATCGCGCGCATCCGTTTCGGACGCGACGAGCGCGACGGCGGTTCGCCGTTCCTGGTCAGCGGCTCGGCCGGCGACCTCGACGGCCTGGGCGATGTCGACGCCGCGGCGGAACTCGGCGGGTTCGCGCGTTATCAATACGACGCGTGGCGCGCCCGCGTGGAGCTGCGGCATGGGCTCGGCGGGCACGACGGCGTCGTCGGCGACGTGTCCCTCGACTATACCGGCGGCGACCGCCGCTGGCGCTATGCGATTGGTCCTCGCATGCGTTTCGGCTCGGCGGACTTCGTGTCCGCCTACTTCGACGTCGATGCGCGCCAGTCCGCGCGGTCCGGCCTGCCGACCTTCGACGCCGACGGCGGCGCGAACAGCATCGGCATCGGTTTCAGCGTCATCATCCCGCAGGAGCGTGACCTGACGCTGGTGTTGTTCGGCGGCTACGACCGCCTGCTCGGGGATATCGCCGATGCACCACTGGTCGACCTGCGCGGCAGCCCCGACCAGTTCACGGTCGGCGCGTCGCTCGGCTGGCAGTTCGACCTCGGCGGCGCACCAGCCGGCGATTGAGCGGCCTGCCGCGCCCGCATCCCGCCTGTCAGCCCGGCGCAGGGCCGGCTCTTCCTGACCGCTCAGTCACGCGTGATGACGCGCACGCCATCGCTCACCCGGTCGCTCGGCGAGAGGATGACTTGGTCGCCGACCGCCAGGCCTGCGCGCACCTCGGCGTCATAACCGTTACGGTGGCCGAGTTGCACCTCTCGCAGGCGCGCGCGCCCACGGTCGATGACGAACACCGCCCACGCGTCGCCGTGCCGAAACAGTGCCGTCAGCGGAACCACCAGCACGTCTTCTCCCTCCCACAGCACCACGCGCGCTTCGACCTGGTAGCCGTGACCGAGGCGCTGCCACATCGTCGCCGGGCTGGTGAAATCGATGATGACGTTGGTACGCTGCTCCTCGATGCCGAGCGCCGAGATCTTGGTGAATCCCGCGGGTTCGACCCGGCGCACCTTTCCCGCGAGCGCCGCACCGCCGCCCCACTGTTCGACGATGACACGTTGCCCGGCCTCGATCTGCACGGCGTCGATCGACAGGAAATCGACCACGATCTCGAGATCCGACGGATCGCCAATCTCGATCAGCGGCGCTCCGGCCGCGATCACGCCTTCGCTCTCGTGCGCGAGGCCGAGGACGCGACCGTTCACCGGCGCAGTCAGCGGCACGCACTCACACGATCCGCGCTCCGCCCGGCTCTCGCGCGGCGACAGCAGCTGGGCCTCGGCGCGCGCGAGCTCAAAATCACGGACCTGTTGCCGCGCACGCGCGGTGGCGAGCGCCGCCCGCGTCGTTCTGGCGCGCCGCTCGGCATCGTCAAGCGCCTGCTGTGAGATCGTCGCGCCGGCAATCAGCTTGCGTGCGCGCGCGAGTTCGGCTTGCGCGAACTCGTACTCCGCGCGTGCCTGTTCGAACTCCGCCGCGGCGAGCGCCTGGTTGGCGCGGGCGACATTGAGGTCGGCTTCGGCCTGCACTTCCGACCTCAGGTCGAGAAACGCCGGGTCGATGGGCTCGATCTCGGCGACGACGGTCGCACCGGCCACGACCTCGTCGCCGACCTCCGCCTCGATACGCTTGACCCAGCCAGCAACCGGGGCGGAGACGACGAACACGTCGCGAATGCGCGTTTCTCCCTCTTCATCAACGGTCACGACCAGTTCCCCGCGCGCGAGCCTCGCCGCGTCCACCGGCACCGGCTGGGGGCGGAATGCGTAAACGAGAGCGGCGACGAGGAGCGCTGCAACGAGGCCCCACAGGATGCCGCGGCGTCGACCTGCATTCATGACTGATTCACTCACGGGATTTAAGAGCCGAGACGAGATCGATAGCCGCCACGCGCCGGCCGACCAGGGCGGCCGACACTGCCGCGGCAACGAGAGCGACCACCGCCGCCGTGCCGTAGGTGGCGTCGTCGACCACCAGCGGTACGCGGTAGAGCTCGGTCTCGAACCCCGCGGTCATGACCCAGGCCAGCCCGCGCCCCATCAGGCAGCCGAGCGGCAAGGCGACAACCGTCAGCAACGCCACCTCGCCGAGCAGAATGTAGGCTATCTCGCCCCGACTGAAGCCGAGCACGCGCAGGGTCGCGAGCTCGTGCGCACGCTCCGAGAGCGCCACCCGCGCGCTGTTGTAGACGACCCCGAAGCCGAGCGCGACGGCGAAACCCGTGAAGAATGCCACGTAGACCAGCAGCGTGTCCCCGAGCGTGTCATGAAAGGTCTCGACCGCGGCACGCCGCTTCATGACCGCGCTGACCTCGGGTGAGGCCTTGAGCTGCGCGAACAGCGCTTGTTCGCGCAACGGATCGACGAGCAGGTTGACGTACTCGAGGCTGGGGCGCTCGAGCAACAGCCTGTCGAGTGCGCGCGCGTCCATGTACGCGGGCATGCCTATCATCGTCTCGAACAATCGCACGACACGCACCGCGCGCACCGGGCGACGTCCCTCGCGCAGCTCGAGCCAGACGCTGTCGCCCACGCCGACACCGAGTTTCTGCGCGAGCTCGGTGGACATCACGAGACCTTCCGGGGGTATGGATACGATCTCGCCGTCGGCATCGAACAAGCGATGCAGCCTCGCATCGGCATGAACCCCTTCGACCGCACCACGGTGGCGCCGATTGTCAACGCGAAAATCGGCACTGACGATGCGCAAGGGTTCGGCGGCAAGCACGCCGGGCATACGCCGAAACTCGTAAAGCGCCGCCGTCGATTGTGGTTCGACGAGCCCGACCATCACGTCCTGGTGCTGTGATTTGAAGAAGAACTCCTCGGCAATGGCATCAATGGAATCAACCCATTGGTTTGCCATCACCAGGACGCCGACGGACAAGCCTACGCCCACGCTGGTCAGCGCCGAACGCAACGGCCACCGCTCGATCTGACGCAGGATGATGCGTGTCGGGTG
>JAPOKK010000008.1 GCA_029977665.1 Pseudomonadota bacterium | reverse complement strand
TGTTCGAGTTCGGCGGGGCGTGTCCGCGTCAGCCAGGTGAGTTCCGACACCGCCAGGATGCCGCCGGGTTTCAGATAGCGACGCCACGCCTGGATGCCACGCGTGAAACCCATGTTGTAGATGGCACCCTCCGACCAGATGGCGTCGAAGGACTGCGGCTCGAAAGGCAGCGCCTCCATCGTGGCGACGCGCGCCTCGATACGCTCGTCGAGCCCCGCGCGCGCGGCAGCGGCTGCAAGCTCGTCGATAAACGCCGGCAGGAAATCGATCGCGGTGACGGTGGCATCGAGCGTCCTCGCCAATACGAACGTGGCGGCGCCGGTGCCGCAGCCGATGTCGGCGATTCTGAGATCCTTGCCGGCGGCCAGACCCGCGAGGGTGATCGCCAGGCGGGTTGCGTCGTCCCCGCCGGGGCCTTGACGACGACCATCGCGGTGCAGGTCGACCAGAAGATCGAGTTCGTTCATCGTAGCGTGACCTCGGCTCGCATGCCTCGCGCGCGCGGATGGTAGCGGAATCACTCGTCGCGGGGCGCGAACGACAGCGGCGACACCGGGGCGGCGACGCCGTGGACAGTCTACCCCTCCGGGCACGCGAAGGCGTGCAGCTTCGTGCCGATCTCGCAGGTCCGCCTTGACCAGGATCGGAAACGGCTTCCGCGCTCGATGAGCGGCTCGCAGGCAGCTGCCGCGCTAGCCGGCAGCCATCGTGGCGGATTGACCGTGGTCAGTATCGACCGCCAGCGGCGGCATACGATTCAAGGCGTCAATCACATACAACTCCCGCGCCGCGCGCGGATCCACGGAGTGCCACATGCAAACGAAGCTCATTGCTGCGCTCGGGGTTTATCTGTTCAGTAGCGCGGCACCTGCCGCCGTGCTGGAACTTCATCCGGTCGACGACACGCAGGTCGTCTTCGGCGTGGGTTTCTACGCTGACGAACCAGACAAGAACTACGGCACCTCCAGCGCGGCGGCTGCGTCGACATCGCGCATCGCCTTCGACTGGGACCGCGTGTCGCGCACGCTGCTCAAGTTCGACCTCTCGGGCTTGTCGGACGCGGTGACGATCGAGAGCGCGACGCTGGTGTTGACCCCGGCCGGCTACACGTCGAACCCGCTCGTCGTCCAGCTCAACCACCTCGGTGACGATGGCTGGGGCGAAGGCGAGGTGACTTGGAATACCGCACCTTCTCTGGGTGTCGCCACTCCCCTGGCAACTCGCCAATGGTCCCCGGGCGACCCCATCAATTGGGCGCATTGGAGCCTCCCCGCGGCGGGCGTATGGGACTGGGCTCCGGATATTGGCGATGGCTATGTTTCCTACATGCTCCGTGTGGCGGATGACCTGACGACCACGCCCAATCGTGGTGTCTCCTGGAATACCAAAGAGGCGGGCCTGGCGAGCGCGCCGGTGCTGCTGATCGAATACACGCCCGTTCCGTTACCAGCAGCGTTTCCTTTGCTGGCTCTTGGCTTGGGAATCTTTCTGCGTCTACGTGATGCCTGCTGACCGCCAGGAACGATTGCGCTGCCCGCGGTCGGGTGGTGCAGGGATGCGGGCGTACTCCCTGACGTACGATCCGGGCGGGCGTGTTTCGTCGAGGTCACGCGGCGCCCGCGGCGTGCAACCGGATGCGTGAGTTCGGACTGCCGACACGCGTGCCGCGCGCCGGCAAGCTGCTGTCGCGGGCTTATTGAGGATCCCGACAACTGGCCGAGTCCGTCATCGATCGATCTGACGCGCGAGAAACTCGTTCATGACCGTGGCGACGTACACGGGCGCTTCCTGCTGCGGATAGTGACCGGCGTTGCGGCATACCGCGATCTCGGCGTTCGGATACCACGCGGCGAACGTTTCGCGCGCGGTCTTCTCGGTGAAGGGTTCCATGTCGTACTCACCGATGATGACCAGCATGGGCGTGGTGTTGCCGCGAATCTCGTCGAGGAAGCCCTGCTCCGTCAGGTTCTCGAGGTAGGCCTGCTGCGCGGCGACCAGTCGCTTCGAACGTGTCTGTCGGGTCTTGACCTCACGCCATTCCGGGCACAGACGCTCGCCGGTCAGGGCGTCGAAGGCCTGATCGAGCAGGGCATTGCTCGTGATGGAGCCTTCGATGATAGCGAAGCCCTCGGGCGTGAAGCTCAAACCCGATGCCGCGACCGGCGTGTTGAGCACCGCGGACTTGATGCGCGGACCGCCGTCGAGCACGACGCGTTGCGCCAGCATGCCGCTCATGGAGTGGCCGACGATGTGAAACCGCTCCCAGCCGAGGTTGTCTGCCAGCGCCATGATGTCGGCGGCCGTCTCGACGGGGGTGTATTCGCCGGCGATGTGTCGCGATTCGCCGTAGCCGCGAACCTCGGTGAAGGCCCAGGTGAAACGGCGCACGTCGAAGAAATTGCGGGCGAAAGCCCAGGTAGCCCGGCAGCCGTAGAAGTCGTGCATCACGATGACGCCTTCTTCCCCGGTACCGAACAGCTCGTGTCCCAGAACCATGACAGGTTGTCTCCTCGATCACTCGGCCGCCTGTCAGGCGGCATCCTGTTCAAACGCGTGGGCGACCTGGTAGAGGGTCGCCTCGTCGAAATGGCGGCCGGTCAGCATCATGCCCACCGGCAGGCCGTCGAGCGTGCCGCAGGGCAGCGACAGCGACGGGTGGCCGGTGAGGTCGAACGCCGGCGTGTTGGGCACCATCTCAAGCGCGCGCGCGACGATCTCGGCGGCGCCGGCGTCCGGCGGCGGTAGCGGCGGTGCGGTCAGCGGCAGGGTCGGCATGAGCAGCACGTCGTACTCGGCCAGCGCCGTATCGTAGGCCGCCCGCAAGCGTGGCCGCAGGTTCTGCGCCTTGGCGTAGTACTGACCGCCGTAGGCCCGGGTCATGTACTCGCCGGTCAGCATCACCAGCTTGGTCTGCGGGCCGAACTTGTGCGTCTGCGTGCGCCACGCCGCGTGGTACTTCATCAGGCTGGGGACGTAGGCGCCGGCGCGATTCTTACCGAAGCCGTTGTCGTGCATCATCGAAACCACCAGCCCTTCGATGTAGATCGGGGTCCAGATTGCGGCGCTCGAACGATGCAGCGGTATCGATACCGGCTCGACGGTCGCGCCGAGACGACGCAGGGTGTCGGCGCCTGCGCGGACCAGGCGATCGACACCCGGATCGGAGTTGGCGTGCGCGAAGCCTTCTTCGACCACCCCGATTCGGAGGCTGCCCAGCGGTTCGCCGAGTCGCGCGAGGTAGTCGTGTGTCCGGATCCCGGCCTGCATGGGGTCGATGCCGTCGGCGCCGGCCAGCACGTTCAACAACAGCGCGTTGTCGGCAACCGTCCGTGTCATCGGGCCGACGTAATCGATGGTGATGTCGATCGGCATGACGCCGGTGTACGGCACGAGGCCGTAGCTCGGCTTCATGCCGACGATGCCGCAGAACGAGGCCGGGATGCGGCACGAACCGCCGTGGTCGGTGCCGACGGCGAGGTCCACGTCACCGTTGGCGACGAGCGCGGCACAGCCGCTCGAGGAGCCACCGGCGGTGCGTGCGGCATCGTGGGGGTTGCGCACCGGGCCGGTTGCATTGGTGTGGCTGCCACCCGAGGTGCAGAAGTACTCGCTGTGCGCCTTGCCGGCGACCGTGCCGCCGGCGTCGAGAATGCGTGTCACGGCGGTTGCATCGACGTCGGGGACGTAGCCCTGGAGCGTCGACGAGCCGTTCATCATGGGCACCCCGGCAACCAGGATGTTGTCCTTGAACACGACGCGCCGGCCGGCGAGCGGCCCGTCTGCGGCGCCGGCGATATCCGTCTGCCAGTACCATGCATTGAGCGGGTTGTCCGCCGGCGCCGGGCGCCGGCCGGGTGTACGCGGGTAGCGTACCGGGGGCAGGTCGTCCGGCAGCGCATCGAGGGCTTCGTAAATCTCGAGATTGCCGTGCATCAGGGCCGCGAATTCGGCCGCCTCGGCGTCGCCGATGTCGAGAAAAACGGATTCACCGAGCTCCTGTACCTGTCGCGGCCCCGGGCGGGAAATGGCCATGCCTGATCCTCGTCATTTCGAGCGGACATTATGCCGCGCTCGTGCAAATGGCGATTACCCACTCTTGGGGAGGTTCAACGGCGTATCCGAGTCCCTTACACTCCGGGGCGCCAGATCTACCCGACAACACAGGAGCCCCCACCGCATGAGCAAGACGAACCAGGTTAGCCCGGATTTTCTCGCCTCTTTCACCCAGGCCTGGAACGACCAGGATCTCGACAAGCTCATGGATCACATGGCGGATGAGTGCGTCTTCATGGCCTCGGTCGGCCCCGAAGTCGAAGGGACCCGGTGGGTCGGGCGCGAGGAAGTCCGCAAGGGCTTCGCGAGTTTGTGGGAGAACTACCCGGATGCGCACTTCGAACCCGTCGGCGAGGATTTCATCGTCGGCGATCGTGCCTGCTCGGAATGGATCTTCACCGGCACGAGAAAGAGCGACGGCAAGCGGGTGAAGGCGCGCGGCTGCGACGTCTACACGTTCAAGGACGGCAAGATCGCGGTGAAGAACGCGATGCGCAAGCAGGCGCCGTGAGCAGCGTTGCTCGACGCCGCGGGCCGAGATCGCGAAGCGTGCGTTGCGGTGAATTGACAAGGCTCCGGACGAACGGCTGAGCCTCTCGGCGGCGGCGTTGCACAGCGCTCCGCCATGCGTATTTGTCGTGCGTCGATAAAGGCGGGCAGTGCGGGGCGCGCGCCAGGTATTTACGCGCCCGTCGTGGCCGGCTATGTTGAGGCAGCTTGCAGGAACCCGGCCCGCAGGGCCAGGGCGGGGGACGAGCGCGGGCGCGAAGCGCGCCCGGCGGGTTGCGCCGCGCTGGCGCGAGATGCCACAGGCCAGGCGTTCGTGCGTCCATGTCCGACGGTTCACGATTCGTGGCACGGATCGGCCGCGGACCATGCTTCCACCGATCGGCGGTACGTCATGCAGCACATACCCGGCGATTATCGCGAAGACAAGAAGAGTTTTGTCGAATCAGTCGTCGCCGATCATGTGAACCTGAGCCTGCGCACTGCGATTGCGCCGGCCGAACGTGTTGCCTACCGCTTTGACGCCTTGCTGGTGGTGCTCACGCAGCGCGGCGAGATCCGCTACTCAACCGATGTTTCGCCCCAGCAGATTCATCATCGGCGCGACGATATCCTGCTCGTACCCCGCAATGTCCCGGTCTACACGGACTATCTGCAGCCGACCGGCACACGACCGTTGACCTGCATCACGCTCGAGATCGACGACGAGACCATCACGGCTGTACGCGGCCGAAGTTCAGTGCACTGGCCCGATGGCGAGGATTACGCACCGCTCTACGCGCTGGACGACATCGATGCGTTCATGCATGCCGATGCCGCGGCTGCCATACGTCGGATCGACCGCCTGCTGCGCGGCAGCGGTACGGTGACCAGGCGTGATCTGCTCATCGATACCATCTCGCGCGAACTGGTCCTCTACGTCATGCAGTCGAGCGCGCGCGCAGCACTGCTCTCGAAAACGTCGCGGTCGTCACGCCTCGGGGATCTCGCCCGCTACATCGAGGATCATCTCGACGGAACCCTCGACGCGGTGACGCTCGCCCGCCACTGCCACATGAGTCGCTCCGCATTCCACGAGCACTTCGTCGCCACCTTCGGGCAGACCCCGGCCGCCTTCGTTCGCGAGCGTCGTATCGAGCGCGCCAGGTACCTCTTGTGCCACGTGCCGGAAGCGTCGTTGACCGCGGTCGCCGCGCAATGCGGGTTTGCCAGCGTGTCGCATTTCGTCCAGACGTTCCGGCGCTCTACGGGTACCGCCCCGGCCGCGTTTCGCCGCGAGGCCCGGCAACGCGGTGCCGGGATGTCGGGTTTGTCCGGCGCGATGTCCTGAACGTCCGGAGTTGCGCTGCCGCGGCGCGGTCGGCCTTGCGCCGTCGGGTGCGCTCGAGCACGCTGTGAAGCGAGTGTACGCGCGGGAGGGGATGTCGTGTCAGCTGTTCCGGAGAAGACGCTCGCGCCGGCGGCGCGTGGTTTCGAGCATTATGCCGGCACTGTTCTCAAAGGCGGCTTCGCGGTCGCCTGCGTGTTCTACGCGGTGCTGGCTTTCGACTATTTTCTCGGCTTCGGGGCCGGGCGCGAAGGCTTGTGGATGCGCCTGTTCGCGGCGCTGGTGTCGCGCGAACACGCGTTCGGTCAGGGCTCGGTACACGTCGAGCAGGCGATGGCCTACCGTGAAGGGCTGCAGTTCCTCCTGATGCATACCGTCATGGGCGCGGTCGCCATGGCGCTCGGCCCGTTGCAGTTCTCCAATCGCCTGCGGCGGCGCTACCCGGCCGTGCATCGCACGGCTGGCAAGACCTATCTCATCGGCGCCGTGTTGAGCATGTTCGGCGGGCTCGCCTACCTGGCCACCACGCCGATGACGGCGGTGTTCTCCGGGCCGATGTTCTACGTTGCCCTGTTGGGCCTCGACGTAATGGTGCTGTGGACCGCGTGGCTGGCCTTCGCTGCCGCGCGCCGGCGCGCGTTTGGCACGCACCGTTCGTGGATGGCGTTCAATTTCGGCCTGCTGCTCGGGACGCCGGTCCTGCGCCTGTTGTGGATCGCCTTTGGCTGGATGTTCCCCGGCGAAGTGCAGGCCGTGACCAACCTCGCCATCACGACGTTCCTGTTGCCCTTGTGCGTCACCGGCATGTTGTGGTGGGTGGCTGCACAGCACGGCACGATGCGACCACGGACCTTCGAACCCGCTGCGGCAAGCCGGGTTCGCTGGCGTCGCGGCGGGCATGTCGCGTTGGTCGCGGGCGTTGCCGTTCTCGCGTTCGCCTGCGTGTTGCGCTTCGTCGCGCCGTTCGAATCCATCACCTGGCTGACTCCGGAAGGCGGCGCGGGCGCTGCCGCCGGGTTTGCCTCGGCCTGGCCCTTGTTCGTGCTCTACGCGCTTGCCAGCGCAAGCGCAATGGCGGCCAGCCTCGGCGCGGTTGCCGCGGTGGTATGCGGGCGGCAGGTCAGTTGGCGATTTCATACCAGTTGCATCGCCGCCGCGATCGCCGGCGGTTTGCTGGCCACGGCGCGCGGCGCGGACCTTCCCGGCGGCTGGCCGGCAATGTTCTACTGGTGGGCCTTGGCCGGGCTATGGAGTTTTGCGGTCCTGCTGGCGTTGCGGGCCGGACGCTCGGGACGGGCGTTGGTTGCACGGGATTGGACCGTCTACAGCGCCGCGCTCGCCTGGTTGCCGCTTTCCGTGATACCGCAGGTACCGTTGTGGGAGCTATTGGACGTCATGGATCTCGATACGGCCGTGCAAACCGCGGTCACGCTATCGTTTATCGGTCACTACCTTGTCGCGCATCTCGCCATAACGCACCTGCTCGATCGGCCGCGCGAGATGCCCGGTGTGCGCGGAGCCTCGGGTTCAGGCCGGCTGTCTGCGGGCGATCGAGACACGTCGAGAAGCGCTCACTTCCCTGTGACCTGAGTCGATGCCGTCGAACGGGGGCGCGCAGGGTGGCCGCACGCGGAGCCCTGCAAGACCCCGGCAGCCGAAACGTCGGAACTAGGGGCTACGGCGCGGTTCGTCAACGCGTGGTCATCGCCAACGTTCCGAGGGCGGGAACGAAAGCGGGCACAACGGCCGCCACGGGAACGACCGCGGCGTCTCGACGCCGCGTACGACTGCCGGGATGCGGGATCACCCCACCGTGAACGCGGCAGCAGCGACGGCCGTGTTCATGAAGTCGCGGAAGCGCGTCCATTGGCCCTCGCTGAGCGTGATGACGTGCACGAAATCGGAGTCGATGGTGCGGCCGGTTGTGAGCGCGACCAGGTTCAGGTGTCCCGTGACGATGACCTTGTCGGCATCGGCAAGAAACTCTTCGGGATCGAACTGGTTGATGCGCACCGACGACAGCACCGTTTCGAAGAAGCGCCGCGCTTCGGCGTGGCTCCGCCAGGTGCCGGCATAAGGAATGGGCGCGGGCCCGTAGAATTCGATGACGATGTCATCGGCGAGGTGTTCGAGGATGGCAGGGATGTCGCCGGCGCCGAACGCGGCGAAGATCGCCTGGGTCGTTTCGATGTTGTTCATGGTCGGGTCTCCGGGTCAGGCCGCGCGCGGCGTGAAGACGAGGTGCAGGCTGTCGAAGCCGCAGGTCAGCAGGCTGGCGCGCTGGCGTCGCGGCGGTGTTGGCCCGAGCGTGACGGCGGCATAACGGTCGAGCACGGCGTTGAGCATGGCGCGCGCTTCCAGACGCGCGAGCGCGAAACCCAGGCAATGATGCAGGCCATAGCCGAAGCTGAGCTGCTGGCGCAGGTTGGGCCGGTCGAGGTCGAAACGCGCTGGATCGGGGAACACGGCCGGGTCGTGATTGGCGGCGGCGAAGAACAGCGCGACCCAGTCGCCGGCGGCGATGTGTTTGTCTCCCACCTCGACGTCCCGCGTGGCAATGCGGAACAGGCGTTGCGGCGGCCCGCCGTGCCGCAAGGCCTCGTCGATGAAACGCTCGAGAAGCCCGCGGTCGGCGGCGAGCGTGTCGAACATGCCCGGCAGGGTCGCGAGGTAATGGAGCAGGTTGGCGAGCAGGAAGGTGGTGGTCTCGGCACCGGCGACGATGAGCGTCACGCAGAAACGAATGACTTCCTCCAGGCTAAGGCGCTCACCGTCCTGCTCGGCGTCGAGGAGCGCGGCGATCAGCCCATCGGCAGGCGGCGCACCCGCGGCGCGGGCGGCGGCCGCCGCGCCGACCTTGTCGGCGAAGTAGGCCGCAAGCTCGCGATTGCTGGCTTCGCGCTCGGCGGGGCTCAGCGCGGCCGAGAGCATGAATGCCGTGGCCCAGCGGCGGCACCGTTCCGCATCCGCATCCGGCAGGCCGAACAGGCGCAGCATGGCGCGTGCCGGGATCACCGAGGTGATGGTGCCGACCGCCTCACACTCGCCACCCGGCAGCGCCACCAGCATCTCGCCGACGATGCCGTTCAACCATTCCTCCAGTGCCAGGATGCGTTTGCGCGAGAAGGCCAGGGCGACGATGCCGCGCAGGCGATCGTGCTCCGGGTTGTCGTGGTTGACCAGCATGAGGGTCGGCGCGGAGGAACTCTCCTGCAGGGGATCGCGCGAGGAGAACGTATCGTGGTCGCGTGCCGCGGCGACGACCTCGGCGTACTTCATCAGCACCCAGGCGGTAACTGGCTCGTCGGCATCCGGCACCGTGCCGGGAGGATAGTCGCGGTAGCCCCAGGCGGGTGTATGGCGTCGCAAGCGCTGGTAGAGCGGGTAGGGATCGACGATGGTTTCCGGCCGCGGCAGCGCGGTTACCAGTTGCTCGGTTTCGGTCATGATCGTCGCCTGTTTGATTCACCAGGGACAAGATCAATAAACTAAATAATTTACTAAGTAAATAGTTATCCTTGATAAAGCACGGCGGTTAAACTGCTCGCCACCATCCATTGACGGTGCCGCGCGCGTGCCCAAACCCCCATTCAGTCCGCCCGCAGACGCCGCGCGGCTGTTCCTCGAACTCTATTACCCGATCCACTACAAGGCGGGCATCGGCGTCGAAGATGCGCTGCGCGGCGGCGAACTCGGCCGTCACCAGGTCGCCATCCTCTGGCTGATCCATTCCGAGGGCGAGGGTCGCCGCGCCATGAACCGCAAGGCCATCGAGCGTTCGCTGCGACAGTGGTTCGAGGTCTCCGGCGCTGCCATCACCAAGGCCATCCGCGGCATGTCGGCGTCGCCGCTCGAACTCGTGCGCCTTGAAGAGGATCCGCGTTCGGGGCGCGAAAAGATCGTGCGCCTGACGCCGCGCGGTGAAGCGCATATCGAGGCGATGATCGCGCGCGGCACGGCCTACGTGCAGCGCATCATCGATCACATGAGCGGTGCGGAGATCGTCAACGGGCTCGAGTTCTTCCGCAGCATCGAGCGCATCGTCGACGGCTTCGAGGACTGAGTGCGGCGGGTTGCCGCGCGGTGGGGCGTGTCGTCACGAACGCAAGGCGCGGAGACCGGCTCTTGCGCCGACGGCGCCAGGCCCCTGCGGCGGCGCGCAGGAGCCTGGCCAGGCCGGGCTTCGTCAGCTGTTCAGGATGAGCGCGGTATCGACCACGCCCTCGGTGCCGGCAACGAAGCCCTTCCAGTTCTTCATGTACTCGACGAAGGGCGGGCTCAAGCCCTCCGCCGTGAGGTGCGCCGGCGTGACCGGCAGCTCCACCGGGGTGAAGTTCGCGTCGAACTGCATGCGGTTGGGGAAGTCGTGGTGCAGGATGGCGGCACGACCGAGCATGACCCAGTCCACGCCCTCGTCCATGGCACGTTCGACGTCCGCCGGTGTGCGCAGCTTACCCGCGACGCCGAGACGCACGCCCTTGCGATCGAGGCTGGTGAAGTAGGAGAGCAGGCTGCGCCCCCCGGCGGCTTCGTCCTCGGGCTGCTTGAAGACGTCCCACATCGACATGTCGAGATACTCGACGAGTTCGTTGCCCATGAGATGCCCGGCGAGGCTCACGATTTCCGGCAGGTGCATGCCGAAACGCTCGGGCGAGAGGCGCACGCCGAGCTGGAAGTCCTTGCCGCAGCGCGCACGGATGCCGTCGATGATCTGCAGCAGCGGGCGCTGGCGGTTCTCGAGTGAACCGCCGAACTGGTCATCGCGCTGGTTGACCTCGGGCGAGAGGAACTGGGCCAGGATGTAGCCGTGCGCCCCGTGCAGTTCGACGCCGTCGAAACCGGCGCGCTCGGCGCGCTGGGCGGCCACGATGAACGCCTCGATCATCGCTTCGACCTCGGCAGTGGCCATCGCCCGCGCACCCCACTTGTCGTTGTCCGACGGACACAGCGGCTGCATGCCGATCACGTCCTTGGGGCAGCGCATGCCGCCGTGGTAGAGCTGCACGCTCGCGATACTACCGTGGCTCTTGATGGCCTTCGCCAGGCGCGTCAGGCCGGGGAGGTGATCGTCGGAGAAGATCCCGAGCTGCCCCGGGAAGCCCTTGCCCTCGGCCTGGACGTGTGCCGCACAGGTCATCGTGAGGCCGAACCCACCCTCGGCACGCATGGTCAGCCAGCGATGCTCCCCTTCGGAGCAGGTGCCGTCCTCGTGGCTCTGCTGGTTGGTCAGTGGTGCGAGCATGAAGCGATTCTTCATGGTCGGACCGCGGTTGAAGGAGAGGGGCGTGAACAAAGCACTCATGAATTACTACCTTGAAATTCGATTACGGGTTGCCGTGCGGCGGCCGTGGCGCGATTCCATCGTTCGGATTTGGCACCGTCGGCACGAATGCACGCAGAAGACGTCGTGGCTGTGCGGCCGCGCATGCGATGGGCGGCGCCGCGGGACGCTATCAGGCCGTTGCGCGGCAGGCAACCGCCGGGGCTGGGCACGGCGACACGGGTACCGGCGCACCGTTCAGGACGCGAGGAGTCGGTCGGCGTTGCTACGGGCGGGTTCGGCGAGTTCGGCGATGCGGGTCAGGGCGCCTTGCACTTGTGGGTCGCTCTCGAACCTGGCCAGCCCGCTCGTGATGTTGAGCCGCGTGCGCTCGAGCCAGGCAGCCATGTCCGGATCGGTCGCGTTCATGATGTTGGTGTGGATCATGCCGCGGTAGGCGCGAATCCAGTCGCTTGGCTCGTTCAGCGTGCGCGTCGGCCTGCACAGGCGGTTCTTCTCCGCATCGTCGCTGCGCGTCGCTTCGACGAATCCGATGGTGGCAGCGGAAAAGCTCGTGAAACCGCCGACCAGGCCCTGGATGGTGATGCGCCCGGGTTCGAAGATCGGGCGCTCGGGATTGACCTTGAAGGCACTCGCCGTGCAATCGATGTGCACCTGGCGCGGATCGTTGGGCAGCTCGCCGTGCTCGAGGACGATGCGCTCGGTGCTGAGCCGACGGATGCGTCCGAGGCGGACGACGTTGTCGATCCGCTCCAGGGCGTCGCATTCCGCCTCGCTCAGGATGGCGCCACGGAACATGGTCGGTGTCACGCTCCGATCGAATCGCCGCGCGAGGCCGGCATTCTCGAGGCGCTGGTAGAGGTCATCGACACTCGTTGCCCGGGCCAGGATGTCGAGGGCATCGGCGAACACCGCGAGCGTCGGTCCGACCAGGTCGCGCGGTTGAAAGCACGTGCGGGGCAGCACCCAGGAATCGCGCGGGCGGATCCAGCGGATGCGCTCTGGCGCGACACCGTGCTCCATCAACCAGTAACACGCATCCATGGCGGTCTTGCCGCCGCCGAGGATGGTGTAACCGCTGGGTGCCTCGTCGAGGTGCACGATGCCGCCGACCGGCATGAAGCGCACGTCCGCGTCGATCGCGAACGACGGCTCGTGCGTCGCCGGCACCGAGACTTCGAGGTAGGTCGTATCAACGACCTTGCGTCGCACGTGCACTCGGGATCGGCTGCCGGTCAGCCTCGAGGTGATCACATTCTCAGTCGCGAAGTCGCCCGCGTAGTCGTGCATCGCCAAGAAACGTACCCGGCCCGAGGGCAGTAGCACTTCGTCTATGACCTTCCGGTAGTAACCGCAGATCTCCGCGGCCGTCGCGCGCTCGTAGAAGCCGGCGTCGGAGCCCAGGGCGTCGCGCGTGTCGCCCCCGAGCGGCCGCGAATCCACGCCGTAGGTTGCGGACGGCTGGTGCAGGCGCACGAAGGGATAGGCATCGTGCCAGTGGCCGCCCGGGGCGTGGCGCCGGTCGACCATCACGACATCGGCATCGCCCTGGCCGATAAGGGTATCGACAAACGCCATGCCGGCGGCGCCGGCGCCGACGACCAGGTAATCCGTCTCGATGGTGTTCATGTTGTTCATTCTCCCGTACTGGTGAAGCGCTCTGAACCTGCTGTTCTGTGCGGTGGAGTGGCCCGGCGTTGCATCGCCGCGGCGCGATACCGCGTACTGCAGCGCCGAGTGCCGCGATTCCGTGCATAGCCGCGTCGGGGACATGGCCCGGCCCTGCCGGACGCTCGCGGCCCGTAATCCCGCTCGAAGTGCCCGGGAACTCGGGGTAGCGCCGGGCAGGCGGTGATGGTGGCCCGGCCATTGCTGCGCGTCATGGTGACGCAGGTATGCTCAGCGCAACGGTCCCCGGGCCGCCGAATGGTGGTACAGCAGCGCGTTCAGCCTGCCGACGCTTCGCGCCCGCTGCCGCCGCCTGCCATCGTCGGGTCGATGACTTCGGCAACATGCGAGAGGCGGTGATCGACGAGTTCCATGCCGCCTGTCACGCGCGAGCGAGCGGCTTCGGGCGGACTTCCACGTTGTGCCGCCAGCGCTGCATGCGAACGCGGTGAATTCGGCGCGGTACGCTGGTAGTCGGGCAATCCGTCCGCCTCGCGGAACTCGGGGATCACTTCCTCGGCGTACAACTGCATGTTCTTCATCACCATCCAGTTGGGCATCGGCCCGAACGGTGAGCCTGCGCCGATCATGCCGCCTGCGCCGACCGCTTCGACGTACTCGCCGAGCTGGTTCTTCACCGTTTCCGGCGAGCCGACGATGATGTAGCGGTCCTTCAGCAGTTCGTCATAACTGAGCTGGGCCTGCGGCTTGACCTTGCCCTTCTGCAACTGCGTCATGAAGTTGCGGAACGACTTGTTGGACATGTAGCCGGGCGGAAAGAAGAACTGATCCGGGATCTTGAGCCCGGTGTTGAACACCCACGACAGGTGGGCCTTGGCTTCGCGGTGAGCCTGGGCATCGGTTTCGGCCACGTAGGTCGGCACGCAGGCGTTGAACATGTTCTTGTCCGCCTCGTAACCGAGCCGCGCGCATTCCTCGCGCAGGCCGTCGAAAGCCATCTTGGTGAACCACAGGGGCGAGAACACCATCATGTACGTGTAGCGATGCCTGGCGATGAACTGCAGCGTTTCGAGCGAGCCCTGTCCCGGAATCCAGATCGGCGGGTGCGGCTGTTGAATACACTTGGGAATGATGTTCACGTTCGGCACGTAGAAGTGGTCACCTTGCCAGGTGAAGGGGCCTTCGTCGGTCCAGGCCCTGATGATCAGGTCATGCGCCTCGGCGAAGCGCTCGGTCGAATCGGCCGGCGCGACGGGGTTGTTGAAGTATTCGCAGCCGATGCCGCGTACGAAACCCGAGATGATGCGGCCGCCCGAAATGACATCGAGCATCGCGATCTCCTCCGCCACGCGCAGCGGATTGCCATGTAGCGGGATGGCATTGCCGATGACGCCAATCGGGATCTGCGTCGTGCGCTGAACCAGCATCGCCGCAATGATGTTGGGCGAGGGCATGGTGCCGTAGAAGTTGGCGTGGTGCTCGTTGACACCGACGCCGTCGTAACCGAACTTCTCGGCTGCCACGAGCTGGTCGATGTACTCGTTGTAGAGCACGCGACCGCGATGCGGGTCGTAGTACTTGTTCGACAGCGATACCCAGCTCGACTCGATCTCTTCCGCCGGCGGGAAATACGGGTAGGGCATCAGGTGAAATGCATAGAAGCGCAGCTTGTTCATTGCGCGACCTCCGTGATGAATTCGATGATGTGGTCGGCGAGCTCGCGTGGGCGTTCGAGCAGCGGCTCGTGACCGGTGCCGGGAATGCGTACGAGGCGCCCTCCGGGCAGGACCTCGGCGAACTTGTCGGACATCGCGTTCGGTACGAGGCGGTCTTCTTCGGCGCCGATGACGAGCGCCGGGCAGGTCAGCCGCTTGAGGCGGCGCTCCAGCGCGAGGTTATAGCGCGGCGCCCACATCAGGCGTGCCGCGGCCGAGAACTCGGCATACAGGTGCACGCCCTCATCGAAGTTCTCCGGGTCCGGCAGCCATTCCTGCATGACAGTCTTGTCTTTGAACAGTCGGTCCATGAGGTCGGGCGGCGAGAGCTGGAAGATGTCGACGCCGGGTTCGTCCTCGAGACGCAGACCGACCGGCGTGATCAGGGTCAGCGACTTGAGGCGGCGTGGATAGAAAGCGGCAAACTCGGACGCCGCCCAGCCACCCATTGAGAAACCGATCAGATGAATCTTCTCGAGCCCCAGCTGTTCGAACAACTGGTCATGAAGAATGGTCAGGTCGTCGAAGCTGCGCAGCCATGACGGCAACGGTGTCTCGCCAAAGCCAGGCGCTTCCGGAGCGATGAAGTCGAGCCGCTCGGCAAGCATGGCGTAGAACGGGATCCACATGCGGGTGAAGCCGGCGCCGTGCAGCAGGACAGTCGCTTCGCCTGAGCCGTCACGACGATAGGCCATGGGCAGGCCCAGCACGTCCTCGAAAGCGGGCTCTGTGTAATAGCGCGCCGGGCGGGGCACGTCCGTGTGTTCGAACGCGGGGATGAAGCTCATTGAAAAGACCTCCTTGGGAACCGCATCGCATGTTATCAGCGTACATGCGCGGTGCACGCCGCGTGACTGCCGGGTCGGGTGCGTGTCGGACGGCTGTGGGTGCGGCAGCGCGCTTCCTGGGCATCGACGCTCCGGCGCGAGGAGGTTCATGAGGTTGTCTCCGCATCTTCCGGCCTCGCGACGTACGCCGCCGCGTGCGCTTTCGTGTCTGCCCTGTGCGAGCCATAATCGCGCTCCCCGCAGCCAAGGAGTCCATCGCATGAATGCCTGGGAGATCCAGACCGACGGCGGTATCGATGCCCTCGTCCCCGTGACGCGCGCGGTGCCGGAACCAGGTGCCCATGACATCGTCGTGCGCGTCGCCGCCGTCTCGCTCAATTATCGCGACCTGCTGCATGTGCTGGGCGTGGTCGACCAGGACCGCTGGCCGCTCGTGCCCTGCTCAGACGGAGCCGGCGAAGTGGTTGCCGTGGGGCCGTCCGTGACGCGTTTCAAGGCCGGCGACCAGGTCGCCGGTACGTTCTTCCAACGCTGGCCTGCCGGGCGTATCACCGCCGAGGTCATGGAGTCCGCGCTCGGTGGGCGCGAGCAGGGCATGCTCGCTGAGTACGTGTGCCTGCACGAGGAGGGCGCGGTGCACGTGCCGCGCGGCTGGACGACCGCCCAGGCGGCGACGCTGCCGTGCGCGGCGCTGACCGCGTGGCATGCGCTCGTTGCCAAGGGACGCGTGATGGCCGGTGAGACGGTGCTCGTACTCGGTACCGGCGGTGTCTCGCTGTTCGCGCTGCAGATCGCGAAGATGCACGGTGCGCGCGTCATCCTGACCTCGAGCAGCGATGCCAAGCTCGAGCGTGCGCGCGCGCTCGGCGCCGACGACACCATCAACTACCGTGACGTGCCGGAGTGGGACCAGGCGGTGCTCGAACTGACCGGCGGCCGCGGCGTCGATCACGTCGTCGAGGTGGGCGGCTCGGGTACGTTGGCGAAGTCCATCAACGCCACTGCGTTCGGCGGCCACGTCTGGCTGATCGGCGTCCTGACCGGCTTCGAGAACACCGTCGATCCCATGCCCGTATTGTTCAAGAGCGTCGATGTGCAGGGTATCTATGTTGGCAGCCGCGAGATGTTCGAGAACATGAATGCGGCATTCGGCGTGAACGGACTCGAGCCCGTCATCGACCGGCGCTTTCCGCTGGCCGAGGCCCGCGAAGCATTTCATTGCATGCAGGCTGCGGGGCACTTCGGCAAGATCGTCATCGAGCTCTGAGCCGCGCGACGCTCCAGACCGCTACCGCGTTCACGCGCGCTTCGCGACGAGGCGCTCGGCGCGGACCGGTATGGCCGCTGACCGGCGGCTCGCGCTAGAGGTTCAAGTCGCTCAGTCCCGGGTGATGATCCGGCCGCGGGCCGAGCGGCCAGTGGAAGAGCCGTGCCGCTTCGTCGATAGCCAGGTCGTTGATGCTTGCATGGCGCTGTCGCATCAGGCCGTGCTCGTCGAATGCCCAGTTCTCGATGCCGTAGGAGCGGAACCAGTTGCCGCTATCGTCGTGCCACTCGTAGGCGAAGCGCACCGCGATGCGGTGGCCCTCGAAGGCCCACAGCTCCTTGACCAGGCGGTAGTCGAGTTCGCGGCGCCACTTGTGCTCGAGGAACGCCGTGATCGCCGCGCGGCCACGGAGAAACTCGGCACGGTTGCGCCACGCGCTGTCGGGCGTGTAGGCGAGCGCCACGCGTGCGGGGTCGCGGCTGTTCCAGGCATTTTCGGCAAGCCGGACTTTCTGCCGGGCGGTGTCCGCATCGAAGGGCGGCACGGGTGGGCGTCGTTCGGTCATGACCGCGCTCCCGCTTCGGCGAGCCGCGCGCGCAACGCGGCGTTCTCGGTTTCGAGCAAGGCGAGGCGCTCCTCGAGCGGGCGGAGTCGTGCGGCGATCGCTTCCTCGGTGAATCGTGGCGTGATGTGCTGCGGGCAGTTCCAGTCGAAGCTCTCGAGCCGAAGGCGGAAGATGCGTTCGGGTCTTGCCCGGTAGCCGGGCACGGTGACCTGCGCGGTCAGTGCCGGATCGGCATCGAGCGTCAGCAACTCGACGCGTGCATAGATTTTCAGGCGCGCGCGCCGCGGATAGTCGACCAGGAACAGGCAGGCCCGGTCGTTCGCCGTCGCGTTGCCTGCGCTGATGTACTGGCGGTTACCACGGAAGTCGGCGAACGCGAGCGTGGACGCATCGATCGGCTTGAGAAAACCGGGCGGCCCACCGCGGTGCTGCACGTACGGCCAACCGGTTTCGGAGACAGTGGCGATGTAGAAGCTGTCACGTGCGGCGATGAACGCGTGTTCACGCTCGGTCAGGCGGTCGGAGGCCTGTTGCGGCATCCGCGCCTGCCACAGCGCGTCGCTACCCATTTCGCGTTGCACAGCGCGGACGCTTGGCGTGACGGCGATATCGAGGAATCCCGTGGACATATCGATTCTCCTGCCGGGGGTGTTTCGGGAAACGCGGGAACGAAGACCGGGGGCGGGACGCGCCCCCGGCCTCGGCGGACTCAGGCGGCATCCGCGGCGAGCACGACGGGGAAGTCGATCTCGGTGCGGGCGACCTCGTTGAGGAAGTTGGTGAAGCTGTTCTCGGCGACGAGCGCGACGACCTCGACGATCTGTGCATCGCTGAAGCCGGCCCGGCGCACCGCCTCGATATCGGCATCGGCGACATGGCCGCGCTCGCGGGCAACGGTGGCGGCGAAGTTCACCACGGCGTCGGCCCGGGCATCGGCGGAATGACCGCGGCGGTTCAGAGCGATCTCCTCGGTACCCAGCTTCGCGAGGTTGTGTCCCAGGTAGGTGTGCGCCGAGAGGCAGTAGTCGCAGCCGTTGACCTGGGCGACGGCCAGCGCGATGCGTTCGCGCGTCTTGAGGTCGAGCGTCTTGCCGAGCGCTCCCTGCAGGCCGGTGTAGGCTTGCAGCGCGGCGGGGCTGTTGGCGAGCAGGCGGAACAGGTTCGGTACCGTGCCGAGCTGCTTCTCGATGGCATCGAGCGTGGCCCGGGCGGCTTCGGGTGTGTCCTCGTGGCTGGGGATGGTGAGGCGTGACATGGCTATCTCCTTGGATTGACGGGGCGGTATCGACCCGGTGGAGGCATGGTGGAGATATCCAGATAAAAAGAGAATCCGCTAATATTGAGAACGTATCTCCCGAAAATCGAGAAGATGTGTGGACCGTCTTGAGGCCATGGCCATGCTGGTGACGGTCACGGAGCAGGGCAGCCTCTCCGCCGCCGCCCGCCACCTTCGTGTACCCCTCGCCACGCTCAGTCGCAAGGTCTCGGATCTGGAGAAGCTGGTCGGTGCACGGCTGCTGATCCGGACCACCCGCAGTCTTTCGCTGACCGACGCCGGTATCGCTTACGTGGCCGCGGCGCGCCGCATACTGGAGGCCGTCGAGGACGCCGAACGAGAAGCTGCCGGCGAGTACACCGTACCGCGCGGCGAACTCACCCTGACGGCGCCGGTCATGTTCGGCCGGCTGCACGTGCTGCCCGTCGTGGCGGAGTTTCTCGCGACCTGGCCGGAGATCAACATTCGGCTGTCCCTCACCGATCGCAACGTCGACATCGTCGAAGACCACGTCGACATGGCCGTACGCATCAGCCGCCTCCCGGACAGCACGATGGTCGCGACCCGGGTCGGCGAGATGCGCACGATCATCTGTGCCAGCCCCGCGCTGCTCGCCGAGCACGGGACGCCGCGACGTCCGCAAGACCTGCGCCAGCTGCCCTGCGTCACCGTTGATGCGCCGATCCTCTCGCCCTCCTGGCGCTTCCGCGTGCCGGGCGGTTCGGCTGTTGTCGAGGTACCGGTGACGCCGCGCTTGTCGGTATCGAGCACCGAGGCCGCCGCCGAGGCGGCCGCTCACGGTGTCGGCGTGGCGCGCCTGCTCTACTACCAGGCGGCGCGCGGACTCGCTGCCGGCAGGTTGCAGATCCTCCTCGAGGACTACGAGCCGGAACCGCAGCCCGTCCACCTCGTGCACGCGTCCCGTGGCCAGATGCCGCTCAAGATGCGCTGCTTTCTCGACTTCGCGGTGCCGCGCTTGCGCGAGGTGCTGGGCATTGCCGGAGGTCTACGGGCGCGCTGATTCCGGTGTCAGCGGCGCGCCTGGGCGTTGCCGGACGAGGCGAGCGACGACACGTCCCGCAACATCCAGGGCACCATGCCTTGCACACCCGGCGTCCCGTCGCAGGGGTCGCCGGGCGCGTCATCGTTCCCCATCGACGATGGGCCTTCTCAGTCTGGGCATTGCGGCACGATGGCGTAGTCCACGACCACCGCCGACTGGTCGGCCGGCACGTGCGCCGCGTCGAAGTGAATGGCGTCGAGGACCGGCGTGCCAAGGAAGCGTGCATTGCGATAGTTCGCAACATGTGTCCAGCCGCTCTCCTGTTGCACCCCGTCCACCCAGACGCGCACCGAGTTCGGTACCGCGTTCATCGCCAGGCGGAAGCTCGTGTTGCGGTTACCGGCGGCGGCATCGGCGAGCGTGGCGAGCGTGCCGGCCCAGTCGCTGGTACAGATCGAAAGGAACTGGCCACCGCTCTGCGAGACGCCCTCGAAGTAACCGCTGCCGGCCGACGCGGTGGCGCAGCCGCTCGGCCAGTCGCCGGCAATCGCGTGCAGCGTGACGTCCCCGGGTGTCGCTTTCAGGGCTTCGAGCTGCTGTACGTAGACCGGCCAGGGGTTGATGCTCTGCTCGGGTTCGTCGCTGACGAATACGACATCGAGGCGTGCGTCGTCGCGCAGGAACCCGGCATTGCAACCACCGGGCGCCAGGTTCGCTTCGCCGAGGGCACGCGTGGCGATGGTGTACAGGCGCTCGGTGTCGGGCTGTTCGAAGTTGGTGCCGAGCATCGTATCGACGATGGCGTCGATGTCATCGACGCTCGTGCTCGCATCGATCCAGCGGGGATTACCGTTGATGCAGCCGTTGTCCTCCACCGCGATGGCAAAGCGGTAGTCGGCACCACTCGTCAGCAGGCCCTCGGCGAAGGACTTGGCGTTGGCGACGACCGCGTCGATCTCCTGTCCCATCGAACCGGACTTGTCGATGGTCATGAGGACATCCACCTTGGGATTGGTCTTCGGTGCCTGTACGAAGCTCTCGTTGCCGAAGGCATTCGCTATCCCGGATGCCGCGATCGGCATCTCCAGCGCGGGACTGGCCGGGTCGTTGCTCTCGACCAGGAGGGCCCCGACGTGCTCGGCGAGCTCGGTCGGCAAGTAGCGCAGCGTGCCGTCGCGAAACTCGCCTGGTCGCAGTTGCCAGGGACGCCGGCCCAGGTCGAGCTCGAGGCGGATCGTCGGGACGATGTCGTTCGGCGTCACGCGAACGCTGCTCAGATCGAGCCGCTCCGTGCCGACGTTCTCGAGGCGCACCGGCAGTGCCGCTTCGCAGGTGGCGGGAGTGCCGCGGAAGTCGAACGCCGTGGGTGTGACGACCACCTCCGGCTGGCCGGCGACGAAGAAGGTCCATTCGATCTGCTGCGGATCGAAGCGCGTGCGCCGATCGATCGTGAGCAGCAGTCGCCGGTCACCCGCGAGCGGCGTCGCGTCGGGCATGTCGCCGATGCGGATGTTGCCCGTCTCGACGCCGATGGCGCCGGAGTCGCTACGCGCCACCGCGCGGGCGCCGCGTACGGCTTCCCCGTTGTTGACGAAGGTGACGTCGAAGTAATAGTCGAAGTGCGTGCGGCTGACGCGGCGGCGCTCGACCAACGTCATTTCGACGACTTCGATGCTGGTGCTGATCTCCTCGGCGCCGAGCGGTGCGGAAGTCACCAGCAGCAGCGCCACCATCAGGCGGCCGAAGCCCCGGCCGCTCACGAGACCACCTGCCGCGCCAGCCGGCGACGCGCGAGACCGAGGGTACCGAGCGCCGCGAGCCAGAGGCTGCCCGGTTCCGGCATCGGGACCGGTCCGGGCCCGGTCCGCGCCGCCACGGTGAAGCCGCTGTCGCTGTCGAAAAAGCCGTTCCAGAAGACTTCGAAGAACTGGCTGTCCGGCGCCGTGGCGCCGATCAGGTCGAACTGTACGACGAAACCGCCCAGGCTGCCCCCCGGGGCCAGCGGGGCGCCGAGCGCGAGGGCATCGTAGAAACCGTCATCGGGAAGCAGCGGATCGGGCTGGATGGCGATCGCATCCCAATCCGGCGGCGCCCCCACGGCGACGATGTTCTCGTAGACCCCGAGGTCGTACCAGATCGTGATCTCCTCGATCGCCACGGTCAGGGTGTCGTTCGCGACCACGTACTCGGCCTGCCACGTATTGCCGCCGAGGTTCGTGAACTCGTGGGTGATGAGCGTCGCGTGCGTGGTACCTGCGACGACGCTGCCAAGCAGCAGGAGGAGGATTCGCCCGTACATTGGAAGGTCTCCTGTGAAGGGGATCGATGCCGTGAACACGGGACCGAAGCTAGCGCCGGGAGGCCAGTCGGTGTCAGTACGAAAGGACCGGTTCGGGCGCGCCCGAACCGTGGATCGTGAACTATTACCGTGAACGACCCGCAGGCGCGTGAAGCCGCGCGCCTGCCCGGCACGCAGCGCCGGCGCCGGCTTCGCGCGAGCCGTACGACATCATTGACACGGGCGGCGCAGACCCAGGACATGATCGAGGTCAGCCTGGCCGCCCCTTGGGCGGTGCCGTGTACGGACGTCACCGGTATGCTGTCTGACCAGATTGCCGCGAGGCCGCGATCCCATGACGGGCGATCCACGACAGATGCTCGACCAGCTCGTCGCGCTCCGGCGCGCGCTGCACCAGATCCCTGAGCTAGGCTACGAGGAGAAGCTCACCGCGGCGCGCCTCGTCGATGAGCTCGAGGCGCGCGAAATACGCTACGAGTACCACGGTCCCGGCGGCGGCATCGTGGCGCGAATTGCAGGCGCTGACAGCGCCGGACCGACCATCGCCTTGCGCGCGGAAATGGATGCGTTGCCGGTCGTCGAACAGACCGGGCTGCCGTTCAGCTCGCGCCATGCAGGGCGTATGCACGCCTGCGGCCACGATGGTCACATGACGATGGTGATCGGCGCCCTGGACCTTTTACGCGCCGATCCGCCGCCGGGTAACGTGGTCGCCATCTTCCAGCCGGCGGAAGAGGGCGGCGCCGGTGCGAAACTCATGGTCGAGCGCGGTGCCATGGACGGCGTGTCGATGGTGTTCGGGGGACACATGACCCGGCACTACACGCTCGGGCAGATCATGATCCCTTCGGGCCTGGTCGCGGCACAGTCCGACCGGTTCGAGTTCCGCATCCAGGGGCGCGGCGGCCACGGCGCGCGCCCGCACGAAGGCTCGGACACGGTGATCCCGAGCGCCGCGCTGGTCATGGCGCTGCAAGCGCTGATCACGCGCGAATCGAATGCTTTCCATCCGACCGTGCTCTCAATCGGCCGCCTCGAAGCGGGCAGCGCCCACAATGTCATTGCCGACCGCGCGATGCTCGAGGGGATCATCCGCACCACCGCGCCGGATGGCGTGCCGCGTCTGGCCGAGCGCATGCGCGAGATAGCACAGCACACCGGCGAGGCGTTCGCCGCACAAATCTCGGTGACGTTCGACAAGCACTACCCGGCCGTGGTCAATGCGGCCGAAGCGGTCCCCATCGCCCGCCGTGCTGCCGTCGCGACGGTCGGCGAGGCGGGCGTGATGACGCACGAGATGCCGAGCATGGGCGCCGAGGACTTTTCGTTCTACCTGGCCAGCGCACCGGGATGTTACGTGCGCTTCGGTGCGCGCCGCGCCGATCAACCCGATATTCCGCTGCACAGCCCGCAGTTCGATTTCGAGGAGGCCTTGCTGCCTGTCGGCGCACGCTACTTCGAGTGCGTAGTGCGCGAGGCGATCGCGGAACTGCGCGGTGAGTGAGGCAGGCGCCGCGGACGGTCTGCGACGTGATCTGCTCTACCCCCTTGCCGGCATCGGTCCAGCGGCAAGCGTTCAGGTGATGCGAGAAGGCAACAGAACAGGCAAGGGCCGCCGGTCTGGTGTCTCCAGTTGATCGCGACAGGGCTCGTCGACAGCGTGTTCAGGCGCCCTGGCACACGGCGGGTTGTCGATCGATCGTCGATCAACGGACGCTGCGTATTGCGCAGCTCGGACGCTTGCTCGAGTGGACTTCGATGATCGGCGAACCATGACCTCCCCCGTGCGCACTGGCGCCTTCCCCGTCGCGGCTTTCTGGTTCTTGTACATGGCGGGGCTAGGGGTGATCTTTCCCTATCTCAGCCTCTATTTCCGCCACAACGTGGGTCTGAGTGGCACTCAGCTCGGCCTCGCGCTGGCCATGCAACCCCTGGTGGGAATCATCGCGTCACCGTTGTGGGGCCAATGGGCCGATCGAACCGGCCGCCGCAGGGGTACTTTGTTCGCGCTTGCTTGCGGTGCCGCGCTCGGCTACTACCTCGTGCCTCAAGCGACGACTTTCCCGGTGCTGCTGTTGTGCCTGGCCTTCCTGGCGGCCTTCGCGGCCCCGGCCATGGCGGTCGCTGCTTCGCTGTCCTTCGCCGTACTCGGTCCGGGTGGGGCGATACGCTTCGGGCGCCTGCGCGCCTGGGGTACTGTCGGTTATCTCGTCATGATCCTCGCTTTTCCCGCGTTGCTCCCATTGCTGCGTGGCGAGACCGCGATGTCTGAAAGCATGCGGGGACTGGAGTTGGTCTTCCCCATAGCCGCCGCGCTCTGCTTGAGCGCGGCCCTGGTGCTGCTTCGCGTACCGCCATCGCCGGCCATCTCCGTGCGCGCGCGGCGCGAGGACCTGGGCGACTTGCTGCGACGTGCCGCCTACCGCAGGTTGCTGATATTGGCTCTGTTCGCCTTCGGTCTGTTGTCAGGACCCATCGCACTGTTCCCCGTATTCGTTGCCGACCGCGGTGGCACCATTGAAACCATCAGTCGCCTCTGGATCCCGATGCTGCTCCTCGAGATCCCACTAATCTATTTCGCTGGTGCGGGTCTGCGCCGGGTGGGCGCGCGGGGCCTCATCGCGGCCGGCATCGCCCTCGACGGCTTGCGCTGGCTGGTTACCGCCGTGGCGCCGAACGTGCTTTGGATTTTCGGCATCCAGCTCATCCACGGTGCTGTGGTGGTCGGCCTCATCATCGGTATGCAGCTCTACGTCGAAGGCGAGGTGCCCGCGCGCCTGCGTGTGACGGGACAAACCCTGCTGGGCACCGTGATGAGTACCGGCGCAGTGCTGTCGCACTTGTGGGCAGGAACCGCCCTCGAACACCTGGGCGCCGGCGCCCCTTACTTGATTGCCGGGCCACTCGCGATCGCGTTGGGCTGCGCCGCCTGGTTCTTTCTGCATCCCCAGGCGGACGACGCACGTTAGAGGCGATAGGTGCCTGCCGCTGCCTATCGGCTATGATGATTCGAGGCATGACAGGCAGGGGAGGACGACACCATGGCCAAGCCACGGAGCGCGCTGAGCGCGGTGAATGACAACGATCTGGAAGCCCTGGGCTTCGACCCGGCGCGGCTCGCGCGGGTGCGCGAGATGGCGCTCTCGGACATCGAATCCGGGCGCTGCCATGGCATTTCCCTGATCGCGGCGCGCGGCGGACGGCCGGTACTCCATCTCGTCGAAGGCCACGCCGACAAGGCCGCCGGGCGCGCGCTCGGTGCCGACGCGGTTTTCGCCACCATGTCGGTGGCCAAGCAGTTCACCAACGTGCTGGCGTTGTCACTGGTCGAACGCGGCCTGCTCAAGCTGCATGCGCCGGTTGCGGAAGTGATCCCGGGTTTCGACAATCTCGGCAAGGAGAAGGTGAACCTGTATCACCTGCTGACCCACACCAGCGGCATCCAGTCGGCTATCCCGCCGGTACCGCCGGAAGTGCTGACGAATATCGACAAACTGGTCGACTACGCCTGTACGCTGCCGCTCGAATCGCAGCCGGGCGAGCGCGTGAACTACTCGATTCTGCTCGGCCATAGCATCATTGCCGCGATGTGCCGTGCGGTCGACGGCCGCGGCCGCACGTACGCAGACATGCTGCGCGAAGATCTCTTCGAACCGCTGGGTATGACCAGCACCAGTCTCGGCCCGCGCGCCGACCTCGCCGATCGGCTGTGCCCGGTCAAGGTCGCTTACGAGGATCTGCCTGCCTTGTTACCTCCGGAAGCCGTGGAGGGTATCGGCGCCCTGCTCGCGATGCCGGGCTGCGAAGTTCCGGGCGGTGGCTGCATGACGAGCATCCAGGATCTGCATCGCTTCGCGGAGATGCTGCGCGGCGGCGGGATCCTCGAGGGCACGCGGATCCTCTCTCCCGCCATGCTCGACTTCTGCGCCCAGAACCACACGGGCACGTTGCGCAACGTGCTGTTCGACATGTGGATCGGGGTGCGCAACTGGATCGAGTACCCGGCGAGCATCGGCTGCGGCTTCTTCGTACGCGGCACGGGCAACACCCCGGGGCCGTTCAGCGTCATGAACTCCGCCAATGCTTTCGGTGGCTTCGGCGCGGGCTCCACGGGCTTCATCGTCGATCCGGGCCGCGATACGACCTTGTGTTTCCTGTCGACCGGCCTGATGGAAGACAGCTACAGCTTCGAGCGCATGGGGGTTTACAGTGGCCTGGTGCTTGCCGCTATGACGAAGTGACCGCGGACGTATTCCAAGGGAGCGCGTCCTGCTTCAGGGGCCGGTAGACCAGGTTGGAGAAGGTACTTTCCCGCCGCCGTGTTGGCGGCGGGCTAACGCTGTTCGCAGAGTTTCACAATCCGATGCCCAGTGGCGCGGCATAATCGGGCCGATGCGCGATCCAGCCATGCCGATCGCCGCGGCGCTGTTGGCGTGGACGCTCGTGAGCGTACTCGCCGCCCCCGCCGCGGCGCGCGAAGTGCTCGCCCTCACGCCCGGTTTTCAAACGGCGACAGGGCAGGTGTTCCGCTATGCCGTCACGCCCGATCACACGCGGGCGGTCTACATCGCCGACGAAGATATCGACGGCGAGCGAGGACTGTACAGCGTGATGTTGGCGAATCCAGGCGTCTCGACACGCCTCGATAAGCCGGCACACGCTGCTGCGGACGTGATCTCTTTCGTGATCAGTCCGGACGGTACCCGTGTTGCGTTCGTCGGCGATCAGGACACGGACGGGATCGAGGAACTCTACAGTGTCCCGATTGACGGTGCGGCGCCGGCGCGCAGATTGAATCCGGCGTTCGTCCCCGGCGCATGCGCGGGTTTCGCTTGCCGCGTCGCCGAGTACCGGTTCACGCCGGATTCGGCGCGTGTCATCTATCGCGCCAACCAGGACGGCGCCGCATCGGACGCCCTGTACGTCGCGGCGGTAGACGGCGCACAGCAACCAAGCAAGCTCAGCGGGACGATGACGAGCGGCGGCGGCGTGATCCCGAACTTCGTGGTTGGACCGGACGGTTCGCGCGTGTTCTTTCGCGCCAACAAGGACGCGCTCGACAAGATCGAGCTCTACAGCGTGCCGGCCGCCGAGGGGAGCGAGCCGGTCAAGCTCAACGGCACGCTCGTCGCGGGCGGCAGCACTGCCGACGGCAACCTGGTCAATCCCGATGTCGGGTTCCAGGTAAGTCCGGATGGTGCCACCGTCGTCTACCGGGCCGACCAGGACATCGACGAGGTGTTCGAGCTCTACGTCGTTGCGGCCGACGGCAGCGGTGCGGCGACCAGGCTCACTCCGACACCACCGGCCGGCGGCGATGTGCTCGCCGAGCTGACCTACCAGTACGGCGACGGATTTCGCTTCAGCGCCGACGGCCGGCGCGTGGTCTACCGCGCCGATCATGCGATCAACGACGTCATCGAGTTGTACTCGGTTCCGGTGGACGGCAGCGCGGCGCCGGTGCGCATCAACGGCCCTCTGGTCAACCGCGGCGACGTCAGCCGCTTCGCGCTGAGCCCGGACGGTACCAGCGTGGTGTATCGCGCCGACCAGGACGTCGACAACCGCGAGGAGTTCTATCTCGCGGCCGTGGACGGCAGTCGCACACCCACCAAGCTGAACGGTCCTCTGCCCGCTGGAGGCAGCGTATCGATTGCCGGTTTCCGCTTCACACCTGACGGCTCCCGCCTGGTCTACGGCGCGAACGGCAACGAGCGGGACCGCTACGATCTGTTCAGCGTCGGCACTGCCGGCGGTGCGCCGGTGACCCTGAACGGGGCGCTCCAGCCGGGCGGCTATGTACACGCTTCGTTCGCGCTTTCTGCCGATGGCACGCGCGTGATCTATCGGACGAACGATGACGGTGGCAGTCCGCACGAACTGTACAGCGCGCCGGTCGACGGCACGAGCGCTGCGGTCAAACTCAACGGCGGTTTCGGGGACGCCGCGTGGGGCGTTGACTCCTTCTCATCGGCCAGCCTGACCGGCCACGTCGTATACCTCGCGGACCAGAGGTCGCCGGGTGTGCCGGAGCTCTTCGTCGCCGCGCTGGACGCTGCCGGCGGGGACACGCGCCTGTCCGGCGACCTTGTCACCGGTGGCAGCGTCAGCACCGAGATTCTGATCACCCCGGACGGTCGCCGGGCCGTCTACCTTGCCGACGAAATCGTCGACGGGCTAGACGAAGTATTCAGCGTGCCGCTCGATGCAAGCGCAGCCTCGTTACGCATAAGTGCGCCGTTGCCACGAACAGGCAAGATCTTCTCGACGGTGAGCATCAGTCCGGACGGCACACGCGTGGTCTACCGCGCACGCAGCGACGCGGACGCGCCGGTCAACCTGTTCAGCGCGCCGACCGCCGGAGGCACGGTCGCTCAGCTGAATCCCCCGTTGCCGCAGGGAGGGATCGTCCAGGGGTTCGAGATCGCACCTGACAGCAGCCGGGTGCTCTACGGCGCCGCGCAGGACAGCCCCCACGTGGAAGAGTTGTATGCGGCACCGATCGACGGGTCCTCGTCCGCTTACAAGCTGAACCAGGTGCTCGGCACCGGCGGAGACGTTTTCAGCGGCACACCGATCACGCCCGATTCCAGTCGCGCACTGTTCCTGGCTCGCGTAGACGGGACGAGTCCGCGAGAGCTGTTCAGCGTGCCGATCGCAGGAGGAGGCACGCCGCTGCGCTTGAACGCGCCATTGCCCGCCGGCGGCAACATCGGTTTCGTCGCGATAGCGCCAGACGGCTTCACGGTGATTTACAGCGGTGATCAGGACGTCGTCGGGGTCAACGAGATCTATCGGGTGCCGATCGACGGGAGCGCGCCGCCACTGAAGTTGAACGCTGCGCTCGTCGCCGGCGGCCAGGCCGGCAGCCTGGCCGTCGCTGCTTCGCCCGGCGGTCAACGGCTCGTTTACCTGGCCGACCAGGACATCGATGGTGTCACCGAGCTGTACAGCGTGCGCTTCAGTGGTGGCGCAGCGGTCAAGCTCAGCGCGACGCTCGTGGAGAACGGCGACGTGGAGACGTTCGCCCCGACCCCGGACGGCACACGCGTGGTCTACCTGGCCGACCAGGACACGTGGGACCGGACCGAACTCTACAGCGTACCGATCGATGGGGCGCAGGCAGCGGTCAAACTCAACGTCGCATCAGGTGACAACGAGGTGCTGGGTTTCGCGCTTACCCCGGATAGCGCCCGGGTTGTCTACCTGCTCGGGCGGCAGCTGAACCAGCAAAGCGCGATCGCCGGCGCCTACAGCGTGCCTGTCGCGGGTGGCGTCCCCGTGCTCCTGACACGGCCGCCGCCGGGCGCCGGTCCGTTGACCGGTATCGCGCAGCTCGCCATCACGGCCGACGGCAGCCGCCTTGTCTACGTGGCCAACTATGGCGACGGCGCAGATGCGCTCTATAGCGTACCGATCACCGGCGGGGTGGCACCGGTGCACTTGAATGCGCCGGTGGTTTCGGGCGGCCGCGTCGACAAGTTCGTGTTGACACCGGACGGCGCGCGCGCCGTCTATCGGGCCGATCAGGATATCGTTGGTGATTTCCGCTTGTTTCACGTCGCCGTGGACCAGGACGGCGACGCGATCGTCGACGGCAGCGATCCCGACATCGATGGCGACGGGCTCGATAATCAGCTTGAGCATGTCCTTGGAACCCACACCTACCTGTTCGATACCGACGACGACGGGCTGAGCGATCTGCAGGAGGTCGCAATGGACGGCGATCCCTCCGATTACACGGCTGGAATCGATACCGATCCGAACAACCCGGATACCGATGGCGATGGCCTGGTTGACGGTGTCGATCCGTCACCGCTGCTGGAAGCGGGGCCGGCGATACCGGTTCCGCTGCCGGTGTGGATGTTACCGGCGCTGGTAATCGCCTTGCTCGCTGTCACGGTACGCTGTTGCGGCTCGCGCGCGAGAGACGCCAGGTGCTTGGCGGGAGTCCGAATACGCGCCGGAATACCCGGCTGTAATGCCCGAGATCCTTGAATCCCCACTTGTACGCAATGGTCGTCACGCTGTCCCGGCTCTGCTCGAGATCGCTAGTACTGCGTTCCACGCGCCGGCGCAGGATCCAGTCCCGTACCGAGCAGCCCCCTGGCTCGAACAGTTTATGGACGTAGCGTGGCGTGATGTCGAAAGCGTCAGCAATGGTCGCGGCCGACAGTGTGTCTTCGACGATATAGCACTCGATGTATTCCTTGATATCGGCCAGCAGCCGGTGCCGATCGCGCAGGCCGCCGCGCTCGCCTGCGAGTAATGCATCGAAGATGCTTGTGGTGAGGTCGCTGATCGTGAGCTCATAGGGCCGTAGCTCGTCGTCGAGAAAGCGAGCGAGCGTGGTCATATGCCGAACGCATAACTCGGACAGGACGTTGTCACGGCCGATCCGTGAGCAGTGTTGACCGGCGCAGTCGGAGCGGCTCGCACGCAGAAGGCGCTGCGGTACGAGCACCGAGAGCATTTCCAGGCTCGTGCGCCCGATCGCGAAAGACATCGGCCGGGTGCTGTCCCAGATCCCCAGTTCGTGTTTTCCAACGCGTTGAGATCCCTGTTCGGAAGCCAGCTCGATTGAGCCGCGCAAAGGCATCAGGACGGTGAGGTAGGGTTCCGGGTTCGCGCGAATCTCGCGCGTTGAGCGCCGGCCGCTCCATTCGGTCACGCGAACCCGGGCCAGGCGTAGCGCGCCCAGACTGCGCAGCGCCAGGCTGGCCTCCAGCCGCCGGGTTTGGGCAGGGTCGAAGCACCACGACAGGTGAGCCGCGCTGATCGTATGGCTAAGCTCGGCACCGCCAATCTTGCGCAGTCCACTCAATTCGCTCGCGTTCATGTGCTTTACTCTCCAAGCCGTCGGCGGCAATCGGAATAATGGCAGCAAAGCGCCGGCAGTTGTCCATTCTTATCGCACAACGGACCGCCTCGTGCGGCGGCGGGAACTTGCGCGAGTTCGCTCCCAGACAAGCCCCCGTTCCCTGGCGGACAAGCCCGGATGCCGGCGCCACGGTAGTTTGCATGCATGTTCCGCCGGGCACGCCGGCGCCGCGCAGCCACCGTCAGCCGGAGAACAACGCATGAACGTTGCCAGAGCCGTCTCGGATCCGTACAGCCTCCCACTCGATGCCATCGACATGAGCGACCCGGATCTCTTCCAGCACGACCTGGTGCTGCCTTACTTCGAACGCCTGCGGGCAGAGGCGCCGGTGCATTTCACGCCCGGATCGGACTACGGTCCGTTCTGGTCGGTGACCCGCTACCACGACATCATGGCGGTGGACACCAACCACAAGGTGTTCTCCTCGGACCACGCGCGCGGCGGCCACATTCTCGGTTACGAGATGTTCTTCATCGAAGAAGAAGCATTCCAGCTGCCGATGTTCATCGCGATGGACCAGCCGCGCCACGACGTCACGCGCAAGGCCGTGAGCCCGGCCGTGGGCGCCGAGAACCTGCGCAAGATGGAGAGCGAGATACGCGCGAACTGCGTCGATATTCTCGATCACCTGCCGGTCGGCGAGGCGTTCAACTGGGTCGATGCCTTCTCCGTCGAACTGACCACGCGCACGCTGGCGACCTTGTTCGACTTCCCTTTCGAAGATCGACGCATGCTCACGCGCTGGTCGGACATCTCGGTGTCGGTCCCCGGCAGCGGGATCGTCGAAAGCTGGGAATCGCGCCGCGCCGAACTCGAGGATATGGGCGAGTATTTCAGCCGCCTGTGGCGGGAGCGCACCGGCAAGCCAGGCGGTTACGACCTGGTGTCGATGCTCGCGAGCGCACCCGAGACGCGCGACATGAGCCGGGCCGAGTTCATGGGCAACGTCTTGCTGCTGATCGTCGGCGGCAACGACACCACCCGCAATACCCTGACCGGCAGCGTGCTTGCGCTCAACCAGCACCCCGACGAGTACGAGAAGCTTCGCCGCGATCGCGGGCTCATCGCCAGCTTCGTCCCCGAGGCCATCCGTTGGCAGACGCCGCTCGCGCACATGAAGCGCACCGCACTCGAGGATGTAGAACTCGGCGGGCAGCGTATCCAGGCGGGCGACAAGGTGGTCATGTGGTACCTGTCGGGCAATCGCGACGAACGCGTGATAGAGCGCCCGAACGATTTCATCGTCGACCGCGAGCGGCCGCGCAACCACCTGTCATTCGGTTTCGGCATCCATCGTTGTGTCGGCAATCGCCTGGCTGAACTGCAATTGCGCGTCGCCTGGGAAGAGATCCTCGAGCGCTTCCGCATGGTGGAGGTGGTGGGTGACCCGGTGCGGGTCCGCTCCAACATCATCATGGGCTACTCCGAGCTCCCGGTACGCCTGGTGCCTTGGAACGCGTGAGGCGATCGGCAAGATACCTAAAGGAAGGATGAACATGACACGCATTACCTACATCGAACACGATGGCACGCGCCACGAGGTCGACGTCGAAGACGGCACCAACCTGATGGCCGCGGCGGTCGACAACGGCATCCCGGGCATCGACGGCGATTGCGGCGGCAACTGTGCCTGTGCGACCTGCCATCTCTACGTCGCTGACGCGTGGCGCAGCGTTATAGGCGAAGCCGGCTCCGAGACCGAGCGCGACATGCTGGGCTTCGCGGACGGCGTCACGCCGGCGAGCCGGCTCGGATGCCAGGTCACGGTGACGCCGGTCATGGACGGCCTGGTCGTGACGCTGCCGCTTGGCCAGCATTGAATCCGTCGCAAATCGCGCCGTAACCACACACCCTACTACGCAGGTCCCCGGTATGCGCCCTTTCAACACCCTGCTGGTCTTGTTCACCGTCGCCATCTTTGCCGTCTCCATCGCGGCGGCGGCCGGTCACGGCTGCAATTGGCCCGCAACCTTCTTCCCGGATCTCGTGCCGCTGGATTGGCGTTCCCAGTTCAACACCGACTTGTTGCTGCACCTGGTCCTGCTCGGTGCCTGGATCTCTTGGCGCGAGGGATTCACCGGCCGGGGACACGTGTTCGGTGTGATGAGCGTTGTGTGGGGCGGCATGTTCACCTTTCCCTACCTGCTGTGGGCCGGCTTTGCCGCCGGCGGTGATCCCATCGGGCTGGCGCTCGGCGTTCATGCCACGCGGCGACCGGCGCCGACCCGCGAAACGAATCCTGTAAGTCCGGAGGAGGCTGACCGATGAGTTTGCACGATACGGTTCCGGGCAGCGAACTCGACGCTGCGGTCGCGTTCAAGACGTTGACGGTGACGCGGGACGCGGCCAACGAGCGCGTGGCCCGCATCACCTTCAATCGCCCGGAGCGGTTGAACGCGATCACGTTCGATACGCCGGGTGAGATTCGCGCAGCCGTCGAACTTGCCAACGACGATGACGACATCCATGTCATCGTCCTGCAGGGAGCAGGCGCTGCGTTTTGCGCCGGCTACGACATCGGCCTGTTCGGCGAGGCGGCCGGCGAGCATCCTTGTAAGCAGGAGCGCGAGCCATGGGACCCGATGGCCGATTACCGAGCCATGCGGCGCTACACGGACGACTTCATGGCCCTGTGGCGCTCGCCCAAGCCGACCATCGCGCGGGTACACCGGTACGCCATTGCGGGCGGCTCGGACATCGCGTTGTGCTGCGACCAGGTCGTGATGGAGGAAGACGCGCGTATCGGCTACATGCCGACCCGGGTATGGGGCTGCCCGACGACGGCGCATTGGACGTACCGTCTCGGCCCGGAGCGTGCCAAGCGCTTGCTGCTGACCGGTGACCTGATTGACGGCCGCACGGCCTGCGAGTGGGGACTGGTCAGCGAAGCCGTGCCGGCAGCCGATCTCGACGCCGCGGTCGATGCGCTCGCCGCGCGCATGGCGAGTGTTCCTATCGGGATGTTGCAGATGCAGAAAATGATCGTGAACGAAGCCGTCGAACGCATGGGCCTGCTCGCCAGCCAGACGCTCGCGACGGTGTTTGACGGCATCACCCGTCATAATCCCGAAGGCCTGTGGTTCCGCCGCCATGCCCAGGCACATGGTTTCAAGGAGGCGGTCGCATGGCGTGATTCGGGACGCCCCATCCCGGAGGGCGACGAGGCGCGCGCGTTGATCGCCGAACTCGATCGGCTGATCGCGAAGAAGGACTGAACGGGAAGACATCATGACAGTACGCGTAGAGAAGAATGGGCCGGTGACGACGGTCATCAACAGCCGGCCGGAAGTGCGTAACGCCGTCAACAACGAGTCGGCCGAGGCGCTGGCGGCGGCCTTCCTCGAGTTCGAAGCCGATGATGACGCCCTGGTCGCCGTCTTCTGGGGCGAGGGCGGTGCGTTCTGCGGCGGCTGGGATCTGAAATCCGCGAGTGAACTGGCCGGCGAGGAGAATCCGCTGGCGGCGCTCGATTTCGGCGACGACGGCAGCGTCCCGCGCGGCCCGATGGGACCGAGCCGGCTGCAGCTGAGCAAGCCCGTGATCGCGGCCGTCGCGGGGCCGGCGGTGGCGGGCGGCTTCGAGCTCGCGCTGTGGTGTGACCTGCGCGTGATGGAAGAGAGCGCGTACTTCGGTGTGTACTGCCGGCGCTGGGGCGTGCCGCTGATCGACGGCGGCACCGTGCGCCTGCCGCGCCTGGTCGGGCGCGGTCGCGCGCTCGACCTGATCCTTACCGGCCGCAAGCTGCCGGCCGAGGAAGCGCTGCGTATCGGCGCCTGCGATCGCGTCGTCCCGGACGGCCAGGCGCGGGCCGCTGCGGAAGCGCTCGCGGCGGAGATCGCGAAGTTCCCGCAAGGCTGCCTGCGAGCCGATCGTGCATCGGTTTACGCGCAAGAGGGACTGAGTGAACTCGATGGACTGCGTTCGGAGTGGCGCATCAGCGCGGCGATGGTCGCCGCCGAGGGCGTGGCAGGAGCCCGGCGCTTCGCCGACGGTAAGGGGCGGCACGGTAATTTCGAAGACATCTAGCCGGCCGCGGGAATCGCCGGGCGCGTCGCAGTTCCTGCCCGGCGTCGTCGCCCTTTGCTGTATCACGTAGGGGCTTCGCGTCACCTCGGGCCTGGCGGGCGATCGCAGCGGCAAGCGATGAAGAGGAACATCATCCGGCGCAGACTCGGGCGCCGCTCGACGACGGACACGGTGTCGATGCGTAGGGCGTTGGCATGGGGCATCGGTCATTGGTGGTCGGTATCACGGGATGCGCTATCGTATTGCCCCATGCCCGCATTGAACCCTTGCGCCCACCGCTGCTGAACCGCGTTACCTGCCGGAGACTGCATGCCGTTGCCATCGCCAAGCCGCTCACGGGTCCGGGTGCTCTTGGCAGTCGCCGCGACGCTGGCTGCGCACGTGGTCGCCGCCGCCGATGACACGTTGCGAGAGCAGGCGGCATCCCTGTTCGGCGCGATAGCAGCCGCGGCCCCGGAAACCGTGGCCGCGCCGGAAATTGAGCTCGGTCGGGCGCTGTTCTGGGATCCGCGCCTGTCCGCTGACGGCAAGACTGCCTGCGCGAGCTGCCATCTGCGCGCAGACTCGGGTGCCGACCGGCGCAAGCGCTCGCCGGATGCGCGCGGCAAGCTGACCAGGCGCCACGCGCAATCCGTGCTGAACGCCCAGCGGGCAAGCGCCGGCTTGCGTTGGCTGGCCGACCGCGCCTCGGGCGCGGAGCAGGCGCTGGGTTCGATCACGGGCTCCATGGGCTTCGACGACCGGGCAGCCCTGGAGGCCGCGTTGCGCGACCACGGCTATGCCGGCCAGTTCGCGGCAGCGTATCCCGCGGAACCCGACCCGGTCACCGCCGAGCACTACGCCCGCGCACTTCAGGCCTACCAGGAAACGCTGCTCACGCCCGCGCCTTTCGACGCCTGGCTCGGTGGCGACGACGCCGCACTCGGTGCGCGTGAGAAGCAAGGACTGCAACGCTTCATCGAGACCGGTTGCGGCGGGTGCCATGCCGGGCCGCTGTTCGGTGGCGGCAGCCTGCAGCGCTTCGGCGTGGTGGAGGATTATCGCCCCCATACCGGATCGGATGCAGGCGATACCGGTCTGATGGCCAGGACGGGCGTGGAGGCGGATCGCGACAAGTTCCGGGTACAGCCGTTGCGCAACGTCGCGAAGACCGGCCCCTATTTTCACGACGGCTCGGTGGACGCGCTCGGCGAAGCGGTTGCCGTGATGGCCCGCGTGCAGCTCGGCCGGACGCTGTCCCCGCAGGCGATCCGCGAGATCACAGACTTTCTCGCGGCGCTCAGCGGCCCGCTGCCAGCGCATTACGCACCGCCTGGCGCCGAATGAGATCGAGCGCAGGGACGGCGAACCTTCATGACGGAGCCGATACCCGGTAGCGGCCGCCAGACCACCTGGCAGGTCTTCGTCGTCTTTCTTCGCCTGGGCCTCACCTCCTTCGGCGGACCGATCGCTCATCTCGGCTACTTCCGCGACGCGTTCGTCGCCGCTGGCTGGACGAGGCGACCTACAGCGACCTGGTCGCGCTGTGCCAGTTCCTGCCCGGTCCCGCGTCGAGCCAGGTCGGTATCGGGATTGGCCTGGCCAAGGCGGGCTTGCCCGGGGTGACCCAGCCCGGAATTCCTGGTCCAGCTTTTAGGTGATAGAAG
>JAPOKK010000264.1 GCA_029977665.1 Pseudomonadota bacterium | reverse complement strand
GGCCCGCGCGGCGCGCTGGCCGGCCAACCTCGGCATGTCCCTGGCAAGCCAGCTGGTCGTGCGGCTGCTGGTGCCGCTCACCGCGGCCGCGCTCGCGATCGAGGCCGCGTCGCGCCACTGGGGCCTGCTGAACCAAGTCGACCTGCCTGCCTGGCTCGAGATCGCGCTCGCCGTGCTCGTGCTCGACTTCGCTATCTACTGGCAGCATCGCCTGTTTCACGTCGTCCCCGCCTTGTGGCGCCTGCATCGCATGCACCACGCCGACGTCGACCTCGATGTGACCACCGGCGTCCGCTTTCACCCCGCCTCGATCCTCGTCTCGGCCGCGATCAAGCTCGCTGTCGTGCTGTTGCTCGGCCCGGCGGCCCTCGCGGTGCTGCTCTTCGAAGTGCTGCTGAATGCGACCTCGCTGTTCAACCATGCCAACCTCGCGCTGCCGGCGCGGCTGGACCGGGTCCTGCGCTTGCTGGTCGTGACGCCCGACATGCATCGCGTCCACCATTCGCTCGATGGTACCGAGCGCAACTGCAATTTCGGCTTCAACTTCCCCTGGTGGGACCGCGTGCTCGGCACCTACCGGGCGCAGCCCGCACGCGGCCACGACAACATGACGCTGGGGCTGCCGGCGTTCCGCGACGCGCCCGAGCAGCGCTTCTTCCGCCTGCTCGGCCAGCCCCTGCGCGGCGAGCCGCAGAGCCCCGCGCCACCTGCTGGCGACGAGCGTCAAAGATCGTAACCGTGGCCCGGGCTGGCGACCCGGACCGGACGCATACCGGGCGAAGACGGCTAAGATCGGACACATGAGATCTGCCGCCACACACTCCCGCCCGAGGGCTGCCCGGCGCAGGCCGTGCACTAGGGAGACTGTCGCGGGATTCCTCTCCGCCTGGCTGGCGGGCGCCGCCTTCAACGTTGCCGCGCGCGATGTCCTGTCCACGCCGAGCGCTTTCGAGGCGAGGTTCGTGAACCGCTTTGCCACGCACCTTTGCGAAGCGGAGTACATGCAATGCCTCGGCGCGGACCGCGAGACCTGTCGCGCCGCCGTGGCCGCGAGTCCGCGCACCTGCCCCCTGGGCCTGCTCTACGAAGCGGTCGCGCGTCCCTACGCCACGGCCGGCCACCAGCAGGCCGCAGTGACCGACGCCAGCATCGCGCTCGGCGACTGCGTCACCGCACGCGTCGAGCGGGCGCTCGCCCTGCGCTTCGACGACTTTCCGCGCTGCTTCGACGAACTCGAAGCCCGCACCAGGCACTGACCGGTTGCCGTCGACGCCGTACCGCCGGCCCGCCCTACCCACGCCAAAGCCAATGACAGCCCGACGCCTCGACTTCTACTTCGACTTCATCTCCCTGTACGCCTACTTTGCCTGGCGCCGCCTGCTGCCGATGTGTGACGAACGCGGGGTCGAACTCGTCGTGCATCCCGTCGTGTTCGGCAAGCTGCTCGACCACTGGGGCCAGCTGGGCCCGGCCGAGGTGCCGCCGAAGAAGACGTTCGTCTACCAGTCCGCGTACCGCTACGCCGCGCTGCACGGCTTCGAGTTCGACCCGCCGCGCAGCCACCCCTTCAATCCCCTGCCGGCGCTGCGCACGGCCTTGCCCGAGGTCAGCGGTGACGCGCAGCGCGTGGTCGTCAGCGCGATCTTCGAAGCCGGCTGGTCGCATGGCGCCGAGATCGGTACCCCCGAGTCCCTCGGCCCGATTCTCGATCGCGCCGGCCTCGACGGCGCCGCCCTACTGCACGCCGCGTCGCTGCCCGCAGCGAAGGCCGGCTTGCGCGCACAGACCGATGCAGCCATCGCGCACGGCGTGTTCGGCGTGCCGACGATGCGTCTCGGCGAACTCCTGTTCTGGGGTAACGACCAGCTCGACCACGTTGCCCTCGCTCTCGACGGCCGCGATCCGCTCGACGCGGCGCGCGTCGACGCGATGCTCGCGCGACCGCGTGCCATCGACCGCAAGGCACAGCACGCGCGGCAGCCGCGGCCGGCGCGCCGATGACCGCGGCGCGTGCACTACGGCCAACGAACCGCCGCCGCGAGATGCCGGCGATGCCGCGATCGGCTATAAGGAACCCAGTCAACCGGAGCCATCGCGATGCCGCCACGCGCCGCCTTCATCCTCGGACTCCTGCTCGCTGCCGGACTCGTTGCCGGTGGCTACGTGCTCGGCCAGAGTGCCCTCGACTACCGCGAGTACGAACGCTCGGTGACGGTCAAGGGACTGTCTGAGCGCGAGTACCCCGCCGATGTCGTCATCTGGCCGATCCGCTTCACGGCCGCGGACAACGATCTGACGGCGCTGTACGGCTCGCTGGAAGCGGACGCCACGGCGGTGCGCGACTTCCTCGTCAAGCGCGGTATCCCGGCGGCGGCGATCACCGCCGCCCCGCCCGCGGTGACCGACAAGCTGGCGCAGCAATACGGCGGCAACGAACGTTTCGAGTTCGGCTACGTCGGCGTGCAGGCGGTCACGGTGTACTCCGACCAGGTGGACACCGTGCGCGCGGCGATGGTCGAACTGGTGCAGCTCGGCAAGCAGGGCATCGCCCTGGTCGGCGAGAATTACGAAACCCAGCCCGAGTACCTGTTCACGCGCCTGAACGAAGTCAAACCGGCGATGATCGAAGAAGCGACCCGCGAGGCGCGCGCCGTTGCGGCCAAATTCGCCGCTGACTCGGCCAGCACGCTGGGCAAGATCAAGCAGGCCAGCCAGGGACAGTTCTCGATCAGCGGACGCGACAAGAACAATGAGCACATCAAGAAAGTGCGCGTCGTCTCGACCATCGAGTACTACTTGTCCGACTGAAACCGCCACGACGCGGAGCGATTCTCCCCGGAATGAGTGAGTCCGGCAGCCCTCGCGTGCCGCTCGTCTCAATGTTTTCAGGGCCTTGCCGCCACAGCCTCAACAAGCGCCTGTCGTGCCCGCGCGAGAGCGGCGAGTGGCGTGCTCGAGGCGACCGCAGCGCGGTCGCGGGCACGAGGCTGCCGCGCATCGCCGCGGTGGTGGATGCACATGACGCACGGCGCTCGGAACCTCCGAGCAGTCACGGAACGTTGCCGGGGCAAAACAGTACCACGGTCGAACAAACGCCCGGGCAGGCGGCCTGTATCGCCCATCGAGCAGGGACGCAGCCGCCGCGCGCGGCAGACTGTACCAGGCACACGGGACACCAGCATGCTCGAACACCGGATCCGCAGCGCCCAGATTCGTCTGTGCCAGGCATCGATCCCGCAGTCCGTGGCCGTGACGCTGATCAACGGCTCCCTGCTGTGCTGGTTGCTCGCAGGCCATGCCACGAGCCCCTACCTGCTCGGCTGGTATGGCGCGCTTGTTGCACTTGCAGTGGTACGGCTCGCCGGCTTCTGGCGGTTCCGCGCGCGCCACGGCGGCGCTGGCGACCTCGCTTTCTGGTCCCGCTTCAATCTCCTGAGCGCCGCGCTCGCAGGCATGCTGTGGGGCGCGGCAGGATTGCTCTTGTTCGATGCGGACAACATCGCGCACCAGGCCTTTCTGGCACTTGTCGTGTGCGGCATGTGCGCCGGCGCGGTCAGTACGCTGGCCGTGCAGTTGCCGGCCTCGGTACTGTTCATCACCACCGCGACGTTGCCGCTCGCGTTCCGCTTCGCGCGCGTCGATCACGATCTCGGTATGCCATTCGCGTTTCTCGTCGTGCTGTTCATGCTGATGCTCATCGTCGCCGCGGCACGTTATGCGCGGAACTACCACGATGCGCTGGCCGAGAGCCTGAGGCGCGAGGCCGCCGAGCAGGAACTCGCCCACCTCGCCTACTATGACCCGCTGACGCAGCTGCCCAATCGCCGCCTGTTCATCGATCACCTCACCCGCGCGGTGGCGACCGCGCGGCGACATGGCAAGAAACTCGCCGTGTGTTACTTCGATCTCGATGACTTCCGTCGAATCAACGAACGCCACGGACACGCCATGGGCGACCGCGTACTGGTGCAGCTTGCGCGCCTGTTGTGTGACTCCGTGCGCGCCGGAGACGTCGTCGCCCGCTGGGGCGGCGACGAGTTCGCGGTCCTGCTGACGGGGATCGAAGACCCCGCTGCCTGCAATGGCATGCTCGAGCGCCTCGTGGCGGTAATCTCGGCGCCGCAGGATCTCGACGGCGTCACCTATCAGCTCAATGCCAGCATCGGCGTGACGCTCGCGCCGAGCGACGAAGATGACGCCGATGCGCTGCTGCGCCAGGCGGACCAGGCGATGTACGTCGCCAAGCGCGACGGACGCAACGGTTACCACATCTTCGACGCCGAGCACGACGGCAGCTGCCGCCGCCAGGGCGAAACGCGCGCCGCGATACGCGAGGCGCTTGCCGACGGCCAGCTCGAACTCTATCTTCAGCCCAAGGTCGACATGGTCCGTGGCGCGGTCTACGGCGCCGAGGGACTGATTCGCTGGCGCCATCCCGAGCAGGGACTGCTGCCACCCGGCGCCTTCCTGCCGAGTTGGGAACAGGATGCGATGATGGTCGAGATCGACCGCTTCGTTCTCGCCCGCGCCTGCAGCCTCGTCGAAGACTGGCGCACGGCCGGGCTCGAGCTGGTGCTCAGCGTCAACGTCTCCTCGTGGCTGCTGCACGACGACAGCTTCATCCCTTTCCTGGAGGGCCTGTTCGTCGCGCATCCCCGGGCACGCGGCCTGCTCGAGATCGAAGTCACCGAGACCCGCGCGCTCGACGACATCGGGCGCGTGTCCGAGATCATGCGCGGCTGCGCCGCGAGCGGTGTGCGCTTTGCGCTGGATGATTTCGGCACCGGCTTCTCGTCGCTGGTCCACCTGCAGCGGCTGCCGGTGAACGTCCTCAAGATCGATACCGATTTTGTCATCGGCATGCTCGACGACGAGCACGATCGCAACCTGGTGCGCGGTATCATCGGCCTCGGCCAGGCGCTCGGCAAGGAGGTCGTCGCCGAGGGCGTGGAGAGCATCGCTCACGGCAGCGCCCTGATCGGCTTCGGCTGCCGTCGTGCGCAAGGCTACGGCATCGCGCGACCGATGCCGCCGGGCGAGTTCCAGCGCTGGGTCGATGACTATCGCGCGCCGTCCGCCTGGGCGGCGTGTACGCCGACCGTCGAGCCGCTGGCGACGCGCCAGGCGGCCGGGTGAACATTCCCTAGCGCGCGAGCACCAGCCACAGCCAGGCGACGATGCCGCCCAGCAGCGCGAGCCAGGCACCGACCATGCACAGGCGGGCCGTACGACTCAGGGTCAGGCGGATATTCTCCTGCGCGGCGCGCGCCCGGCAGTCGGCCCACACGCCGGGCGGGATCAGCCGGATGGCGAGTGCCAGTCCGAGCGGCACGAGCACGAGATCGTCGAGCAGCCCGACCACCGGGATGAAATCGGGCACGAGATCGATGGGACTCAAAGCATAGGCCACGACCAGCCATACCAGCAGGCGTGTCGCGCGCGGCACGCGCTCGTCACGCGCCGCGAACGCG
>JAPOKK010000373.1 GCA_029977665.1 Pseudomonadota bacterium | reverse complement strand
GACTTCGGTACGGGTTTTTCATCCATGGTGCAGCTGGTGCGCCTGCCATTCTCGGAGATCAAGATCGACAAGTCCTTCGTCATGACCAGCGGGACCTCGCTCGAATCGCGCAAGGTTATCCGCTCGGTGGTCGAACTCGGGCGCAGTCTCAGCCTCACTACGACCGCCGAGGGCGTCGAGGACGAGGAAGTGCTGGCACTGCTGCGCGATCTCGGCTGCGATCTCGCGCAGGGCTATCTCGAGTCCCGCCCGCTCCCCGCCGAGGCGGCGCGCGACTGGACGATCAACCACCTGCGCGCCGACGAAGCCAGGCGCCTGGTTGCCGTGGAGGAGCTGGGTGTACTCGACACGCCGCCGACGCCGCACCTCGATCGCCTCGCGCAGCTGGCGAGCGAGTCCTGCGCTACGCCCATGGCCCTGGTCAGCCTGGTCGACGCGCACCGCCAGTGGTTCAAGGCGGCGAGCGGCTGTGACTTCGTCGAGTTCCCTCGTGGGCAGGGCTTCTGTCCCGCTGCAGTCCTGCACGAGGACGTCCTCGTAGTGCCGGATGCGACACGCGACACGCGTTTCCAGCACGATCCGCTGGTCGTTGGCGGACCCCGCCTGCGATTCTACGCCGGTGTGCCCCTGCATGGCCGCGACGGCAGCCGCGTCGGCGCGCTGAGCGTGCTCGATGTCGAGCCGCGCGAGCTGGCGCGTGCTCAGATCGACACGCTCGTCGACATTGCGCGCCAGGTCGAGCGCGAGCTGACCGACCACCGGGGTACCCATGCCGCGGCGTATTATCGCGGGCCTTTCGCGCGCGATCTGCTCGAGGAACGCATGCGCGCCGCGCTGAAGATGTGCCGCCGGTTCCGCGTCGATACGGCGCTGGTCATCCTGGAGCCGAAAATGCCCGAGCCACTGTCGGACTTGTCGTCGCTGAGCGAGCTCGTCGAGGGGAACGTCCGCGGCGCCGACCCCGTTGGCGACCTGGGCCCGGGACGCATCGGCGCGCTTCTACTGGGCTGTAACGGCGAGGGCGCGATGGGCATGTGTCAGCGCCTCGTCGAACGCGTCGATGTCGACAAGGCACTCCCGCTCGCCGCATTCGAGGTCCGTATCGCGGTCAGCTTCGCGCGCGAGCCGCTCGACCTCGAACTCCTCTTGCGTGCTGCGGCCGCATGTTCACCGATACGATTGGGCGCCGCTCCGTCCGCCTGAGGCGAGCGGCGGCGGCGCCACAGCGGTTACACTCGACGCGGGGAGTTTTACCGGCGCACACCCGCAGGTGGGCCAGGCCTGTGCGTGTCTGTCGTCGAAGGCTCACGGGCGCCGCATGCCGGGCGAGCTGCCGATGGGCGTCTGCGGCGCGACCATGAATACTGTTGAGGCCGGTTCCAGGGGAGGTTTCGCCATGTTGATACTCGAGGGCATCCGGGTGCTCGATTTCACCCAGTACCTGGCCGGCCCCACGGTCGGTCGCCTGATGGCCGAGATGGGCGCCGAGGTGATCAAGATCGAGCAGGGGCCGGGGGGCGATCCCTCGCGCCTGCTGCCGGTCGGGGAGAACGGTCGCAGCGGTTACTTCATCCAGCAGAACCGCGGCAAGAAGAGCCTCGGGCTGGACCTGCGCGCGCCCGGCGCCGACGCCGTGCTGCGCGAGTTGATAGCGGCCTGCGACGTGGTGCTGGAGAACTTCGGCCCCGGCGTGATGGAGAAGAAGAAGCTCGCCTGGGACGACGTCAAGGCGATCAGGCCGGACATCATCATGGCCTCGATCTCCGCCTACGGTCGTGACAGCCCGCTCGCCCACAAGACCGGCTACGACTGGGCGGCGCAGGCGTTCTCCGGGCTGATGCACATGAACGGCGAGCGCGACGGGCCACCGCTGCCGGTCGGCATCGGCATCGCCGACGTGAGCAGCGGCGTGCACGCGTTCTCGGCCATCGGTTACGCCCTGTTCCATCGTTCGCGCACCGGCGAAGGGCAATGGCTGGACATCTCCATGGTCGACTGCATGTTTCACATGCACGACATCTCGCTGCAAGGCCACACCCTGACCGGCGGCAAGTACCATCCGCATCGCCAGGGCGCGCATCATGAACTGATCGCGCCGTTCGGCGTGTTCCGCGGGCCGAGCGGCTACGTCGTCATTCTCGCCCTGCAGCGCCAGTGGGGCGCGGTGTGCGCAGCACTCGGGCGCCCCGAACTCGAGCACGACGCGCGTTACGCCGAGCCCACGGCACGCGCCGCACGCCAGGCCGAGCTGGTCACCCTGATCGAGGATTGGATGGCGGGCTTCGCCGACAACGACGCGGTGATCGCCGCACTCGAGCAGCACCGCGTTCCGTGTGCGCCGGTGCTCGACCCGGTCGAGGCGCTCGAACATCCTTACTTCCGTGCGCGCGACATGGTGCGCCACATCGAGGACCCGGTCATGGGACCCCTCGCGGTGCCCGGCTTCCCGTTGCGATTCTCGGCGCAGCCCGAGCGGCTCGACCTTGCCGCGCCACTGCTCGGCGAACACAACCAAGCCGTCCTCGGCGGGGTGCTCGGCTACGACCAGGCGCGCATCGCTGCCCTCGACGCGGCCGGTGTGCTGGTCAGCGGATCACGTTGAACCTCGGCCACGAATCATTCTCAGACCAGCTCCAAGGAGATACCGATGCATGAACTGATGCGACGATCGATGGCCGAGCAGGCCGCGCTGGTCAAGCGCGGCGAGGTATCCGCGAGCGAACTGGTGGAGGCGGCGATTGCCGCGATCGAGGCTTACAACCCGGCGCTGAACGCGGTGGTCATCCCGCTCTACGACCACGCGCGCGAGTCACTCAAGGCGCTGCGCGGTGACGAACCCTTTGCCGGCGTGCCGTTGTTGCTGAAGGACATGATGGCCGAGCTGGCCGGTACGCCGCTGACCGAGGGCTCGCGCTACCTGCAGGGCTATGTATCGCCGCGCGACTCCGAACTCGTCGCGCGCATGCGGCGTGCCGGGTTCATCGTCTGCGGCAAGACCAATACGCCCGAGTTCGCCTCCAAGCCGACCACCGAGCCCGAACTCTACGGACCGACGCGCAACCCCTGGGACCCCGGGCCCACACCCGGCGGTTCATCGGGCGGCGCGGCGGCCGCGGTGGCGAGCGGCATGGTCGCGGTCGCACACGCCAACGATGGCGGCGG
>JAPOKK010000133.1 GCA_029977665.1 Pseudomonadota bacterium | reverse complement strand
TTTCCACATCTAGTTTACAATGATTACACATCAAAGCGTTATCTGAGTGTTCACCAACGCGGACAAGGAGTCCACGGAAGTACAGACGCTTTACGGGTTCATCGACCAGTACTCGATACCCGGCAACCCTGGCTTCGATCCGGGTGCGTCCAGCCCGCCGTTGCTCGACCACGCGAGTTTCGAGGACACGACCGATGCCATCACGCTGACCAACGGCTCGGTCGACCTCGATGGCGATGGCACGCAGGACACGACCTACGATGCATTCGGCGCCGATGTCGCCGCCGCCGGCGGCTGGAAGCTCGAATTCCGCGAAGGGTCTCCCGATCCCGCTGAACGCCAGGTGACCAACCCGACCCTCAGTTTCGGCATCGCGACGGCGACCCTGTTCACGCCATCGACCGAGCTCTGCGGTTCGGAGGGCGAAAGCCGACTGATAGGACGTGCTTACAACTCGGGTCTGGTGCTGCCGTCGGGCATCTTTGGCACCGATACCTGCGCGGATTCGCAGAACTGCCCGGACGGCGTCAGCGAGGCCATCGGTAGCATCAGCCTGGGTGCTGGTTTAGCATCCTCGCCGAGCATCCACATCGGCAACCAGGAAGTGCCGGGCCAGGTGACCGTCTTCGTGCAGGGCTCGACAGGCGAGATCGATCGCGAACAGGCCATGACCATGGGCGGCATCAGGAACGGCGAGATTTCCTGGCAGGAATTCCGCGCCGAGTAGGCGCGTCACCGAGGATCTTCCATGTACCACTCCACGCCCTCGCACAGCGCGCGCCGACGCGGCGCGATGCGCGGCATCACGCTCATCGAGCTGATGATCGTGCTCGTCATCGTCGGCATCCTTGCCGCCATCGGCTACCCGGCCTACGTCAAGTACGTCGACCGTGCGCGGCGCGCCGACGGCAAGGCGCTGCTGATGGATGCCGCGGCGCGCATGGAGCGCTACTACTACGACCGCAACCAGTACACCGCCGATCTCGCCGAACTCGGCTACGGCGCCGGTACGATCTACTCAGGCGAGCAGCACTACACGCTGAGCGCCGATGTCGGCCCCACTGGCAGCATACAGACCAGCTACCTGCTGACCGCCTCACCCAACACGGACAGCAGCCACCCCGGCCATTTCAATGACACGGACTGCGGCGATCTCACGCTCGACTCGCGCGGCACGCAGGGTGCCGAGCTGGACTCGGTGGACGACTGCTGGGGCCGTTGAGCGCGGCAACCTACGAGCGCACACCATGCACGGTCATCGCCTGCCCCGCCTGTCCGCTCTCGTGCTGCTCACCGCGGTGACGGCGCTGCCGCTGGCGACGTCCGGAGCAGGCATCTACAAGTGGCAGGATAGCGACGGCAAGACGCATTTCTCGGACCAGCCGCCGCGCGATGTCGAGGCGGAGACCATCACCCCGCGCGCCGCGCCGCCGGCGCAGGATGCGGGAGCCGAACTCGACGCGCTCACCGAGCGCGCCGAAGAGAACTACGAGCGGCGCATGGAAGAGCGTGCCGAACAGGCCCGCGAACGCGAAGAGGCGGAGAAGATCGCGGCACACTGCGCGGACACGCGCGCCAAGCTCGAACGCCTGCAGACCTCGACGCGGCGCCAGATCATCAACGCCCAGGGCGAACGCGAGTTCCTGCCCGAAGAACAGCGCCAGGCCTGGATGCGCCAGACACGCGAGGAACTCGAGAAGCACTGCAAGTAGCGGCCGACGCGCGGCATGCCGCGCAAGTGGCTCCGGCCCGGTTCCAAGCGGGTGATCGACTGCCCCGGGGCGGGGTGGCCGCGGGCGAGAAGCCCGCTTCGACCGTGTGCGGGCGCATCGCGCCGTGACGCGGCCGCAACCCGGAGCGGCCTTTCGCTCAGAGCATCCTCAGGCTTCGTCGAACGCGTTGGCCGTATGCGGTTCGCCGGCCTTGATCAACTCGCGCGGCAGGCTGAACACGACCTGCTCCTTGATGCCCGGCACTTCGGCGACGGTCAGCCCGCCGTGCTCGCGCAGGGTCTGCACGACCTGGTCGACCAGCACCTCGGGCGCCGAGGCGCCGGCGGTGACGCCGACACTGGTCTTGCCGGCCAACCACTCGGTACGGATCTCCGCGGCGCTGTCGATGAGGTAGGCCGGGATGCCCTGCTTCTCGGCAATCTCCTTCAGGCGCGTCGAGTTCGAACTGGTCTGCGAGCCGACCACCAGGATCAGGTCGCAGTACTGCACCATGCGCTTGACGGCGTCCTGGCGGTTCTGCGTGGCATAGCAGATGTCTTCCTTCTTTGGGCCGTCGATCTTCGGGAAGCGCTCGCGCAGGGCATCGATGATGGTTGCGGTGTCGTCCATCGACAGCGTGGTCTGCGTGACGAAGGCGAGAAAGTCCGGGTCCTTGACCTGCAGCTGCTCGACATCGGCAACCGATTCGACGAGGTACATGCCGCCGCGGCCGTCGTCGAGCCGCCGGTACTGGCCGAGCGTACCCTCGACCTCGGGGTGGCCGGCGTGGCCGATGAGGATGCATTCGCGGCCTTCGTTCTGGTAGCGCCCGACTTCCATGTGCACCTTGGTCACGAGCGGGCAGATGGCGTCGAAGACGCGCAGCTTGCGCCGCGCCGCCTCCTCGCGCACGGCCTTGGCCACGCCATGAGCGCTGAAGATGACCGTCGCGTCGTCCGGCACTTCGTCGAGTTCATCGACGAACACCGCACCTTTCTGCCGCAGGCCATCGACCACGTACTTGTTGTGTACGACTTCGTGCCGCACGTAGACGGGGGCGCCGAAAATCTCGAGCGCGCGTTCGACGATGCCGATGGCGCGATCGACGCCGGCGCAGAAGCCGCGGGGATTGGCGAGATGGATTTGCATGGGCAGGGCGTTCTCTCGGCGTTGAGCGTGGCGCGATCATACACGCGAGCGCCGCCGCCCGCAGTTTTACCCAGCACGATCAGGGTTTTTGGGCGCTATCGGCGCGCCCCTGCCGGGGCCCGTGCAGGATCAGCATCAGCGCACCGACGGTAATGGCGCTGTCAGCGATGTTGAACGCCGGCCACGACCAGCGCTCGTAGTAGAGCTGGATGAAATCAACCACGTGGCCGAGCAGCAGGCGGTCGACCAGGTTGCCGATGGCACCGCCCAGGATCAGCGCGAGCGCAAGCGGCACCCAGCGCTGGGTCGCATCGAGCGCTGCCATCCAGGCAATCACGACACCGCCGACGAGCACGGCGATGCCGGCCAGGAACCAGCGCTGCCAGCCCGAGGCCTCGTGCAGCAGGCTGAACGCGGCACCCGTGTTGTGCAGCAGGGTCAGGTTGAAGCCCGGCAGCACCGGGTGCGGCACGCCGTAATCGAGCATCGCGCTCGCGAGGTGCTTGGTGACCTGGTCGAGCACGCACACCACGAGCGCCCAGGCCAGCCAGCGGCCGAGCTTAGCCGCCATGGTATTCGAACGTCAGGCGCTCGCGCGCGACCTCGCAGTCGCGCGCGATCTGCTCGGCCATTGCGGCAAAGGAATCGAAATGGATGTCGTCGCGAATCTTGTCGCAGAACTGCACCGTGATGTGGCGCCCGTAGCAGTCCTCGTCGTAGTCGAAGATGTGCACTTCGAGCACGAAGCGCGGGTCCTCGATGATGGGCCGGTCGCCGACGTAGCCGACGCCGATACGCGGTTCGTCACCGAGGCCGTGCACGCGCACGGCGAAGATACCGGCGACGGGGCTCGCCATGCGGTGAAGATCGATGTTCGCGGTCGGGAAACCCCACTCGCGCCCTTGCTTGTGGCCCTCGACCACGCGCCCCTCGATGCAGAAGGGGTGACCGAGCATGCGCTCGGCCTCCCCCATGTAGCCGTGGCGCAGCAGGTAACGCACGTAGGTGCTCGAAATGCGCTTGCCGATGAACAGGAACGGCGGCGTCTGCTCGAGGGAGAAACCGTGGCGCTCGGCGAGGTCGTGCAAGAGCGTGAAATCGCCGCCGCGGCCGCTGCCGAAGCGGAAGTCGTCGCCGATGATCAGCGCCTTGATGCCGAGCCGCTGGACGAGGAACTCTTCGACGAAGCGCTGCGGTGAGTAGGCCGCGAGCTGCTGATCGAAACGCAGCACGAGCAGGCGATCGACGCCGCGTTCGCGGATCAGGCGGAATTTCTCGCGGAAGCGCGACAGGCGCGCCGGCACGCGGCCGCGGGCGAAATATTCCGCCGGCTGCGGTTCGAACAGGATCACGACGCTCGGCAGGCCGAGTGCCGCGGCGTGCTTCTTGAGGCGCTTGATGATCTCGGTGTGGCCGAGATGCACACCGTCGAAATTGCCGATCGTGGCCACGCATCCGTGGTGCTCGGGCCTGATGTTTTGTCTTCCTCGAATCAGTTGCATCGAACCAGGCGCGAACGGGAATTTCGGGTGCGGCAGTGCGGCATTATACGCCGCCCTCGCGCAGCACCATATCGCGCGGACGCAGACCGAGAATCGCGAGCGCCAGAACGTAGGCGAGGCCGCCGATCGCGATGACCGTGGCCAGCGCAGTGCCGCGCTCGGCAACGCTCCAGGCGCTCCAGCTCGCGAGCGGCGCCACCCACCAGGCGAGCAGCCCGCTCATCACGGCCGTCGCGCATACCACGCGCAGCAGGAAGCGTGGCCAGCCAGGCGCCGGCAGGTAGACACCGTCGCGCCGCAGACCGCGCCAGAGCAGCGCGGCATTGAGCGATGCCGAGAGGGTGGTCGCGAGTGCGAGGCCGGCGTGGGCGAGCGGAAACACCAGCAGCAGGTTGAATACCATGTTCGCGCTCATCGCGATGATGCCGATGCGCACCGGTGTGCGGGTGTCCTGGCGTGCGAAGTAGCCGGGTGCGAGCACCTTGACCAGGATGAAGGCGAGCAGCCCGCCGGCGTAGGCCATGAGCGCGCGCGCGGCCATGGTGACGTCGCGCTCGGCGAACTCGCCGTACTGGAACAGGGTGCTGAGCACGGGGACGGCGAGCACGCCGAGCGCACAGGCTGCCGGCAGGCCAACCAGTACGACCCAGCGCAGCGCCCAGTCGAGCGTGGCCGAGAACGCCTCGCGGCTGCCTTCGCTGTGGCGCGAGGACAGCGTCGGCAGGATCACCGTCGCCAGCGCGATGCCGAGTACGCCGAGCGGGAACTCGACCAGGCGATCGGCGTAGTACAGCCAGGAGATGCTGCCGGTCTCGAGGAAGGAGGCGATGACGGTGTCGAGCAGCAGATTGATCTGGGCCACCGAGACGCCGAAGATCGCCGGCCCCATCAGGGCCAGGATGCGCCGCACGCCGGTATGCGCGAAGGACACGCCGAGCCGGATCGGCAGGCCCAGTCGGGCCACCGCCGCGAGCTGCAGGGCGAGCTGGGCGATACCGCCGAGCAGCACGCCCACGGCCAGCGCGAACACCGGCTGGGCGAGGTGCGGCGCGAGCAGCCAGGCGCAGCCGATCAACGCGAGGTTCAGCAGCACCGGCGTGATGGCGGGGATGGCGAAACGCCCGTAGGTGTTCAGCACCGCGCCGGCGAGCGCGGCGAGCGAGATGAACAACAAGTAGGGGAAGGTCAGGCGCAGCAGCGAGCTGGCCAGTTCGAGCTTGCCGGCGTCGTCAATGAAGCCCGGCGCGAACACCATGATGAAGACCGGCGCGGCGAGCACGCCGAGCGCGACGAAAGCGCACAGGACCAGCGCGAGCACACCGGCCGTGGCACCCACCAAGCCGCCCGTCGCCGCCTCGCCCTCGCGCTCGCGGTACTCCGCGAGTACCGGCACGAAGGCCTGCGAGAACGCGCCCTCGGCGAACAGGCGGCGGAACAGGTTGGGGATCTTGAACGCGACGAAGAAGACGTCGGCAGCCAGCGAGGCGCCGAAGATGCGTGCGATGACGACGTCGCGGACGAAGCCCAGGACGCGCGAGACGAGCGTCATCTGGCCGACCACGGCGGTCGAGCGGAGCAGTCCTGAGGCCAGTTTCGACGACTCCCGGCTGGCTGGAAGGGCCGGCGCGACGGGCGCGACCGGATGCAGGGGCGCAGTTTACACGCTGACGGGCCGCACGCGGCAGGCCGCGGCTGCCGTCACGCGTCACGGCACACATTGACAATCACCGCGCAAAACCGCATATTTGCGCGCCTTTCCGCCCATAGACCGTATTTTTTGGAGCAGCGCATTGGCTAATTCGTCCCAGGCCCGGAAACGCGCCCGTCAGTCCGAGCTGCGGCGCAAACACAACGCGAGCCGCCGTTCCCTCCTGCGTACGCGCATCAAGCAGGTCATCAAGGCCATCGAAAGCGGTGACAAGGCGAGCGCGGAGCAAGCCTACGCCGTCGCCGTGCCGATCATCGATCGCATGGCCGGCAACGCCATCATCCACAAGAACAAGGCCGCGCGGCACAAGTCCCGCCTGAGCGCCCGCATCAAGGCGATGGCCTGAGGCACTGGCGAGACCCTCGCCGCGACATCGACGTCCCGCCCACGCGGGGGGTCCGCGAAGAAACCGGCCGCGTGCCGGTTTTTTCTTGGCCGGGCGTCAGGTTTGGGCAGCAGCCGGACGCGGGAAGAACGCTCGACCGGCTTGCACACGGCCGCTTTGCACAACGTCCGCAGAGCACCCGTCAGCGCGGCGGAGCGGGCAACCTGGCCGGGCGCGCAACACGCCGCCAGCGGGGCGTAGAACGATTCGTTCAGCGCTTCCCTAGAGAAAGGTATCGAGCAGCAGGTTGTCGCGGTGGATCAGCTCGGGCTCGCGGATGTAGCCGAGCGCCTGCTCGATCTGGCTCGAGGCGAGTCCCTTGATGCGCTGGCACTCGCTCGCCGCGTAATTGACCAGGCCCCGGCCGAGCTCGCGCCCGTCGGGGCCGTGCAGCATCACCAGTTCGCCACGCGAGAACTCGCCCTCGACCGCCTGCACCCCGACCGCGAGCAGGCTCTTGCCCTGCGCGGTGAGCGCGGTACAAGCGCCGGCGTCCAGCCACATGCGCCCGCGCGGGCGGATGGAACCTGCCAGCCATTGCTTGCGCGCGGCGACCTTCTCGCGCGTGGAGTGCAGCAGCGTGCCGACCGACTCGCCGCGGGCGATGGCGCCGAGCACATCCTCGCGGCGCCCCGAGGCGATAATGGTGGAAGTCGCCGAACGCGCTGCCAGGCGCGCTGCGCGGAGCTTGGTGCGCATGCCGCCGCGTCCCCAGGCACCGCCGTCGCCGGCGATCCGTTCGAGTTCGGGATCGTCGACGAGCGCGTAGTCGATCAGCTCGGCACCCGGGTCGGCCCGCGGATCGGCGCTCATCAGCCCGGCCTGGTCGGTCAGGATGACCAGCAGGTCGGCCTCGATCAGGTTGCTGACCAGGCCGGCCAGGGTGTCGTTGTCGCCCAGGCTGATCTCGGCCGTGGCGACGGTGTCGTTCTCGTTGATGACCGGGAAGACATCGAGTTCGAGCAGTGTCCACAGCGTGCTGCGCGCGTTCAGGTAACGTTGCCGGTCGGACAGGTCCTCGTGCGTGAGCAGCACCTGCGCGGCACGCCGGCCGAACTTCTCGTAGGCCTGGTTCCAGCCGCGTACCAGGCCCATCTGGCCGACGGCGGCGGCGGCCTGCAACTGGTTGAGCTGGTGCGGGCGGCGCGTCCAGCCGAGCCGCGCGGCGCCCTCGGCAACGGAGCCCGAGGTCACGACCACGACCTGGTGGCCGGCCTGCTGCAGGGCGACCATCTGCCGCGCCCAGCTCTCGATCGCCTCGAGATTGAGCCCCACGCCCTCGCGCGTGGCGAGCGCACTGCCGACCTTCACGACCCAGCGCCGCGAGCCCGCCAGCCGGCGACGCAGCTCACTCGAGCTCATCGCCTTCTCCACTGCCGCCATCGTTCTCTTCCTCGTCCTGGTCCTTCTCCCGCGCGGCCGTGAGCCAGGCGTGGATGGCCCACATGAGGGCGTCGCAGCCCTCGCCCGTCACCGCCGAGACGCGGTACAGCGGCCCGTCCCAGCCCGCCTCGCGCAGGCGCTGCTCGAGCGCATCCACCGCGTCTGTCTGCGCGGCGTCGATCTTGTTCAGCACCACCCAGCGCGGCCGCGCAGCGAGTTCGCTGTCGTGTTGCTCGAGTTCGCGGCTGATGGTGTCGAAGTCGGTCAGCGGATCGCGTTCCGGGTCGAAGCCCGAGACGTCGACCAGGTGCAGCAGCAGCCGCGTGCGTTCGAGATGCTTGAGGAATCGCAGGCCGAGACCCGCGCCTTCCGCCGCCCCCTCGATGATGCCGGGGATGTCGGCGATGACGAAGCTCTGGTCGGTACCCAGGCGCACCACGCCGAGGTTGGGCACGAGCGTCGTGAACGGGTAGTCGGCAACCTTCGGGCGCGCCGCCGAGACGGCGCGGATCAGCGTCGACTTGCCGGCGTTCGGCAAGCCGAGCAGGCCGACGTCGGCGAGCAGCTTGAGTTCGAGACGCAGTTCGCGGTGTTCACCCGGCGTACCCGGCGTCGTGCGCCGCGGCGCGCGGTTGATGCTGCTCTTGAAGCGCGTGTTACCCAGACCATGCCAGCCGCCGCGGGCGACCAGCAGGCGCGCCTCGGCGCCGACCATGTCGCCGAGCAGTTCACCCGTCTCGGCGTCGTAGACCAGGGTACCTTCGGGCACGCGCACGACGAGATCCTCGCCGCTCTTGCCGCGGCGCTCGCGCCCGGCGCCGGGCTGACCGTTCTGCGCACGGAAACGGCGTTTGAAACGGAAATCGACGAGCGTGTTGAGGCCCGGGTCGACTTCCAGCCAGACGCTGCCGCCATCGCCGCCGTCACCCCCATCGGGACCGCCGCGCGGGATGTACTTCTCGCGCCGGAAACTCAGGCAGCCGTCGCCGCCCTTGCCGGCGTCTACATTGATGGTCGCCTCGTCTACGAATTTCATCGTGCTTGTGCACTCAGCGGCATTCGCGCAGGCACAAAAAACCCCGTCAGCGACGGGGTTTCCTGCGTCTCATGCGCGCACGAGCTACTGGGCTTGGAGCACGCTCACAACGCGGCGCTTGAGCGGCCCCTTGCGCTCGAACACCACCGTGCCGTCGGCCGTGGCGAAAAGGGTGTGGTCGCGGCCGAGGCCGACGTTGTTGCCCGCGTGGAAGTGCGTGCCACGCTGGCGCACCAGGATGTTGCCGGCGCGAACTGCCTCACCGCCGAAGCGCTTGACGCCGAGTCGCTTCGATTCCGAATCGCGGCCGTTGCGGGTGCTGCCGCCTGCTTTCTTGTGTGCCATGTGTCTTAGCCTCGCTGAACGCCGGTGATTTCTACCCGGGTGTAGTTCTGCCGATGCCCCATCGTGCGGCGATAGTGCTTGCGGCGCTTGAACTTGACGATGCGGATCTTGTCTCCGCGGCCGTGTTCGATGACCTTGGCGGTCACGCGGGCGCCGTCGACGTAGGGCGCGCCGACGTCGATGTTCTCGCCTTCGGCGAGCATCAGCACCTGGTCGAACCGGACCTCGCCGCCGGCCTCGACCGGCAGGGTCTCGACGTTGAGCTTGTCACCGGCGCTGACGCGATACTGCTTGCCGCCCGTTTTGATCACTGCGTACATGGATGAAAACCTGAGATTGCCTGAGATTGCCTGAAGGGCCCGGAACTATTCAGGCCTGGCCTCGCCGGGGACCCCCGGCTGAACGAGCGCGCAATTCTACGGAAATCGGCCAGGGTAGACAAGGCGTGAGCGCGTGAAATGGCAATTTCAACGTGGCCTTGGCAAGATCCCCCGCCCAGCCCTGAGCCCGACGGCCGACCATCGTGGACGACACCCAAGCCCCACCCGACATTGATCAACTACGCGCGCTCGTGCGCGAGGACGCCGCCGCCGTCGATCGCCTGATCCGCGCGCGCCTGTACTCGGACGTCGTGCTCATCAACCAGCTCGGCCATTACATCATCGCCGGCGGCGGCAAGCGGCTGCGCCCGCTGCTCGCGCTACTCTGCGCGCGCGCGGCCGGCTACAGCGGCACCAAGCACATCGAGGCGGCCGTCATCATCGAGCTCGTACATACCGCGACGCTGCTGCACGACGACGTGGTCGATGCCTCGAAGATGCGCCGCGGGCGTGAGACCGCCAACCTCGTGTGGGGCAACGAAGCGAGCGTGCTGGTCGGTGACTTCCTCTACTCGCGCGCCTTCCAGATGATGGTCGATCTCGAGAGCATGCGCGTGCTCGAGATTCTCGCCGACGCCACCAACGTCATCGCCGAAGGTGAGGTCATGCAGCTGATGAACTGCCACGACCCCGAGACGACCGAAGAGCGCTACCTGACCACGATCCAGAACAAGACCGCCAAGCTGTTCGAGGCTGCCGCCATGCTCGGTGCGGTCGTCGCCGGGCGCAGCGGCACGGTCGAGAACGCGCTCGGCGCCTATGGCCGCCACCTCGGCACGGCCTTCCAGCTCGTCGACGACGCGCTCGACTACAGCGCGACACCCGAAGAACTGGGCAAGAACGTCGGCGACGACCTCGCCGAAGGCAAGCCGACGCTGCCGTTGCTGTACGCCATGTGGCACGGTTCGCCCGAGCAATCACGCGTCGTGCGCGAAGCGATCGAACACGGCGGACTCGATTGCATCGACGACATCATGATCGCGATTGAATCCACCGGGGCCATCACTTACACTTTCGCCCGCGCTCAGGCCGAGGCCGACAAAGCGCGGGCGGCCCTGGCGGAAATTCCACCTTCCCCCTATCGCGACGCGCTCGACGCGCTGGTCGAATTCGCCGTTCATCGTTCGTCCTGAGTTCTTGAATCAGTCGGGGTGTAGCTCAGCCTGGTAGAGCACTGCCTTCGGGAGGCAGGGGTCGTAGGTTCAAATCCTGTCACCCCGACCATCAAAAACAAAGAGTTATCCCGCCGGCTCAACGCCGCGACTCTTTGCCCTTCTCAGCCATGGTGCATAGGTGGTGCGTCATCGGCCACCGCCACGACGATTTGGCGCATACGAGCAGGGAGCACATGGAGCTAGAAGAACAGCTTGCGGCTACGCGCGCAGCTCTCCGCGAAGGGCGCTTCCGGTCGGAAGCCGCCGTGACTTAGGGCGTCGTGCTTCCGGTCCTACACGCTCTCGGCTGGCCGGTCTTCGATACGCGAACGTTTATCCCCGAATATTCGGTTGAAAACCGCCGCGTAGATATTGCCCTTCACATCGATGGCCATGCC
>JAPOKK010000168.1 GCA_029977665.1 Pseudomonadota bacterium | reverse complement strand
ATCGGTGTTGTAGTCCTCGTCGACGAGGATGTTGATACCGACGTTGGGCGAGATGGTGAAGTGGCAGATCTTGTGGTCGATACCGAAGATCAGGTTCGACACATCGTAGCTGTCGACCTTGGTCTGGTTGAGGTTGTCGGCATACAGCGCGCCGACGAAACTCCAGTCCCACTTCACGAACAGTCCCGACGGATGGTGGTAGTCGAGCTCGAAGTAGCCGAAGTGCTCGGGCACGCCCGGCAGGTTGTTGCCCTCCGCCCCCGGCGTGGTCGGGAAACGATCGAACTCGAGATCGGTGTAGGTATAGGCGACCGACGCATCGAGTCCCGGTAGCAGCTCGGCATTCATGGCGAGTTCCACGCCCTGGCGGTCGGTATCGGCGTTACGGAAGAACGCGCGACCGCCGACGTTCTGCACCGTCGCCACCTCGTCTTCGACGTTCATGTTGTAGTAGGCGAAGTCGTAGCGCAGGCGTTGCATCACGAGGCCCTTCATGCCGACCTCGAAGCCCCGGGTGCGCTGCGCGATGACGTTGGCGAAACCGCCTGTACCCGTGATCTGCGCGAACTCGGTGAAGGTCGGGGTCTCGAACGCGGTCGCATAGTTGGCGTAGAGATTGAGCGGCTCGAGCGGGCTCCACACTGCGCCGACCATCCAGTTGATCTCGTTGAACTTGAGCGTCTCGGACTGGTCCTGGTCGGCAAGAAACTTGTCGTCGACGGCGAGCTTGACGTGGTCGTAGCGGACGCTCGCCTGCATCTCGACCTGCTCGGTCAACGTGAATTCGTCCTGCAGGTAGATGCCGACGGTGTCGGCGCTCTCTTCCTGGTCGAAGCGCAGCGGCCCGCGGGTGCCGCTCAGGTTGTCCCAGCGCTGGCGATCGTCGGTGATGTGGTCGGCATCGAAACCGAGCGTCAGGCGGTTCGCGTGAGTGAACAGCGCGGTCGAGTTGGAGTACTGCGCGCCGCCACCGAAGTAGAAGCGGTCGAAGGCCACGGTGCCGGCACCGAGGAACGGCGGCAGCGGCAGCCGCGCATCGAAATCGCGCCAGTTGTAGTAGTTGCGCACGTTGACCTCGTGCACGTCCCAGGTCTTGTGCCAGGACCAGGCGACCTTGCGCTCTTCGACCTCCTCGCCGGCATCGAAGGTGACATTGCGGTCGCGCGCGGCACGCACGTCGGCGGCACGCTCGGCCGCGTTGAGGCCACCCGGGTCCTCGGCCTCGGGGGCGTGCGCGGCACGCACGATGAGCTGGCCGACCGAGCCGTCGCTGAAGGTGTAGCGGAACTTGCTGTTGAGAATGGCCTGCTCGGTGTCGGAATGGTCGCGGTAACCGCCGTAGTTCAGGTAGGAACCGTTGACGAAGTAATTGAGCGCGCCGCTCTGCCCGCCGGTCTTGAACTGGTAGCGGCCGAAGTCGTAGCTGCCGCGCATGATGCCGGCCTCGGCGAACGGCGTCTCGGGGCCTTCCTGGGTGAAGATGTTGATCACGCCGCCGGCCGAGGAGCCGTACAAGGCCGATGCCGGACCGCGGATCACTTCGACCCGCTCGACGTTGCTGAGATCGAGGTCGTCGAGCGCCGTCTGGCCATCGGGCGTGGTGTAGGGGATACCGTCGACGAACACGCGCAGGCCGCGTACGCCGAAGTTCGAGCGCGCACCGAAGCCGCGGATGGACAGGCGCAGGTCGCGCGAGGCGTTGTAGCGGTTGGTGAAGAACAGGCCGGGCACGCGGCCCATCGCCTCGTCGAGCCCGAGCAGCTGGCGGCGCTGAATGTCGTCGGCCTCGACGGTGCTGATCGACAGCGGCGTGGTCAGGGGATCGCGCGCGACACGGGTCGCGGTGACCAGGGTCTGCTCCATCGCCAGGGGCGCGGCGAGCGGCGCGAGGGCGAGGGCAGCCGTCGCCACGGCGCGGTGCCGGGCGCGGACATCGATGCTTTTCACGGTCTTGTTCTCCTTCTCGGCGCGGCCGGGGCTGTCCGGCGGCGCGGGCCGCGGCACGTCGGCCGCGGTGTGCTGGCGACAAAAGGCAGAGCAATTAGCAAGTTGCGTGCCTCGCCCGACCAGGTGCGAAAAGTCCGCGCAGGAGCCAGCCGGGCACGGCCCGCGACCGCGTGGGTCACGCACCGCTGGTTCTAATTAACCAGGAGAGGTCATCGCGCTGGCTGCTAGCAGCCAGGTGTGTGGGACAGGGCGCCCCCCGTTTCAGGCCTGGTAGTACCCGAACGCCGTCCAGCCGCCATCGATGACGAGCACTTCGCCGGTCATGAACGCGGCATCGTCGCTCGCCACGTAGCGCACCGCGTGGGCGATGTCCGCGCCGCTGCCGAGGCGCCGCTGCGGTGTGCGCCGCTCGAGACCGCGCGCATCGAGCTTACCGTCGGCTTCGAGCTGGTCGATCATCTCGGTCCGGATATAGCCCGGCGCGACGCAATTGACGCGGATACCGTAGCGCGCCCACTCGATGGCCATCACGCGCGTCATGTGGTCGACGGCGGCCTTGGAGGCGCAATAGCCGAGCGTTGCGGGCGACGCATTGCGCCCGAGAATCGAGCCGATGTTGACGATGACGCCGCCGTCGCGGTCCTTCATCTGGCGCGCCGCGGCCTGTGAACAGAGGAACACCGACTTGCAGTTCACGCCCATCTGCAGGTCCCAGCTCTCTTCGGTCATCTTCAGCGTCGGCATCGGCGCCGACAGGCCCGCGTTGTTGACCAGGATGTCGACCGGCCCGAGGGCCTCGGCGACCTCGTCGAACAGCCGCGTGACCTCGGCGGCGACCTCGACGCGGCAGCCGAAGGCCCGTGCGCGGCCGCCGGCCGCGCCGATCGCGGCGACGATGTCGGCGGCATTCTCGGCACGCGTGGCAACGCAGGCCACCGTCGCGCCGCAGGCCGCCAGCTCGCGCGCGATGTCGGCACCGATGCCGCGGGAAGCGCCCGTCACGAGCGCCGTCTTGTCTGCAAAGATGGGTTCCATGAAACGATTCCGATGCGGTGTCTGGAGTCAGGTCGTGGCGGCGCCGCGCGTACCGCGTGCGGCGGCGGCCCGCACGCCGCGGGAGAGTAGCGCGGCGACGACGAGGCCGACAACCGCGATGACCGCGAGCAGCAGGAAATAATCCTGGTGGCCGTCCATGCCCGGCGCAGCATCGAGCAGACGCCCGGCCAGCGGCGCGAAGAAGATGTCGGGCGTGAAACCGACCACGGACACGAGGCCCACCGCGGTCCCGGTCAGCTGCGCGGGCACCCGCGTCTGCTCGAGCAGGGCGAAGTAGACGCCACGCAGGGCGAACACCGCGGCGAAACTCACGATGAGGCTGGCATAGACGAGCATGATGAACGCCGGCACCGCGTCGAGCGCGGCGAGCAGGACGTAGCAGGCGAGCAGCGTGGCGAACAGCACCGACACGGTACGCGCCGCGCCGTAACGATCGGCGGCGAAGCCGGCGGCGACGGCCGCAAGCGGGCGCAGCCAGGCCGCCGCGGCGGTGAAGGCGGCGGCCCGTGCTTCGCCCATGCCGAGCACGTCGTAGGCGTACAGCGCGTAGTTGTCGAGCCCCTTGTAGCCGCAGTAGGCGCATACCACGACGAGCGCCTGCAGCCACACCAGCGGCCGCCGCAGCACGGCGCCGACCTGGCCCCGTATCAGGCCGTCAGCGGGCGCGGTGCGCGGCGCGTGCTCGGGCAGGAAGCGCCACACGAGCAGCGCCGCGAACAGGGTCATCACGCTGTAGAAGCCGATCACCGCGCGCATCGCGCGCGCCCGTTCCGCGTAACCGATCTCGTAGTCGTATTCGGGCAGGAACCCCGCGAAGCACCACACGGCGAGCGTCGCGAACGCGGCCGCGGCGAGCCCGCGGCCGCCGTCGAGCAGGCCGAACGCGCGCCCCTGGGCCGCGCTCCCGCCCCATTCGCGCGTGGCGCGGATCATCGCCGCCCAGAACAGGAGGATCGACGTCACGCCCCACCATCCGTAGAGCAGCGCGAGCGTGCCGGGGCCGGGCAGTGTCGCCAGCCACAGGCCGCCGAGCGCGGTCGCCAGCAGCGAGGCGCACATCAGGCGCCGCGCCGGGTAGCGGTCGGCCAGCGTACCGCCGGGGAAATACGCGAGCATCGCGGTGACGCCGTAGACGGCGAAGATGTCGCCGAGTTCGGCATTGCTCAAGCCGAAGGTCTCGAGCACCGAGGGACGAAAGTAGCGCGGCACATGGAACGGCAGGCTGAAGATCATCTCGCCCGCCACGATCAGGGCGAGCATGCCGAGAAAGCGATCGCGGGCAGACGGTTCGGCGCCGGGCATGGCGGGCATTGTACGCGCGGCAGCGCGCGGCGGCGCGCGCCTTATACTTGCCGCCATCGGCCGCCCCGGCGGCAACGGCAACGAGGAGGGAAAGCATGAGCGAGTGGTATGCGAAGAAGACCTTCGGCGCCCTGGTCGACATCATGGCCGAGCGCTTCGGAACGCGCGAGGCACTGGTGTTCGAAGACCAGCGCTACACCTTTGCCGAGGTGCGCGAGCGCGTCGACGAGGTCGCGCGCGGTCTCATCGAACTCGGCGTCAAGCCGGGAGACCATGTCGCGCTGTGGCTGCTCAATTGTCCCGAGTGGATCTTCACCATGTTCGCCCTCGCCCGCGTCGGCGCGGTGCAGGTACCGGTCAACACCCGCTTCCGTACCCACGACCTCGCCTACCTGCTGAAGCAGTCCGATACGCGCTACCTGATCACCCACGACGTCTCCGGCCCGGTCGACTACCTCGCCATGGTGCGCGAGGTGGTCGCGCTGCCGGCGCATGGCGAGGTCGTGCACGACGAGAACTTCCCCGAACTCAAGCGCGTGGTCATCCTGGGCGAGCCCGGCCACGCCGGCTGCGTCGGTTTCGAGGCCATGCTCGCCGCAGGTGCGGAGGTCGACGGGGAGACCCTCACCGCGCGCGTCGAAACCGTCGATCCGGATCATCCCGTGTTCATCATGTACACCTCGGGCACGACTGGTTTCCCCAAGGGCGTGATGCACAACCACGTGATGCTGCGCCTGGTCGAGGAGCGCGCCTTCCGCCTCGGCATCACCGAGAACGACACCATCCTCAACTACCTGCCACTGTTCCATCTCTTCTCTTACTCCGAAGGCGCGCTGACCTCGATGCTGACTGGGGCGCGCCAGGTGCTCACCGCGACCTTCGACGCCGAGGCCTGCATCCGCCTGGTCGAGCAGGAGCGCTGCTCGGTCATGCACGGCTTCGACACCCATCTCAAGGATCTGAGCGAGGCGCAACAGCGCCTCGGCGCCGACCTGTCCTCGCTGCGTTGCGGCCTGTTCGCCGCCGGCATGCAGAGTTCGGTCGGCATCGTGCGCCGCGCCGCCGAAGCGCTCGCGCCGCTGGTCACGGTAACGGGCTACGGTATGAGCGAGATGGGCGCGGCGACGCTCGTCGGCGCGCTCGACGACGACCTCGAGCGCCGCGCCGAGACCTCGGGCTATCCCGCGCCGGGCTACGAATTCCGCATCGTCGACCCGGCCACCGGCCTCGAGCAGCCCGACGGCGAAGCAGGCGAGATCGCGGTACGCGGCTACGGCCTGATGATGGGCTATTACAAGAAGCCGACCGAGACGGCCGACAGCTACGATGCCGACGGCTGGTTCCGCACCGGTGACACCGGCCTGCGCCGTGCCGACGGCTACATCCGCTTCCTCGGACGCTACAAGGACATGCTCAAGGTCGGCGGCGAGAACGTCGACCCGATGGAGATCGAGGCGCTCCTGCTCGAGCTCGACGGCGTGCAGCAGGTCGCGGTCGTCGGCTACCCCGACGCGCGCCTGAACGAAGTCGCCGTCGCCTACGTGCAGCGGCGCCCGGGCAGCACGCTCAGCGAGAAGGCGGTCATCGAGCACTGTCGCGGCAAGGTCGCCACGTTCAAGATCCCGCGCCACGTGCTGTTCGTCGAGGCGCTGCCGATGACCGCCTCGGGCAAGATCCGCAAGGTCGAGCTGCGTGACGATGCGAAGCAACAGCTGGGCGCGGACGCTGCGGCGCATTCCTGATGTGAGCGGCGGCACCCGCACAGCACGCGCTTTGTGCACGAGTTCACGCCGTGGACACGCGAATGGAGCGGGCGCCATGCGGAGTTGTCACACTCGCCACGTCTCAACGGAGTCTCCACCATGCGTCATCAGCGTCTGACCGCCGCCGCCACATTCGCCATCGCAGCCCTGCTCGCCGCCCCCGCAGCCTGGTCGGATGACGACCTCACTCTCGATTCGGCCGTCGGCGGTGCCATCGGCGGCGCTATCGGTGGCGCCGTTGGCGCCGAACTCGGTGGCCGCGAAGGTGCGGTGATCGGCGCCGGCGTCGGGGCCGCCACCGGAACGGCCATCAACACGCGCGATCACGTCGAAGCCAGGGATCGCGACGGGCGCGGTTCGGCGCCGTTGACCGGCCCCGGCGTGGGCCGCTTCTGCCCGCCCGGACAGGCCAAGAAGGGGCGCTGCTAGCCGCCGGTGCGCGTTGCTCACGCGGCGGGTTGACGGGCTCTGCGCCGCGCCAGCCACCACGCGAACACGCCCAGTGCCACGGTGACCAGTCCGGCGAGCGGCTCCGCCGGGCGTCGCCACGCGGTCAAGAGCGCAATCACGAGCGTCCCGGCGACGTAAGTGAGCGGCAGCCATGGCCAGCCACGCATCGGCACGGCGCGCTCGCGGCGGGCGAGCACGAACAGGCTCGCGACGGTCAGCGCGCTGGTCACCGCGAGGGTGAAGCCGAGGTAGGACAAGAGATTCTCCAGGCGCGTGACGAGAATCACGCCCGTCGCGAGCACCGCCTGCAGCACGACCGCCTGGCGTGGCGCCGCATCGGCGCGCGCGAAGATCCGTGGCAGCACGCCGTCGGCGGCCATCTGCGCATAGACGCGCGGCCCGGCCATGACCATCGACGACACCGAGGTCGCGAGCGCCAGCGCGATGGTCAGGCGCATCGCGAGCGCGAGCGCGTCGCCGCCCAGGGCCTGCGCCGCGCGCGTGGCAACGTCCTCGTGGCCGGCAATCGCCGCCGGTGGCGGCGCCAGCACGAAGACCGCGTTCAGCGCGAGATAGAGCGCCGTGACCACGAGCGTCCCGAGCAGCATCGCGCGCGGGACGCTGCGACGCGGTTCGATCGCCTCGCCGGCGACGTACACCGCGGCATTGAAACCCGAATAGCTGAGCGACACCCACACCACCACCTGCGCGAACGCGCCCCACTCGAAAGCCCCGATGCGGCCATCGGCACCGCGCAGTGCCGCGCCCTGCCAGGCCTGCGGGTCGCTCGCCAGCAGCGCAAAGACGAGAAAGGCCAGGATGACGACGAGCTTGAGCGCAACGAGCACATTCTGCGCCCAGGCACCCAGGCCGGTGGCACGGCCGTGCAGCAGGGCGGCGAGCAGCACCACGCCAATCGCGAGCGTATCGGCAGGCAGCCACGGCGGACGCGCCGCGGCCGGTAGCAGGGAGGCTTCGAAAGCGCTCGCGGCGAACGCGATGGCGCCGGTGAAACCAGCCAGCAGCGACACCCAGCCGGCCACGCAGCCGAGCGCCGGGTGCACGAGCCGCGCGAGGAACAGGTACTCGCCACCCGAAGCGGGCAGGCGGCGCACCAGCGCACCGTAGGACAGCGCGCCGCACAGCGCCAGCAGCCCGCCGGCCAACCAGGCGGCGAGCACGCGCAGCGGCGTGTGCAGGTCGGCCAGCGCGAAGCCCGAGGTGGTGAACACGCCAGCACCGATCATGTTGGCGACGACCAGCGCGGTCAGCGAGACGCCGCCCAGGCGTGGCGTGCTCATGGCCGCGTGAAGGTCAGCAGGTAGTTCTGCGTGAGCATCCCGGCATGCGCCGCCGGGGCGGGCAGGAACCCGGCGCGCGCGATCTCCTCGGCGACCACCTCGCGGCCGGCACGCACGTGACCGAGTATCCAGCGCGGAGAGAGGCCCTCGATGCGCTCGAAATCGACCACCACCAACCGCCCGCCGGGCGCGAGCGCGCGCTTCAGCGATGCCAGCACGGTCTGCGGATACTCGAGGTGGTGATAGACGTTGCACAGGAACGCAACGTCGATGCTCGCCGGCGGCAGCGGCACCGCGTCCACCGCGCTCGTCACCACGCTGACGTTGCCGAGCCCGTGCGCCGCGACGCGTTCGCGCAGGTGGTCGACGAAGGCCGGTGCGATGTCGAGGGCGAAGACCCGTCCCGAGTCGCCGACCGCGTGTGCGAGCAGGGGCACGAACAGCCCGGTGCCGGCGCCGACATCGGCGACGCGCGCACCGGGCGCAAGGTCGAGCGCGGCGACGATCGCGTGGCGCTCGGCGTAGACCTCGCGGCTCTCGGTCTCGAAGCGCCGCACCCAGGTCTCGACCGCGACCTGCGGCGCGAGGTAGTGACGATTCGCCCCCGGCGCGACGCTCTGCTCGGCGCTGGCAGGCGCACCGAGCAGCCGGAGGCACAGCGCCAGGACGAGGATTCGTGCGATGTTCATGCCGCGCAGTATCGCGCACCCGGCCGCGGCCCTCATGCTCCGCGACCCGGCGCCGGCAAGGAATCCGCGCGCGGAGGCGCTAGAATCGCTCCAGGTTCAACCGGAAAAGACATCGTGACCAAGTACGCCGACATCACCGAATCGCCCGAGACTCTCAAGCTCGCCCTGCAGGCCTTCATGGACGAGCACATCTATCCCAACGAGCAACGCTACCACGACGAGCTCAATGCGCTGCCGGATCGCTTCGGCCGGGTCCCGTTGATGGACGAGCTGAAGGAGAAGCACAAGAAAACCCCTGGACAGCTGACTCTGGCCGACGTGACGTTCGCCCAGACCTTCCATTGGCTCGTGGAACCCGATGAGAAGACCATGGTGGATGGCATCACAGCCAGT
>JAPOKK010000155.1 GCA_029977665.1 Pseudomonadota bacterium | reverse complement strand
GCCCCTTCGATTCCAACCCGCCCGAGGGTTTGACCGGCAGCCCCCCGCCGAGCCGCGTCTCACCGCGCTCGGCGGCCGGTCCGCCGTCACCGAGTTCGCACAGGCCGAGCGCCTCGAGTTCGATGATCTCGCCCATCGCGGTGGCGTCGTGCACTTCGGCGAGGTCGATCTCGGCAGGGCCGAGGCCGGCCTGGTTGTAGGCCTTCTGCGCCGCCAGCCGACTGGCATGGCGGTCGAACTCGGTAATGTCGCGGTTGGAACCGGACTGGATGACGCTCGCCAGCACGCGCAGGGTGCGCGCCCGCTCGGCGCCGAGCCGCTTGAGGCCGGCCGCGTTGCAGACGATGGCGGCGGCGGCGCCGTCGGAGATCGGCGAGCACATCGGCAGCGTCAGCGGGTAGGTGATGGGCGCCGCGGCGAGCACGTCGTCGACGGAGAACGCCTTCTGATACTGCGACAGCGGGTTGTTGACGGAGTGCTCGTGGTTCTTCGCCGCGACGATCGCGAGCTGCTCCTGGGTCGTGCCGAACTCGCGCATGTGCATGCGGCAGAACCCCGCGTAGATGTCCATGAAGACACTGTACGGGCGCGGCGAGGTCGAACCTTCCGGCACTTCCACACCCTCGGCCATGGCCGCGAAGCGCGCCTTCGACCGTTCGACCTCGTGGACGTCCCAGGCGCCATCGAAGGCGCTGAACATGCGCGCCTTGTCGTCGGCAAACATCTTCTCGACGCCGATCGCGAGCGCGATGTCGGCCGCGCCCGCCTTGACGTAGTTCACTGCCATGTGGAACGCGGTGCTGGCCGTCGCGCAGGCGTTCTCGACGTTGACCACGGGGATGCCGGCGATGCCGTGCTCGCGCAGCGCGATCTCGCCGCGCACCATGTCCTGGCCTTCCATGTGGCCCTGCACGCAATTGCCGAAGAACACCGCGTCGATCATCGCGGTCTCGCAACCGGCGTCGGCGAGCGCGGCGTCGAGCGCCTCGCCGGCGAGGCTCTTCAGGCTGCGGTCGAGATGCTTGCCGAAGTGGGTCATGCTGACCCCGGCGATATAGACGTCGCTCATCTGCGCTTCCTCGTCGTGGTGATCGGTTGCCGGCACGCGGACAGGACCCGCTGCGGGCCGCACATGATAGCCCCATCGGGGTGAGGGTCCGAAGCCGTTGCGGTGCGCGGTTTGCGGCATCGCGTCATGGCGAACGCCAGGGTGTGGCGCGGGGCGGTCGGGCCAATTGCCGCGCGGATCTCCGCGCACGCACCGTCAGGCGAGCGGCAACAGGGCCTCGAAGAGGTGATGGACCCCGGCCGGCAAGGCCAGCAACGGCAGCATGCCGCACACCGCCGTCAGCAGCAGCCGCGCGGATGCACGGCCGGGCGCAGCAGGCAGCACAAGGGCGGTGATTCGCCGCTGACCGAGGACGGCCGTATCGAGGCCGCGGCAACGACCGTGGTCAACCTGCGCGCCGGTTGGCGTTTCGACAGCCACCTCGAGCTGGCTGTCGACGTGTTCAACCTGTTCGACGTCGGCCACCCGGATATCAGCGACTACTTCGCGTCGTGCATTCCGGGCGATCCAGCGAGCGCCTGCGACGCGGCGCTGCCGGCACGCGACGGCGTCGAGGACATCCACCTGCACCCGGTCGAGCCGCGCAGCCTGCGCGCGAGCCTGCGCTACCGGTTCTGAGCACGACGCGCTCCCGCGGCACGCTTCACCGCGCGGGAGCGTACTCCTCGAGCACTTTCTCGCGGCCGATTCGCTGCAGCTTCTCCTTCGCTGCCGTCGCCTCGACCCAGAACGTCTCCAGCGCTTCGGCCACCCGCTGCTCGCCATGCGCCGCGCAGTGTGCGTCGAGCCAGTCGACCACGGCATGCACGTTCACCGCGATGTCCTTGGCGTGCTCGCCGACGAGACCGCGCATCATGTTGCCGGCAGTGAGGTAACCGTTGAGGTAAGTATGCATGAACACGGTACGGTCCATGGTGCCGGCTGCCTGGTCGTCACCGCGCCGTTCGAGGTAGGTCGCGCAGCTCAGTGCACCGAGGCCGTAGGTCGAGTATGCCGCGCCAGGCGCCGGCGCGAGTGCCGCGAGCAGCGCGAGGGCCGTCAGCAAGTGCGCGCGCAAGACGCCAGGCTCAGCGCGGGCTGCGCGGGATGCGCACGCGCCGCGTGGTATTCACCGAACGCAGGATGCGCTGCATGTCGCGGCTCGTCTGCATCAGGCGCGGCGGTGACGGTGGACTGTTCGCATCCGGTATCTCGGTGCCGAAGCCGGGCTCGTCGATGTCGACGCTGCCGTACTGGTTCGAGACCTGGATCGCGTTCGCGGCGCCGGCGACGGCCTGGGCGAGCAGGATGATGGTCGCACTGTCGCCGCTCACCTCGGCGGTGAAGTGCGTTCCGCGGATGCCGATCGTGGCCACGCGCGCACCGAAACTCACGCTGGCCGGGCGCCGTTTCGCAATGAGGCCGGTGACGACACGCACCACGCCCTGCAGCAGCGACGCACCGAAGCCCGGCTCTTCGGCCGCGTCGTTTTCGTCGTCATCATCGCCGGCGCCGGGCGCTGGAAAATGGTAGCGATCGAGGGTCATGCTGCTGCGCGCGCCGAGGCTGAGCTCAGATTCGTCGGAAAACGTGAGCGTCAGCGAGGCGTCGCGGCCGGTGACGAGTCGTGTCCCCTGGACGACCTCGTCGCCTTCGCGCAAGGATCGCATCGGCGAGCCTTCGAGGTAGGCGAAACAACGTCCCTCGATTGCGCTGACCCGGCCGGCCGCGGCCACGCCCTCGGACAGGCCGAGGAGCAGGAGCAGGCCCAGCAACCACACCCGGCCGCCGGGTGGCCCGAGAAACGACGAACCGCCCATGCCATTACCCTCCCTCGGAAAGCCCTCCACCACGTGCCGCGCCGGGCGCCCGAGAACGCCGAGGGCCACGCACGACGGACGGCCGCACCGCCTCGCGTGGCGCGTCGTCGTCGTCAGTATACAGGCCGTGCGCGCCGTGCCGGCGCTGCTCGCCCTGTGCGCGCTGGCCGGCTGCGCTACGCCCGGCGAGCGCTTCCTCGACGCGGCCGAGTCGCGCGGCTTCGCGCGCGAGGTCCACCGTGTCGGCGGGTTGCCGCTGGTCGTGCTGCGCCACGGATCGCCGCGCGCCGGCTTGCCGCTGCACGTCTACCTCGACGGTGACGGCACGCCGTTCGTGTCACGCCGCCGCGTGGCGTCCGACCCGAGCTCGCGCGAGCGCCTGGTGCTCGAGCTGATGGCCGCCGACCCGGCACCGAGCCTGCTCGTCGGCCGACCGTGCTACTACCTCGATGCGCCGGCCTGCACGCCCGCGCTGTGGACGAACGCACGCTACGGCGAGGCCGTGGTCGCGGCGCTGGCCGCGACGATCGAGGCCGCTACCGCCGCGATGCCGGACGCGCCGCTGCGCCTCGTCGGCTACAGCGGTGGCGGCACGCTCGCGATGCTGCTCGCGCCGCGCCTGCCGCGGGTCGAGACCGTCGTCACGGTGGCGGCCAACCTGGATGTCGCGGCCTGGGCCCGCCACCACGATTACACGCCGCTCGCCGGCTCGCTCGATCCGGCCCGGGCTGACCCGCTGCCGGCGCACATCCACCAGCACCACTTCGTTGGCGGCCGTGACGAGAACGTGCCGACCGCTCTTGTACGGCGCGTCGCCGCGCGTCAGCGGCACGCCCGGGTCGAAGTCATCGACGACTACGGGCACGCCTGCTGCTGGGCGCAGGCGTGGCCGCGACTGCTCGCGGGCGCGCTGGCGGCGCCCGAGTAAACAGCCCGAGTAAACGGCCCGCGGGTAACAGCCTGCGGGTAAGAGCCCGGGGACGGCGCGTCAGAAGGTCGCGCGAATGCCCACCTCGACCGCGTGCACGTCGAGATCTTCGTAACCGAACAGGCCCTGGTAACGCACGAAACCGCTGGCGTTGTCGCTGAATGCCGCGGTCAGGCCGGCGCCGACGTTGAAGAAGTTGCGGTCCGGCCCGTCGGTCAGCAGCACGATCGTGGTGTTCGAGCTGTCGTTGACGAAGCGGCCCGTAATCGGCGCATTGTTGTTCTTGAACTCGTGGACGTACTCGACCGAGAGCTCGGGGAACATCGCACCGAAGCTCGTGTCGAAGCGCGTCGTCAGGCGCGAACCGGCCGAGACCATCATCGATTCGAAGTCCTGGCCGTCGATGGCGAGGGCGAGACCGGCGCCGGCGGCGTTCTGCTGCGCCATGGTCTCGGTGAAGGCATCGATTTCGACGTCCGCGTAGTCGAAGCGCGCGAGCGGGGTCAGCACCCACTGGCCGAGCGCGAAGTCGCGGCCGGCACTGATACTGGCCGACCATTCCTCGCTGTCGGTGTTGGACACGGCCGAGTTGTTGACCCGCGTGGTGCCGCCGCCGACCGCGGCGATGTTATAGATGACGTTACGCGTCTGGTCGTGGTCGTTGTCGGTGTAGCCGACCATGGCGTCGACGAACCAGGCGTCGTTGGGGTAGAGCGACCAGTAGCCGAACACGCTGTAGCTGTCGGTATCGAGCTTGCCACCGTTGTTGTCGATGTCGGCGTCGGAGTTGTTATAGCCGCCGGCAATGCCGAGCACGACCTTGCCGTTGAAGTTGTAGTCGACGCCGACGGTCACGCCATAGTCATCGGCCTCGAAGCCGGCCTCGCGCGCGGTGGTGTCGCGATCGGTGCTGGCGTAGGTGCCGGTGACGAAGAAGCCCCACGGCGTCGAAACGCCGTCACCGGCCGCGCCGCCGGCCCAGTTGAAGCTGCCCGCACGTGCCACGGCCGGCGCGCCGCCGCGCAGGTTGGTCAGGCGCTGACCGATGGCGTCGATCTGGCCGCTGCGGGAGTCGACCCGCGAACTCGCGATGACGGCATCCTCTTCGGCCGCCATGGCCTGCAGCGCATCGAGCGCACCACCGTCGTCAGTCGGATCGACGTTACCGACGATGGCGGTCGCGATTTCGTTGCAGCGCGCCTGCAGATCGGTGTCGGTAATGATGGTGCCGCTCGGGCAGATCTGCCCGATGACGGTACCGAGCGCGGACTGTACCGGGGTCTCCGAGACACGGCGCAGTTCGCCACTGACGAAATCCTCGACCTCGGTGGCAAGCGCCGTCGTGGTGGCGACGCCGAGCAGCACGGCGAGGGGTATCCGGCTCACGTCAGCCGGACGGATGCGCGCTGGCGCAGGGCGAAGCTTGTTCATCGCGGAGTCTCTCCAGGGGGTGCGTGGGAATGACGTTAGCGGCCGCCGACGTGTCAAGTTGAGCGAAATCTTAGTTCTAACCCGGTACGAATTCGAGGCTTTTATTTCCATTCGGGACGTTGATATCCGGCAGTGGCCGGCGCGCCCGGCGATGCCTTCGGCTATCATCAACACGCCCCGCACGCGGGGTCCCAGGTATTTTCCGACCACAAGCAGGAGCAGCTCGACCATGAGCAAAGAGATCAACTGGTACTACTTCCGCAAGGGATGAACCAGCTGTGAGAGAGCGTCCAAGTTCCTGGACGCCCGTGGGCTGACGCCCGAAGAAACGGTACCGGCTTCGCGCAAGCTCGGCGCCGATGAAGCACGCGGCCTCGCCGTGAAAGCGAGCACCGTGATCGTGGCCAAGGGCAAGAAGGTCGATACCTTCAAGCCCGGCAGCAAGCCCGGCGACGACGTCGTCACGGCGATGCTCGGCCCGACCGGCAATCTGCGTGCACCGACCCTCGTCAGCGGCCGCACCGTGCTGGTCGGCTTCAACGAGGAGGCTTACGCCGAGGTGCTCGGCTGAGGTACCCCCGGCGCGGCGCCAGCCGCGCCGGGTTCAGCGCCAGCCGTGGTAGGGATGGCGTGCGAGCAGGCGCGCATCCCTGAACAGGAAGATCAGGGCGGCGCCGGCGACGAAACCGCCGACGTGAGCCCAGAAGGCGACGCCGCCGCCCTGCGCGCCGAGCGAGCCGATACCGCCCAGCATCTGGACCAGGAACCAGTAGCCGAGCATCCAGATCGCCGGCACCGCGAAGGTCGTGACGTAGAACCCGAACCACACCAGCAGGTGTACGTTCACGCGCGGATAGAGCACGACGTAGGCGCCCATCACGCCGCCGATCGCACCCGAGGCGCCGACCATCGGCACGGCCGAGGCCGGGCCGGCGGCGATCTGCACCGCCGCCGCGGCGAGTCCGCACAGGACGTAGAACACGGCGAAGCGCAGGTGACCCATCGAATCCTCGACGTTGTCGGCGAAGATCCACAGGAACCACAGGTTACCGATGATGTGCATCCACGAGCCATGCAGGAACATGTGGCTCAGCAAGGTGAAGGGATTGGATTCGGCCGAGGTCACGCACGCGAGGCCGTGGCCGATCGGCGTCGCCGCGCCGGCGGGCAGGATGCCGAGCAGCTCGCCCGGTACCAGCCCCAGCGTGCACACCGATGCCGGCAAGGCCGGCGCGCGGCCAGCGCCCTGCACGAGCAGCCACGCCGCCACGTTCAGACCGACGATGGCCCAGGTGACGAAGGGCGTGAGAATCTGGGGATTGTCGTCGCGGATGGGAAACATGGAAGCTCGAGTGCGATGGCGGCATCAACGGCTGCCCGGGCCGCAACACCTGCGGCGGTCTGCCACGGTGTGACCGCCAGGCGCGCAATTGTATCCGCCCGGCCGCGCCGCGGGCCGCATGTCGAGACGCTGCTAGGCCGCGCTACGACCCCACAGGCGTTGCGAAGCGATCGCCGCCCCTGCGGCCAGCGCGGCGAGTTTCTCCCAGGCGATGTCCGCCACCACGTGACCATAGCGTGCGAATGTGGAAAAACCGCAATCGGTGCCGGCGAGCACGCGCTCACGGCCGACGATGTCGGCAAATCGGCACAGGCGTTCGGCAACGAGTTCGGGATGCTCGATGTAGTTGGTACAGGTGTCGATGACCCCGGGCATCAGGACCTTGTACTCGGGCAGGTCGACCTCGCGCCACACCGACCACTCGTGCGCATGACGCGGGTTCGACGCCTCGAACGACATCACCTGGGGCTTGGCCCGGCACAGTACGTTGGCAATCTTCACCAGCGGAATGTCGAAATCGTGCGGGCCCTCGTAGTTGCCCCAGCAGATGTGCATGCGGCACTGCTCGGCCGGCACGTTGGCGAGCGCGGCGTTGAGCACTTCGACCTGGCGCTCGGCCTGACGCACGAACGCGTCGTCGCTGAGATCCTTGTACTGCGTGTGCCGCGCCATGGCGAGATCGGGGCAATCCACCTGCAGCACGAAGCCGGCCGCGGCGATGGCTTCGTATTCCTCGCGCATCGCCTCACCCAGCGCCTCGAGGTAGTCCTGCTCGCTCGCGTAGTACTCGTTGGGCAGGAAAGCCGACACGACACCGGGCGAGGAGGCATTGAGAAAGCCCTCGACCGCGCCGGCGCCGTCGAGCGCGGCGCGGAAGTTGGCGATGTCGGTCTCCAATGGCGCGCGGTTCTTCACCGCGATCGGTCCCGTGCAGACCGGGCGGGCGATCGCCGGCGCCTCGTTGGTCTTCGTCTGGCGCTCCATGAAGGCGGGAAACCGCGCGAGGTCGGCCGGCGGGCGGCGCGGGCTGTCGCCGGAGAAGCCACTGCAGCGATCCTTGATGTAGGTCGAGTAGCTCATCTTCGCCATCTCGCCGTCGCTGACGATGTCGATGCCGGCCGCGACCTGGCGGCGCACCACGTCGTGCACCGCTTCGCGCACCAGCCGGGCAAAGGTCGTCTCGTCGATGGCCGTACCCGCCTCGCGTGCGATGAGGAGTTCGGCCAGCGCGTCGGGGCGCGGCAGCGAACCGACGTGGGTGGTGAGAATGCGATCGGTGCTGAGCTTCATGCGGACCTCCCCGGTTGCGGTGCTCGGTGACGCATTCTGACACGCGCCCCGCCGCTGCGCAGGCACTGCCGGAGCCATCATGCAAGCCGGCGGCGCGCGCCGGACAGGCGTCAGCGTTTCGGCACGGCTGCGACGAGCAGGCCGGCCTGCTTGTCGCTGCCACGCATCGCTCTCGCTCAGGCGCTGGCCGCAGGCCCCGCCGTCATCACCGCGTAGCCCGTGATCCACGCCGGGATGGCGCGGTGGTAACGCAGCTCGAAATCCGTCACACCGGCGGCATCGACAGCAGCGGCGGCGGCGAGCCAGGTGCGCAACTCGTGGCCTCCGCAGCCGCCCTCGCGCGTGATGTCGTCGTCATCCATCGCGCACAGGCTGTCGAAATCGCGCGCCATCAGGTAACGGAGCACGCGCGCGTCCCAGGCCGCGTCGGGCGGCGTGCGCGGACTCGTGCCCGCCACCTGTCCCGCAGCATCGTCGAGCACCCGTTGCTGACGCTGGGCGCGCGCTTCGGCGCTCAAGGCGCCGCCGGCGATGAGACGCTCGCGCACCGCTTCGGGCGCCTCGGCAAGGCGCGGGATCGGCGGGTCATGGGACAAACCGCCCGAAGCCGCGATCAGCACGCGACGCGACTCATCAGCGGCGAAACGGCACAGGACCTGACCGAGGGCCTCTCCGAGGGCGCGCACGCGGGCGAGCGGCGGCAGCGGCGGTGCGGCGCAATTGACGAACACCGGCACGACCGGCGGCAGCTGCGCCCAGTCGAAGACCTGGTCGAGCAGCTGGGTGATGCCGTGGTCGACGACCATGCGATGCGACAGCGCGACGTCGACCCCGGCCGCGTGCAGCGCACGCGCGCAGGCCTCGGCGGTATCGGGCGCGGTCAATAGCGGGCCTGCCGGCGTGTTCCAGTCACCGACCGACTCGGCCGCCGTGCCGATGCAGAACGCGGGCATCAGCTGGTAGAAGAAGCCGTTGAAGTGATCGGGGCCGAGCGCGACGACGAGGTCCGGCGCGTAATCGGCAACCCAGGCGCGTACCGCGTCGAGGCAGGCATTCACCTCGTGCGCGATCGGCGCGGGCGGCGCGCAGTAGTCCATCAGCGGCGTGTGCGAGGCGAACAGCGCGGCGACGCTCATTGGCGCTCAGCTCCGGCCGAGGAAGAAGTCGAGGTGCAGCTGATTGAACGTCGCCGGGTCTTCGAACTGCGGCCAGTGGCCGCAGCCCTGCATCAAGCGGTACCGGGCGTTGGGAATCAAGCCGGCAAGACGCTGGCCGACTTCATCGGACGCGGTCGGGTCGTGCGAGGTCCACAGCACCAGCGTCTCGGCGGTGATCGCGCGCCATTCGTCGTCGGTCAGGTTGTTGCGCTGGCGTATCTCGGGTTCCTGCAACACGAGGATGCGTTCGAGCGCATCGACAAAGCCGGGCTGCTCGTAGATGGCCTTGCGGCAGGCGATGAGATCGTCGGTCACCACGCTCGGATCGGCCATCAGCCATTCGAGTCGCGCGCGTACCGTCTCCCAGCTCGCGTCGCGCACCGCCGCGCGCGTCGATTCCTTGATCTTCTTCATCACCGCCGGAATCATCGTCGCGCCGCCGGTAGTGTTGAGCGCGAGTCGCATTACGCGCGCGGGGTACTTGAGCGCGAAACGCGCCGCGACCCAGCCGCCCAGTGATTCACCCGAAATGTGCGCCTGCGCGAAACCGAGCGCATCGAGCACCGCGCGCAGGTGCTCGACGTAGACATCGATCTCGAGATCGATATCCGGCTTGTCGCTCCAGCCATGCCCGACCATGTCGAT
>JAPOKK010000092.1 GCA_029977665.1 Pseudomonadota bacterium | reverse complement strand
TATCCGCGTCGCGGCCCGCGGCGCTGGTGGCGTGCGCGGCGTGCGGGCGCAGAACGTCGCGCAGGTAGGCCGGCGAGAGCGTCGCGCCGCCGGCGATGCCGTCGGCGACCGCCGCGGCGACGCCGAGCATGCGCGGGAAGACCGCCGCGAGATAGACCGGGAAGGGGCGGTCGCCCGGGTCCACGCTCGGTGCCCAGTCCATGCGGTGGATGCGACCGGCGAAGCTGAGCCGGTCGCCGAGGCGCGTACGCGCCATGCGCTGCAGGAGCGTCACGTACTCGCGCATCTTGCTCAGCACGCGAGCGTGCTCGAGGCCCTGCCAGGTCTCGTTGATGATGCGGTTGCCGCCGCCGACGCCGAGCAGCAGGCGCCCGCCGCTGAAGTCGTTGAAGTCGATGGCCGACATGCCGGCCAGCAGCGGGCTGCGACCATAGGCGTTGAGCACGTACGGCGCCAGGCGCACGCGCTCGGTGGCCGCCGCCATCGCCGTCAACGGCACCCAGCCGCTGCGCCAGGCTTCGGCGACGGCGAGCAGCGACATACCGGCCGCCTCGGCGGCCTGCGCGATGCGCGTCATGTCGCTGACCGTCATACCGCCGCCGGTGAAGATGATGCCGAGATTCATGTCGTCGTCTCCCCTGGATGATCCCGGGCGCTGGTCAGAGCGGCGCCGGGGATCGACAATACACCCACGAACCGGGGAGAGGTAAGCCAGCATGTCCGAACTCGAGATTCTCGTGCCCGTACCGCCCACGCGCACACCGGCGCATCCGCTCGCGCCCCGGCTCGCCACGCTCGGCGGGCGCCGTATCGGCTGGCTCGACAACCGCAAGGCGAACGCTGCCGCCCTGCTCGGTGGTGTTGCCGACAACCTCGCGACCGAGGGCTACGCGTTCGCGCGCGAGCTGGCGCAGAAGAACGCGACCGCCCCCGCACCGGAGGGCGTGATGGCACACCTGCGCACCTGTGACGCGGTGGTGCTGGCCATCGCCGACTGAGGCTCCTGTACGTCGTGGAGTGTCCATGACGCGATTGCCCTCGAGCGCGCCGGCATCCCGACCGCGCTGTTGTGCAGTGACGAGTTCGGCCCGCTCGCCCGCGCCGAAGCGCAGGTGCTCGGTCTGGCCGCGCTGCCGCTCGTGGCGGTGCCGCACCCGCTGGCTGGTAACGACGCCGGCCTGGTCGCGGCCAAGGCACGTGGTATCGCGGCCGAGGTGGTGTTCGCGCTGTGTGCCGGCCCCGCCGAGCTGGAAGCACGCTACACCGGTCAGTTCGCTACCCTGACCGAACGCCGACTGGACGGCGGCGCGGTGTGTGTCGATGACGTCTGCGCCATCGACCCGGCGGTGGCCGCGGTGCGGGGGCCGGTGTCTTGAGTACGACGATGCGCGTCGACGCCGCCGCGCTCGATGACGCGTTCGAGGCGCGTGGCTGGAGCGACGGTCTGCCGGTCGTCGCGCCGACCCGCGCGCGCGTCAATGCCATGCTGGCCTGCTGCGACCGGCCGCACGACGCCGAACTCGGCACGATGCCGCCGCGCCACGGCATCGTCACCCCGGAGATCCTCGCCGTCAACGCCGTCATGGCGGGCTGTCGACCGGCCTATTTCCCCGTCGTGCTGGCCGCGGTGGAAGCGATGCTCGAGCCTGCGTTCAATCTCTTTGCCGTGCAGGCGACGACGCACCCCTGCGCGCCCTGCGTCATCGTCAACGGCCCGATTGCCGCCGAACTCGGCATCAACGGCCGCTACGGCGCGTTCGGCCCCGGGGTGCGCGCGAATGCCACCATCGGGCGCGCGGTGCGCCTGGTCCTGCTCAACGTCGGTGGCGCCGCGCCCGGCATTCTCGATCGTTCGACGCAGGGCCAGCCGGCCAAGTACGCCTACTGCGTCGCCGAGAACGAGGCCGAGAGCCCGTGGCCGCCCCTGCACGTCGCGCGCGGCTTCGACGCCACCACCTCGACCGTCACGGTGACCGCGGCCGAGGGGCCGCACAATATCAACGACCACGTGAGCACCGACGCGAACGGTATCCTCGCCACGCTGCGCGGCGCGCTCACCGACATGGGCGCGAACAACGCCTACCTCTACGGTCAGCCGACCCTCGCGTTCGGTCCCGAGCACGCCGCCATCCTCGCCGCCGGCGGTTACGATCGTGCCGCGCTCGGCCGTTTCGTGTTCGAGCACGTCCGCCTGCCGCGCGACTTGTGGGCGCAGGGCGGCATGGCCGGGATGTTCGAGGATCGCTTCCCCGACGCCGAGTGGAAGCCGATCATCGCGTGCCCGGAAGACCTGCTCGTCATCGTCGTCGGCGGCTTCGGGCGGCATTCCTGCTGGCTGCCGACGTTCGGTGACACCACGCGTGCCGTGACGCGCGCCATCGTCCGCGCCGACGGCACGCCGCTGGCGAGCGTCGCCGAGCTGGCCGGGAGCGGCGCGCTGTCCTCGCCTGCGCGTTGAGACGGCGGTCGCGCGCCGGCGCGCGGCCCGCCGTTCACTCGGTCAGCGTCAGCAGGATGTCCGCGTACCAGGCACAGTTGAGGCCGAGGGCCTCGTCGAGGGCGAAGTCGCGCGTGCCGACGTCGAGCCGCGACGAGTGCACGCCGAGCAGCTTCCACGGCAGCGCCTTCGGTGCGCCGCGCCCCGCGCGCATCACCACCGGCGCGCCGCTCGAACCACGGTGCGTGCGGCCATCGGTGAGGAACAGGCCTTCGCCCTGGAAACGCAGGCCCCAGGCCGAGGCGAGCACCGCGTGGCGGGCGACCGGGATGTGGTGCAGGGTATCGTGGAAGCCGAGGGGAAAGCCGATCACGACCAGCGCGCTGCCGACCTCCACGCGCTCGCGCACGCTCATCAGGTTGGCCGGGGTGAACGCTTCGTAGACGGTGCTCTCGGGCAGCGCGGTGCGATTGATCTCGAGCACGGCGACGTCGATGCTGCCGGCGGCATCCATGCCCTGGCGCCACAGACTCTTGCCGTTCCGGTACAGCGGCATCGAGAAGCCGGTCGACTCGGCAAGATTGTCGGCATCGGTATGCAGCTCGATCTCGAGGCGATCCGGCAGGTGGCCGCTGGACTCGTCACGCAGCACGTGCCCGCTGGTGACGACGAACAGGCGGTCGTCGCGCGCGAAGAAGAAGCTGGTCGCGTTGGTCAGCTGTTGCGCCCCGGCGAAGGTGCACAGGCGCGCGGTGGTCAGCAGGATGGCATCGATCATGTCGAATCTCGTGGTCCGGGGCGCCTGCCCGGCATAGGCCGTGGTAGATTCGTTGCTGGGCAGAGCCTCATTTCATTCACCGGAAACAACAAAGGACAAGGACATGGCTGGATGGTTCGAACTGAGTAAGAGTTCCGATGGGCAGGTGCGCTTCGTGCTCAAGGCGGGCAACGCGGAGACCATACTCACGAGTGAACTCTACAAGACGCGCGCGGCGGCCGAGAACGGCATCGCGTCGGTGCAGAAGAACTGCGGCAGCGACGAGCGCTACGAATTGAAGGAAGCCGCCAACGGCAAGTTCTTCTTCAACCTCAAGGCGGCCAACCACCAGGTCATCGGAACGAGCCAGATGTACGCGACCGCGCAGGCGCGCGACGGCGGTATCGCGTCGGTGAAGAGCAACGGCGCGAGCGAGACAGTAAAGGACAAGACCGGCGACTGACGCCGCCGCGGGCGGAGCGCGTGTGATGCCCGTGACAGTGTAAGCCCGCGCGGCGGGCCGGCACTACCGGTCCGCCGCGCCGTCGTGCGAAGCGCTGCTCGACGTCGTCATCGCCAGGCCGACGTGGCGGCGATGATCGCGCCCGCTTCGCGACGCCGGTGCGACGGCGCGGCAGCACCGCTTCGACTGGCCGGGCGAAGCGAACGGACCCGCAAGCGCGCGGCGAGCGGCGTGTAGACTGCGCGCGGCACGGCCGCGCCGGCTGTGATGAAACAACGGGGGGAGCAGCATGAACATCAAGGGCAGGATTGCCGTCATCACCGGCGGTGCCAGCGGCATCGGCGCGGCGCTCGCGCGCCGTTTCCACGCCGAGGGCGCACGCGCGGTAGTCGTGGCCGACGTGCAGACCGGGCCCCTCGAGGCGGTCGCGGCTGAGGTCGGTGGCCTGGCGATTCGGTGCGACGTCGCCAAGGAGGCCGAGATCGACGCGCTCGTCTCGCGCGTCGAGGCCGAGCTCGGACCGATCGACATCTTCTGCTCGAATGCCGGCATCGCGCGCCTGGGTGACGAGGACGTGCCGAACGAGGAATGGCAGCTCAACTGGGACATCCACGTCATGGCGCACGTCTACGCCGTGCGCGCGGTGGCGCCGCGCATGGCGGCTCGCGGCGAGGGCTACCTCGTGCACACCGCGTCCGCGGCGGGTTTGCTGAGCCATATCCAGTCGGCCACGTACTCAGTGACCAAGCACGCTGCGGTGGCGTTCGCCGAATGGGTCTCGATCAAGTATCGCGACCGGGGCGTGCGCGTTTCGGTGCTCGCGCCGCAGGCGGTGCGCACGCCGATGACGGCGCGTCCGGACGGCGCCGAGGTCGCCGCGGTCGACGGCATGATCGAACCCGAGCAGCTCGCCGAGTGCGTGGTGCAGACGATGGCGCGCGAGGAATTCCTGATCCTGCCCCACCCCGAGGTGCGCGATTACATGCAGCGCAAGGCCGCCGACGTCGACCGCTGGCTCGAGGGCATGAACCGCTGGCGCGTGCGTGCGGGGCCAGCGCGCTGAGCGTGTCCGCGACGGGCCGGCGCTCAGACCAGCTGGGCGCGGATCGCCTGCAGGCGCGCGACGAGGGCGTCGAACTCGCTTTGCGTAGCGTAGCGCGAAGCCTGGATGTAGTGCGTCGCGCCGAGTTCGGCGAGCCGACCGAGACGCTCGACGGCCTCGTCGTCGCTGGCCGGCAGCGAACCCATGAGGACCACCTCGGGGCAGTCGCGGCCGGCCGCGGTAGCGAGTTCGCCGAGGCGCGCGATGCGTGGGGCGAGCTGCGCGTAGTCGAGACCGATCGGCAGCCAGCCGTCGCCTGCCCGCACCGCGCGCGCGAGTGCGGCCTCGCTCATGCCGCCGACATAGATCGGCGGCCGCGGCGGGCGTGGGCGGAACAGGAATTCCTGGCCGTGGGCACTGACCACGTCATCACCGCCCGCATCGAAGCACTGGCGCAGAAAATCGAGCGTGTCGTCGGTCAGCCGCCCGCGCCGTGCGAAGTCGACGCCCAGCGCACGGAACTCGGCGGCCATCCAGCCAGCGGCGACGCCGAGGTGCAGGCGCCCGTCACACAGCTCCTGGATGCTCGCGACCCACTTCGCGGTCGGCAGGGCGGGGCGATAGGGCAGCACCAGCACCGCGACGCCGAGCCCGATGCGGCGCGTCGCGGCGGCGAGGAAAGCGAGCGCGGCGAGCGGGTCGATCCAGCGCCCGTCCGACCCTTCGGCGTCGTCGGGCGGAATGGCGAGGTGGTCGACGACCCAGGCATGATCGAGGCCGGCGGCTTCTGCCGTCTCCGCCGACTGCCGGATGCAGGTTGCCGTCGCGGTCGTGCCCATGTTGCGAATCGCCGTGCCTATCTTCATCTCGCGGTCCTCCCATTGTCAGCGCGCGTCTCGCGCGCGTCGCCGCCGGCCGACAGGGCGGGCGTTTCGTGTGCGCAAAGCTTCCCACAACGGCGCGGGCAGGCAAACCGCGGCGGCGTTGCGGTGCGCGCAAGGAGGCGGGCATGAGCCGGCTGTTCGAAGAGCTCGATTACCAGTCGACGCCCATCGGTGCGGTCAGCCTGCGTCGCCGGCGCGAGCTCACCCTCGACATCGACGTCTACGAGATCAAGCTCGACGACGAATTCCTCATGTCGAGCCTATACACCGCTTCCGAGGTCGCGCTGGCCGAGCGCGCCCTCGCGGCGCTCGGCACCGGGCGCGACGCGGCGCTCGATGTCGTTGTCGGTGGCCTCGGCCTCGGCTACACCGCGCAGACGGTGCTCGGCCATGCGGGGCTCGGCGAGCTGCTCGTCGTCGAACTGCTCGCGCCGGTCATCGACTGGCACCGCCGCGGGCTGGTGCCGATCGGTCGCGTCCTCGCCGAGGACCCGCGCTGCCGTCTCGTCGAAGCGGATTTCTTCGCCTGTGCGGCCTCTGCGGCGGGCTTCGATCCGGCGCAGCACGGCCGCCGTTTCGACGCCATCCTGCTCGACATCGATCACTCGCCGGAGCACTGGCTGGACCCCCGCAGCGAAGCGTTCTACGGCGCGCGCGGCTTACGCGCGCTGTGCCGTCACCTGCGCCCCGGCGGGGTGTTCGGCCTGTGGTCCAACACCCCGCCCGACGAGACCTTCACCGCGCGATTGGCGGCAGTATTCGCCGACGCCCGCGCCGAGCCGGTGCATTTTCGCGATCCGGTACAGGGCCGCGACTGGGTGCAGGCGGTATACCTTGCGCGCACGGCCGCAGGAGAGGGAGCATGAAGATTCGTTTTGCCGTGACGCCGCCGGCGGCCGCGCTCGAGGCGACGGTATTCGGTGACTACCTCGACCGCGTCGAGACGCTCGGCTTCGATACCTTGTGGTTGTCGGACGTGCCGCTCGGGCCGCTCGGTGATCCGCTGCTGTCGCTGACCTTCGCCGCGGCGCGCACGACGCGCCTCAAGCTCGGCGTCAACGTCGTGCCGCTGGGACGCAACCCGTTGCTGCTCGCGCGCCAGCTCGCGCAGCTCGACCGTCTCGCCGGTGGCCGTTTGCTGCTGTCCTTCGTGCCGGGGCTGGGACAGCCCGCCGAACGCGCCGCGCTCGGCCACGCAGGCGGCGATCGCGGCCGGGCGCTGGAATCGATCATCGAACTGCAGCGGCGCTGGTGGGCCGGTGAGACCGTCACCGCGACGTGCGAGGGCTACGCCTACGAGGCCATTGCGCTGACGCCGCGTCCGTTGCAGCAGCCGCTCGAGATCTGGCTCGGCGGCAAGGGGCCGGCTGCGCTGCGCCGCGTGGCGCGTGCCGGCGACGGCTGGCTGACCTCGGCGGTGACGCCGGCCGAGGCGCGTGCCGGGCGCCGCACCATTGCCGCGGAGCTCGCCCGCTGCGCGCGTCACATCGACGAGGAGCACTACGGCATCAGCATCCCGGTATGCGCGACCGAACCCGGCGAGGCGCTGCTCGCACCGCTGCGCGCGCGCCGCGCGGATCGCGACCTGACCGACATCGTCGCCGTCGGTGCGGCGCAGCTGCGTGCGCTGGTCGAGGCCCACCTCGACGCCGGCATCAGCAAGTTCGTCCTGCGTCCGCTCGGCATGCTCGAGAGCGCGACGGCGTGGCGCGAGGATCTCGACTGGATGGCCGACGCGGTGCTGCCGCTGCAGCGCTGAGCGGGCGCGCGGCCGCGCTCAACGGCGGCGCGTCGCGGCGCTCGGCAGGGCGGCGAGGCGCTGCATCTCCGGCGTCGCCAGCACGCCCGGGTCGGCGAGGTAGTCGAGCAGCAGGTCGGTGGTGTCGAAGCCCCAGAAGAGTTCGCCGTCGATCGCGGCCGTCGGCACGCCGTAGACGCCGCGCGCGATGGCAGCGTCGGTGTTCGCGCGCAGCGTCTGCTTGACGGCCGGTGCCGCGATGCAGGCCTCGACATCTTCGACCCCGAGGGAGGCGGCGAACGTCGCGAAAGCGGCGCGGTCGTCGACATCCCCGCCGCGGCCCCAGATGTAGTCGAAGATGGCTGCCACGACCGGCCGGCGCGCGTCGAGCGCGATGGCGAGTCGCAACACCGTGAGCGGATTGAACGGGTGCGCCGGCGGCGTGCGGTAGGGCACGCGGAGACGCTGCGCCAGCCAGTGGCAGTAGCGGTAGGTCTGCACGCGCTTGGCCGGGATCTCGGCCGGCCCCTTGTGCTCCCAGTGACCGAGCAGGCCCGCGAACAGCACGGGTACGAGACGCAGTTCGACGTCGTCGGGCAGCTGGTCGAGGTGCTTGAACTGGAGGTAGGCGAACGGCGAGATGAAGTCGAAATACCAGTCGATGTGTCGGCTCACGCGGGTCTCCCGGGCTTGGTGCGGGTCGTGCCTGCAACGCGGCGTCGCGGCCACGGCGGGCCGCCATCATCGCAGAACACCCCGTGGCGCGGAACGCCGTGGCCCATTGCGCGGGACTTGCGCTATATCAAGTTCCCGCCGCGGGCGCGTGACAGTCTCGAACGATCCACGCGCGTCCCGCTGCCAGGCACGGTGACGCGGACGGTGCCTCGACCTGGCGACGGCGCGCTGACGCGCCGCCGCCGCAACGTTCAGACGATTCCAGGGGAGAACCAGCCATGCGAGTAGGCGCGACGATTTTCAACCAGAATTACACCGATTGGGACCGCTACGAGGCCGAGGAACGCGGTGAATCGGTACCGCGGCGGCCGGCCAAGTCGGATCGCGAGGTCTTCAACGAGGAGCTGAACCTCGCGCGCATCGCCGACCAGACGGGCTTCGATTCCCTGTGGACGATCGAGCACCACTTCACGCCGTACACGATGGTGACCAATCCGCTGCAGTACCTGAGCTACGTCGCCGGTGTAACCGAGCGCGTCGACCTCGGCACCATGGTCACGGTGCTGCCGTGGCACAACCCGGTACGCGTGGCCGAGGACGTCAACATGCTCGACGCCTTCCTCGGTGCCGATCGGGAAATCATCTGCGGCGTCGGCCGCGGCCTCGGGCGGCGCGAGTACGATGGCCTCAACATCGACCAGGCCGAGGCCCGCGAGCGTTTCGACGAGTCGCTGCAGGTACTGCGTCAGCTTCTCGCGACCGGTGAATGCAATTTCAAGGGGCAGCACTACGATATCTCCGGATTGCGCCTGCGCCCGCAGCCGGAACGCGACCTGAGCGGCAACCTGTGGTGCGCCGGCGGCACCGACGAGACGGTGCAGATCATCGCCAAGCACGACGTGCGGCCGCTGGTCATTCCGACCACCAGTCTCAACTTGTCGCTGGAAACGGCGCGCAAGTATGCCCGCCTGCACGCCGAGGCCGGTTATGCGCCGTCGCGCTCCAAGCTCGCGCTGTGGACCTACGTGGCGGAGACGGAACAGGCGGCACGCGAAGGCGCCGAACGCTACATGGTCGAGTACGCCGACTCCGCCTTGCGCCACTACGAGCTGCGCGGCAGCCATCTCGGCGGCATCAAGGGTTACGAGTCCTACGGCGAGATGCAAAAGGCGCTCGCCGCCGACCCGACGCCGTTCCTGCGCGGCTTCGTCGATTCCCATCCGTGGGGCACGCCGGAGCAGACCATCAGGCGCGCGACCGAGCTCGCCGAACAGTTCGGCTGCGAGGAGATCATGTTCATCTTCAAGTACGGTTCGATGCCGATCGAGCTGGCGGAGAAAAGCATGCGCCTGTTCGCCAGGGAAGTGATCCCGGCGCTGCGCGAGCTCGATCCGCGCCCGATCGAGGTGCGCGCGGCGGCCTGATGTCCGACGCGGTCACGGCGGGTCGCTGCGAGGCCTGCCGTGACTGCCTCCACGCGCCCGGAATCTCGCGATACCATGGCTCCATCCGATCACAAGCGAGGGGAGACGCCATGATCAAGGGAATCGCGATCGTCACCAGGAAACCCGGCATGCCGGACGCCGAGTTCCACCGCTACTGGCGCGAGGTGCACGGACCGATCGCGCTGTCCATCACCGGCCTGCGCCGCTACGTGCAGAGCCATCGCAGCGCGCACGCGTTCCCGGGCTTCACCTGCCCGTACGACGGCGTCGCCGAGATCTGGTTCGACGACCTGGCAACGCTCGCGAACCTGCCCAACGACCCGGGTTACGTCAACGGCGCGCAGGCCGATGAGCCCAACTTCATCGACACCGACAAGCTCGTCTTCCTCGCCACGCGCGAGCACGTGTTCATCGAGGGTCCGCCAATCGCGCAGGACACGCCGCTGATCAAGGCGGTGTTCCTGATCAAGCGGCGCCCCGATCTCAGCGTGGCCGAGTTCCAGGACTACTGGATCAACGGCCATGCGCCGCAGATCCCGCGCGACGCCGGCATCCTGCGCTACGTGCAGTGTCACCAGGCGCCCGAGACCTATGCCGAGGGTACGCCGGCCTACGACGGCGTCGCCGAACTCTCGTTCGCCGACCACGCGGCGTTCGAGGCCTACTGGTCGAGCGATCGCATCCAGGCGATCTTCGCCGCCGATGCGCCGCGTTTCCTCGATGCCGCCAACAGCACCGCGTTCCTCGCCGAGGAAACGCGCGTGCTGTGGCCGTGAGCGGTCGGCGCGCCGCCCGGAGACGTTCCTCGAGGGAAGCGCCGAACGACGCGTTGTGCCGCCCGGGCGCGCACTGCCGTGCGGCGCCCCGGGAACGGCCCATGGCGGGCGCGTGCCGCGCCGCGCCGGCCTGCTAACATCACGCGCGCCGCCGTCCGTGGCGGCGCGCCCGAATCCACGTCCAGGGGGAGTAACGTGACCGTACCCGCACAAGCAGACCTCGGCATCAGCATCGACCAGCACGTCGCAACGGTCGAAATCCAGCGTCCGCCGCATAATTTCTTCGACGTCAGCCTCATCACCCAGATTGCCGACGCCTACGAGGCGCTCGACGCCGATCCGGACTGTCGCGCGATCCTGCTCTGCGCACAGGGCAAGAACTTCTGCGCCGGCGCCAATTTCGGCGCGAGCGACACCGGCGGCGTCAAGGATGCCTCCGGCGGCGACCTGCCCAATGAACTCTATCGGCAGGCGGTGCGCATCTTCCGCTGCCGCAAGCCCGTCGTCGCTGCCGTGCAGGGCGCCGCGATCGGTGGCGGCCTGGGGCTCGCGGTGTCGGCCGATTTCCGTGTCACCAGCCCCGAAGGGCGCTTCAGCGCCAACTTCACCCGTCTCGGTTTCCACCCGGGTTTCGGCCTCACCGTCACCCTGCCGGCACTGCTCGGTACGCAGCGCGCCAGCCTGCTCATGCTGACCAGCCGCCGCATCAACGGCGAGCAGGCCTGCGAGTGGGGGCTCGTCGACCAGTGCGTGCCGGCCGATGAATTGCGCGGCACGGCACTCGCGCTGGCGCGCGAGCTCGCCGGCTGCGCGCCGCTCGCGGTGATGTCGACCCGCGCGACGCTGCGTCACGGTCTCGCCGACCGCATCGCCATGCAGACCGACCACGAGCTCGCCGAACAGAACATGCTGCGACGCACGGCCGACTGGGAGGAAGGCATCAAGGCGACTGCCGAGCGTCGCGAGCCGAATTTCGTCGGCCGCTGAGCGCATCCGGCGCGCGCGCAGCGCGCGCCTCACATGACGGGGAGGGGGGAGACGATGAGCGGAAAGACGTTGATACGCCTGCTCGCGGGCACCTGGCTCGCGCTTTACCTCGCGCACAGCATGGCCGACAACAACCCGGTCGACGAGCAATGGTGGCCGAGCGAGTTCGGCGCGGACGACGAAGCCGGCGCGACGAACTACATCACGCCGGCCAAGCGTGTCGAGGCGGCGCAGCTCGTCCGCCGCGGCGAGGTGGCGACCCTGGGCATGCCCTACCATGCCCGCATTCCGCTCTTTCCTGGGCGTATCTTCTCGCTTTCCATCCCGGGCGGAGGCACCGCCACGCACGATCTGCCGTGGTCGGGCGAGGCCTACCGCCAGACCTTCATGGATGAACTCGTCACCGCCCAGATAGGCCAGGTCGGGACGCAGTTCGATTCGCTCGGACACCCGATGATACGCATCACCGGCAAGCGCGGCTGGGTCGATGGCGATTACCTCTACAACGGCCGGCGCCTGCAGGACATCGGTGGACCGTACGGCTTGCAGAAGAACGGCACCGAGAAGGTCGGCTCGTTCTTCACCCGCGGCATCCTCATCGACCTGGTCCGCCTCAAGGGGGGCAACCTGCCAATCGGCTATCCGATCACGATGGCCGACTACGAGGCGGCGCTGAAGCAGGCCGGCATCGACGACGCGCGCCAGGGTGACGTGGTGTTGTTCCGCACCGGCTGGAATGACCTGTGGCGCGATAACCTCGACAAGAGCGCGGCGCAGGCGGCCGCCGACAACGCGCGCTTCAACGCCGGTGGCCCCGGCATCTCGCCCGAGGTCTGCGATCACCTCGCCAGCCGCAAAGTGGCCATGGTCGGTGCGGACAACTGGGGCATCGAACCGTACGATTTCAACGGCGAAGGCGACTGGCCGACCCCTATAGCCGAGCTCGACGAGTGGGCTTACTGCCACATGAACTTGTCGGCCCGGCGCGGCATCTACCTGTTCGAGAACCTCGACCTCAAGGAACTCGGCGAGCGTGGTCCGGGCGAGTTCCTGTTCAGCTGGGCGCCGCTGAAACTGGTCGGCGCGACCGGTTCACCGGGCAACCCGATCGCCGCGTGGTGAGGCTCGCGCCGCTAGCCGGTCCCCGCATCCCCTGATCCCGATGGCGCCGGCTGGAGGCATGCCGCCGGCCGGAGCAGGGCTTGACTTCAGCGCGCGCGTTCGGCCGCCTTCATCTCGATGCGGCGGCGGTGCAGCACCGGCTCGGTGTAGCCGTTGGGGTGATGGACGCCGCCGAAGACCAGTTCGCAGGCGGCCTGGAACGCGATTGACTCGTCGAAGTTGGCCGACATCGGCTTGTACTCCGGATCGCCCGCGTTCTGACGGTCGACGACTTCGGCCATGCGCTTGAGGGTTTCGAGCACGTGCGTGCGGCGCACGAAGTCGTGACGCAGCCAGTTGGCGACGTGCTGCGAGGAGATGCGCAGCGTCGCGCGGTCTTCCATCAGGCCGATGTCGTTGATGTCGGGGACCTTTGAACAGCCAATGCCGAGTTCGACCCAGCGCACCACGTAGCCGAGGATGCCCTGGCAGTTGTTGTCCAGTTCCTGCTGGATGTCGCTCTCGCTGATGTTCTCCTCGCCGAGCAGCGGGATGGTCAGGATGTCGTCGAGGCTGGCGCGCTTGCGGTGCTTGAGCCGGTCCTGCACTTCGCTCACGAGTACCTTGTGGTAGTGCGTCGCATGCAGGGTGGCGGCGGTCGGTGACGGCACCCAGGCGGTGTTGGCACCAGCTTCGAGATGGGCCTGCTTGCCGTCGACCATCTCCTTCATGAGGTCGGGTTTGGGCCACATGCCCTTGCCGATCTGCGCCACGCCCTGCAGGCCGCAGGCGAGGCCGATGTCGACGTTCCAGTTTTCGTAGGCCTTCATCCAGTTCTCGTGCTTCATCGCCTCCTTGCGTACCATAACGCCGGCTTCCATGGAGGTATGGATCTCGTCGCCGGTGCGATCGAGGAAGCCCGTGTTGATGAAGATGATGCGTTCGCGCGCCTCGCGGATGCAGGCCTTGAGGTTGACCGTGGTGCGACGCTCTTCGTCCATGATGCCGATCTTGAGCGTGTTACGCGGCAGTTTGAGCACGTCCTCGACCTTGGCGAACAGCTCGCAGGCGAAGGCGACTTCCTCGGGGCCGTGCATTTTCGGCTTGACGATGTACATCGAACCCTTGCGCGAGTTACGCAGCTGGTTGAGTCCTTTCAGATCGTATAGTGCGATGGTCGCGGTGATGACGGCGTCGAGGATCCCCTCCGGCACTTCCTGGCCCTTGAGCAGCACCGCTTCGTTGGTCATCAGGTGGCCGACGTTGCGCACCAGCAGCAGCGAGCGGCCATGCAGCGTCATCGGTTGGCCCTTCGGATCGAGGAAGTGCAGGTCGGGATTGAGCGTGCGCGTCATGCGCTTGCCGTTCTTGATGAACGTGTCGGTGAGATTGCCGCGCATCAGTCCCAGCCAGTTGCGGTAGACCTCGGCCTTGTCCTCGCCATCGGCCGCCGCGACCGAATCCTCGCAGTCCTGGATCGTCGTGACCGCCGATTCCAGCACGATGTCCTTGACGTGCGCGGGGTCGTCCTTGCCGACCGGGTTGCTCGGGTCGATCTGGATGATGGCGTGCAGGTTGTGGTTCTCGAGCAGGATCTCGGCGGGCGCGTCGGCGCGGCCGTTGTAGCCGGCGAACTTCTCCGGCGTAGCGAGACCGGTGAGGTTGCCGTTGGTGAGCTTCACCGCGAGCTGGGCATCGCGCACGGAATAGTCCACGGCATCCGCGTGCGAGCCCTCGGCGAGCGGCGCGATGGTATCGAGGAAGGCACGTCCCCAGGCAATGACACGGGCGCCGCGCACGGGGTTGTAGGCGCCGCCCTTTTCGGCGCCGTCGGCTTCGTCGATGACGTCAGTGCCGTACAGCGCATCGTAGAGCGAGCCCCAGCGCGCGTTGGTCGCGTTCAGCGCGTAGCGCGCGTTCTTCACCGGCACGACCAGCTGGGGTCCGGCAATGCGGGCAATCTCGTCGTCGACGTTTTCCGTGCTGACGGTGAAATCGGGTCCCTCGGGCAGCAGGTAGCCAATGCGTTCCAGGAACTTCTTGTATTGTTCGTGATCGTGCGGCTTGTCGCTGCGCGCCTGGTGCCAGGTGTTGATCTCGGCCTGGATCTGGTAGCGCTTCAGCAACAGGATGTTGTTCTTCGGCGCCATCTCGGTGATGACCTCTTCGAGCAGGGCCCAGAAGGCGCGCGCCTCCATGCCGAGGTCCGGCAGGATCTCGTTGACCACGAGGTCATGCAGCGGAACGGAGATTTCCAGATCGCTGTCAGGGATGGTGATGTGGGACGTTGCCGTGTTAAGAAGGCCGGAACTCATGATGCAGAAACCTTGCGTTCTTGCTGCGATGGACACGCCGACGGGCCGCGACCAGGGTCGCGAGAGCGGCGCGTCGTGTCGTGGTAGCTGCCGCACCCGGGCGGCAGCGCTGGAGGGCGCTATTTTAGGGCCTGTTGATCGTTCCTGCCTCCGGCGCGCCGTGACCGGCCGTATGCGCCGCTCCGTCTGCCGACATTCCGCTGCGGG
>JAPOKK010000232.1 GCA_029977665.1 Pseudomonadota bacterium | reverse complement strand
GGCGGCGAGCACCGGGTTCTGGGCGCCCGTTAGGTCGAAGCAGGCCGTGGGCGCGCGCCCGTCGCTTGCGCGTGGCGCCGGTCATGCGGGACGCTGCGCCAGGAACACCTCGCGCGCGAGTGCCGCGCGCGCGGCGGCGTCGAGCGGCTCCGGGGCGGCGCGGTCGATGGCATCGAGCGTGCCGCGCAGGCCGCGCCCGTTGGCGATCTGGATCGCGAGGCCGGGGCGCGCGTTCAGTTCGAGCACGAGCGGGCCGAGGTCGGCATCGAGCACGATGTCCACGCCGAGGTAGCCGAGCGGAGCGAGCTCGTGGCAGCGCGCGGCGAGCAGCAGCAGAGTTTCCCAGCCGGGGATCTCGAGGCCGCCGAGCGTCGTGCCGTAATCGGGGTGCTCGACGATGCGGTGGTTCTGGCATACGGCGAGCGTCGTCACGCCGCGTGCCATGTCGATACCGACGCCGACCGCGCCCTGGTGCAGGTTGGCGCGGCCGTCGGAGCGCCGCGTCGGCAGGCGCAGCATGGCCATCGCCGGCACGCCGCGGTACACCAGCACCCGGATGTCCGGTACGCCGCGGTAGCTGACCGCCTCGAACACCGGGTCGAACTTGACGCGGTACTCGATGATCGCCTGGTCGGGATGGCCGCCGAGGCTGTACACGCCGCCGAGCACGTTCTGCATGTGATGCACGAGTTCGGCGCGCGGCAAGGCGACGCCGTCGCCCTTGATGAACAGCTCGCGACGACGGTCGGTGACGACCATGATGCCCTTGCCGCCGCTGCCATGCGCCGGCTTGACGACGAAGTCGCGGCGGCCCTCGACGAAGCGGTCGAAATGCTCGGCCTCGCGTACCGAGTGGATGAGACCGTACAACTCGGGTACGGCGATACCCGCGGCCTGGGCGAGACGCTTGGTCGCGACCTTGTCGTCGACCCGCGCATACAGCTTGCGCGGGTTGCGCGGCATGATGTAGCCGCGGTTGCGTTGGTTGATGCCGACGACGCCGGCGGCGCGCAGCTTAGCGATCCGGCCGAGCATCGGGCGGCGTGTCTTCGACGATGTCCTTGAAGCGCATGATCTCGCTCACCCGGTAACCGGTGTAGCGACCCATCATGATGAAAACGGCGAGCAGCAACAACAGCACTTCCGGGAACAGGAAGACGATGTGGGTGAGGTAGTCGTTGGTCATGACGAGAAAGCCGAGCACCGCGACGAGCAGGCTGCCCAGGCCCTCCTGCAGCGCCGCCCCGGGACCGCTTTCCTCCCACACCACCGACATGTGCTCGATGACCATGGTCAGAATGACGACCGGGAAGAGCGCAATCGAGAAGCCGCGATCGAGGCCAATCTTGCTCGAAACGAGGCTGATGGCGAGCATCAGCAGGACCACCAGCACCAGCACCGAGCACAGCCGAGGGACCAGCAGCAGCTGCAGGCGTTCGAGGTAGAAGCGCAGCGAGAGGCCGGCCAGGGTCACCACCACGAACAGCACGATGCCCCAGGCGAGCTCGGTCTCGCGGAACGCGATGGCGACCAGGATCGGCATGAACGTGCCGAGCGTGGGAATGCCGACGATGGTGCGCATGAAGGCGACGATGATCGCCCCGAGCGGCACCATGAGCAGGATGCGGTAGACGTTCTGCGTGTTGATCGGCAGGTCGAACAACAACAGGTTGGCGAGCCAGGAATGGCTCACCTCGGCGCGTTCGCGCGCAACGCTGGTGAGCGACTGCGCGTAGCGTGACACGGCGAAGGAGACGCGCGCGTTGCGTCCGCCGTCGAGCTCGAGCAGGGGGTCGTTGCCCACCGTCCAGCGCACGAAGTTCTCCGGGTAGCCCTTGTCGCCGGTCTGCGGATCGAAGCCTTCCCAGCGCTGGCCGTTGTGTACCTCGAGCCACGGCACGAGGTGCTGATTCGCGACGCGGTCCTCGAGCACGATACCGCGCACCATGCGGGTGGTGATGCGTGCGCCGGCGAGCACGTATTGCAGACGTTCGATCCAGGCTTCCGAGCCGCGCTCGACTTTGCCGCGGATGATCTCGACGTTGCCATCGGGATTGGCGTCGTTGAGCTTGACCAGCAACTGGCTGACGAAGGTAAACACGTTGGCCGATTCCGCGCGCACCTCGCTCAGCAGGTCCTGGATGGCCGAGGCCTGCGGCTCCTGGTAATCGGGTTTGGCGGGCGGCTTGGGCTGGCGGTCCTTCGGCGTTTCCGCGGCTGTCTCGACCGTGCGCGGGACCATTTCGGTGCGGTAGTAGAGCCGCTGCGTGCCGCGCGCGCGCCGCGTCGACCATTCTGCGCGGCGGTCGCTCTTGTCCTGCTCGATGTTGAGCCCGTAGCTGCGCGAGACGAAATACTCGTCGAGTCGCAGGAACGCGCCGAGCTCGTCGGGGACGTCGAACTTGACCAGTGCCGCGCGGCCTTCGCCTTCGAACTCGATCTTCGCTTCCACCGCCCAAACGGGCTCGAGCTGGCCCGGCGTGAGCGGCAGGCCGAGCTGGGAGACCTTGAGGTAAATCAGTGCCGAGGCCGCGGTGACCAGCAGCAGGACCAGCAGCGATGTCTGCAGACGTCTCACGGCGTTGTCCGGTTGCGCGTGGGCGAGCGCGTGGCGTGGCAGTGCGTCGGGCGGGCGTTCATGTGCGGGCGCGGGCTCTTGGCGGCTTCACGGCGTCTTCTCGTCGTTGCCCGGGTCGGTCCGGCGACGCGGACAGCGCGCGGCGATGTACTTGGTCTCGGGGTCGACCATGATGTGTCCGCGCATGCCCAGGCGGCCAAGCAGCAGCGGGTAATTGAAGCGGCTCCTGTCGGCCAGCGAGACCTCGGTGCGGCGTGTTTCGTTGCCCAGGCAGAGGTCGATCTCGACGACGTAGCGCGGTGCCGGTGCGTGCTCGTGGTCCTTGATCAGGATCTCGCGCACGACCGGGCGCTCGAGCACGAGATCGCGCTCGAGGTTGGTATCCTCGGGACGATCGCTCAGCGGTACGCGGAAACGCACCCACTTGTCCCCGTCCCGCTCGAAGGTTTCGATGTCCTCGGCATGCAGCGAGCTGGTGCGCGCGCCGGTGTCGAGCTTGGTCTTCAGGCGCACGTGGCCGGGTTCGAGCCAGCTCCATTCGAGCCAGCCCATGCGGCGCGGTTCGTCGGCCGGCACGGACGTGCAGTACGCGACGGGGAGGACGGCGAGCGCGAGCCGCCGCGGCGTACGGAGCAGGGCGAAAGGGCGTAGAAGCATGTTTGGCACGAGCGGCTCGAGGGCGGCAAAGATTGCATCGAATCCGGGCGCAGATCAATGAGGATCGTAGCGCAGTGTCGAACGTGTCGCCCGCCGCTCTTGCGCCGCCACATGGCGCGCGAGCCTGCGGTACCATCGGCACCAGGATCACGTCGGGAGGGGATTCATGCGCTTCGGGGTTTTCTACGAGTTGCAGTTGCCGCGGCCCTGGGCCGAGGGCGACGAGCATCGACTGTTCAAGGAAGCGTTGGAGCAGGTCGTCCTCGCCGATCGGCTGGGTTTCGACTATGCGTGGGACGTCGAGCACCACTTCCTCGACGAGTATTCGCATTCCTCCGCGCCGGAGGTCTTCCTCGCTGCCGCCGCCGCGCGCACGTCGCGCATCCGGCTCGGCCACGGCATCCGCCAGGTGATCCCCAACTACAACCACCCGGCGCGCACCGCCGAGGGCCTGGCCACGCTCGACCTGCTCTCCGACGGGCGCGTCGAGTTCGGCATCGGCGAGGGCGCGACACGGCTGGAGCTCGGTGCGTTCGGCATCAGCGCGCGCAGCAAGCGGGCGCTGGCGCTCGAAGCTGCCGAGCAGATCTGCAACATGATGACGCTCACGCCCTATCCCGGCTTCGAGGGCGAGGGCTTTTCCATGCCATGCCGCAACGTGCTGCCGAAGCCGCTGCAGAAACCGCACCCGCCCCTGTGGATGGCCTGCACCAACCGCGAGACGATCAAGGCCGCGGCGCGCAACGGTGTCGGCGCACTCGCGTTCTCGTTCCTCGATCCCGACGAGGCGCGCAGCTGGTCGCGCATCTACTACGACATCATCAAGAGCGAGGAATGCGTGCCGCTCGGCTGGTCGGTCAACGCCAACATCGCCATGGTGTCGGCGTTCTCGATGCATGCCGATCGGGCCGAGGCGATTCGCCGCGGGCAGGACAACTTCGAGTTCTTCCGCTATGCCCAGCAGCGCCTGGTCGCGGAAGACTTCGTGCCGGGCTACAGCAACATGTGGGCCGATTTCCGTGCCAAGCGCGGCGACGCCTCGGACCGCCTGATCCAGGCGGCGCTGTCGCGCGCAGAGTACGACGGTGCCGGCATCGGTACGCCCGACGACATGCGCCGCCACCTCGCCTCGCTGCAGGACGCGGGCGTCGACCAGGTGATCTTCATGCAGCAGGCCGGGCGCAATCCGCATACCAACATCTGCGAGTCGCTGGAGTTGTTCGCTGCCGAAGTCATGCCCGAGTTCGCCCGTGACGTCGCCGCGCGCGAGGCCGCCAAGGCGACGGAGCTCGCGCCGTTCATCGAGGCCGCGCTCGCGCGCAAGCCGCGCATGGCTCCGCTCGAAGCGCACGAAGTGCCGGTCGTGCGGGCCTCGGTCAAGGCCGCCACGTTCGACGCCCAGCGGCAGCGCCAGCTCGCCGAGGCGGCTGCCGCCGAGCGCGGCGAGCGCTGAACGACGCCGGCGCCGCCTTACAGCGCGGCGTCGCGTTCGCGGCACGCGCGGCAGGTGCCGTTGACTTCGATTTTCTCGTCGTCGACCTTGAATCCGAGGCGCCGCGCGTTGGCGTCGATCTTGGCCGTCAGGCTGGCGTCGTCCATCTCGGCGACTGCGCCGCAGCGCGTGCAGATGAGGAATTGCGCACTGTGCCGAATGTCGGGCCGCGGACAGCCGATGAAGGCGTTGAGAGACTCCAGGCGGTGCACGAGGCCCGCCTCGCGCAGGAACTCGAGCGCGCGGTAGACCGTCGGCGGTGCGGCCCGGCGGCCGCTCGTCGAGAGGCGCTCGAGCAGGTCATAGGCCTTGACCGGGCGATGGCTGCGCCAGACCAGCTCGAGCACCTGGCGCCGCTGCGGCGTGAGGCGTTCACCGCGTGCCCGGCAGACGGCTTGCGCGCGCGCCAGTGCGGCGTCGATGCAGCTGTCGTGGTCGTGGTCGCTGGTGACGAAATCCTGGATGACGGAACGGGTCATGCGAGCGATGGCGCCTCGGCGTCCGGCGGGGTGAGTGCGTGATACTATAACAAGCTTCCTCCACCCGCTCCGATTCTTCCGGCCGCTCCACGCACGCATCGTGACCAGCTCGCTCTTCTGGGTTCTCGTCTTCAGCCTGCTCGGCAGCGTGCTCAGCGTTCTCGCCGCGGCGACCTACCTGCTGTTACCCGAGCGGATCCGCGAGAAGTCGCCCGATTACCTGATCAGCTTCGCCATCGGCATGCTGCTGGGCGCCGGTTTCCTGCACCTGCTGCCGGAAGCACTGGCGCAGGCGCGCGACAGCGCGCAGGGCCTGATGGGTACGGCACTGGTCGCGATCCTGGTCTTCTTCGTGCTCGAGAAGGGTCTGATCTGGCGCCATCATCACCACCATGGCGGGCACGAAGAAGGCTGCGATCACATCCCCGGGCCGACCGGCACGCTGATCCTGATCGGCGACTCGTTCCACAATTTCCTCGACGGCGTGCTCATCGCCGCGGCGTTCCTGCACGATGCCTCGCTCGGTGTCGTCACCGCGCTCGCGGTCATCGCCCACGAGGTGCCGCAGGAACTCGGCGATTTCGCCATCCTCATCCACAGCGGTTACTCGCGCGCCCGCGCACTCGTGTTCAACCTGCTGACCTCGCTCGCGATGATCGTCGGTGCGGTGCTGGCGTGGTACGCGCTCGGGCAGATGACCGCGTTCATCCCCTACCTGCTGACGTTCACCGCGGCGAGCTTCCTCTATGTCGCGGTGTCGGACCTCATGCCTGCGCTCAATCGCCGCATCGGGATGCGCGAGTCGCTGGTGCAGCTGACCCTGATCGGGGTCGGTCTCGCGTTCAACATCGCCATCCACGCACACTGAGCGGCGTGCCCTTGTGCGGGCGGGCGTGGGCGTTATAAAGTTACATCACGCCGTACCATCCCGCCTGAGCCCTATGCCGTTCGTTCACGCCCTGTCCCGTCTGCGACGCCTGCGCCGATCGGCGCGTGTCGCGCTGGTGCTGGCGAGCGTACTGCTCGGCGCTCAGGCGCTGGCGGCCTGGCACGGCATTGATCTCGCCGGCCACGCCGACATCGAGCGCGGCGACCTGTGCGCCTCCTGCCTCGCGCACGGCGCGG
>JAPOKK010000356.1 GCA_029977665.1 Pseudomonadota bacterium | reverse complement strand
CCGGTCCGCGCGCGCACTGCCCTCGAACAGCATTCATCCCAGGGGAGACGACACCTATGAGCACGAGCGCGTCCAGCGCGAGTGGCGAGCGCGATTTCATTCTCGCGCTCGACGCCGGCGGCACCATGACCGACGCCATCCTGGTCAAGCCGGATGGCACGTTTACCGTCGGCAAATCCATCAGCCGGCGCGAGCAGCCCGAGCTGAGCTACCGCGAGTCGGTCGCCGACGCCGCGCAGATGCTCGGCCTCGACTCGAACGATGTCCACCGCCGCTGCGCGGCCGACATCTACACCGGCACCGGCATGCTCAACAGCGTGCTGACCGGCGAGGGCCGCAAGGGCGGCCTGCTAGTCACGCGCGGTTTCGAAGACATCAGCCTGATGGAAGGCGGCCTCACCTATCTCGGCCAGAGTCAGGCCGAAGGTCTGCACCAGCAGCTGCACCGGCATACCCGTCCACTGGTCGAGCCGCGCAACGTGCTGGGTGTGAGCGAACGCATGGGCGGCGGTTGCTATCAGGGCAACGTGCACCTGCCGGCCGGACACACCCTGATCCCGGTCAACGAGGCGCAGGTGCGCCGGCACGTCGAAACCCTGCTCGACCGAGGTTGCGAAGTCATTGGCATCCTGTTCCTGTACTCGTTCGTCGACGCGCGCCACGAGCACCAGGCGCGTGACATCGCGCAGCAGGTCGTTGCCGCACGCGGCCTCGACGTGCCGGTGGTGTGCTCGGCCGACGTCGCGCCGGTGGCGAAGGAGAACAACCGCCTCAAGAGCCTCCTGTTCCAATGCTTCGCCGCCGAGCAGGTGCGCGAGTCGCTGCTCGGGGTCGAGCGCGAAGCGCACGGGCTCGGTTTCAGCGGCCGCCTGCTCACGCTGCTGTCCTACGGCGGCGCCGTGAACATGGAGTACCCGCGTCTCTACGAGACGATGATTTCAGGCCCCATCGGCGGCCTCATCGGCGCGCAGTTCGTCGCCGGTGAACTTGGCCTGGACAACGTCGTCACGGCGGACATGGGCGGCACGAGTTTCGACGTCGGTCTCATCGTCGAGGGCCGTATCGGTATCGCCAAGAGTGCCGACATCGCCGGGCATCGCCTCGCCCTGCCCATGGTCGAACTCGACTCGGCAGGTAACGGCGCCGGCTCGGTGGTCTGGGTGGACGAATACAAGCGGCTTCACGTCGGCCCCGAGTCGGCTGGCGCCAAGGTCGGCATCTGCCACGAGTACGACCGCCTCACCGTCACCGACATCAACGTCGCGCTCGGCTACGTCGATCCGGACTATTTCCTCGGCGGACACATCAAGCTCGACCGCGAGCGTGCGCTCGCCGCGCTCAAGGAAGCCGTCGCCGATCCGCTCGGCCTCGACGTCTACGAAGCCGGCGCCGGCGTGCTCGGCATCATCAATGCCGAGATGAACGACCTGCTGCGCACCATGGTCGCGGCCAAAGGCTACGACACCCACGACTTCACCCTGCTCTACTACGGCGGCGCCGGTCCGGTTCACATGTACGGCTTCGCCGAGGGGATCCCGTTCAAGGACGTCATCACCCTGCCCTGGGCGGCCGGATTCTCGGCCTTCGGCGCGGCCTGCGCGGAGTACATGCATCGCTACGATCGCGGCCTGCGGGTGCTCATTCCGCACGGTGCCAGCGATGCGGAGATGGCCGCGACCGCCGAGGAGATCGACGCGGCCTGGCGCGAACTCGAAGCCGAGGCGCGTGCCGAGATGCAGGCCGAGGGCATCGATCCCGAGCGCATCCGCTTCCGCTACGGCGTCTCGGCGCGTTATATCGGCCAGATCGAGAGCTTCGACACTGCCTTGCCGACGGGCGAGATGCGCGGTGCGGACGACATCCGCGCCATGATCGACGCCTTCGAGACAATGTACTCCAAGGTCTATCCCGAGGGCGCCAAGTTCAGCGGCGCCGGCTACTCGCTGACCGAGGTCAATCTCGAAGCAATCGCGCCCAAGCCGCAGCCCGTGCTGGCCCGCCACGAACTGGCCGGCGAAGAGCCCGCGCCCGACGCCTTCGTCGGTACGCGCGAAGTCTTCCACAAGGATCGCTGGCTGCCGTTCACGGTCTATGAAATGGCCGAACTGAAGCCTGGCAACGTGGTCCACGGACCGGCCATCATCCGCGATCCCATGACCACCGTGGTGATCCCACCGGGCCACGAAATGGCGCTCGACGCCCTGCGCATCCTGCACTACCGCGCGGCTCCGGCCACGCAATGACGACGGGTACCGAACGATGAAACTAGTGACTTTTCTGCACGATGGTGCCGTGCGCAGCGGCCGCCTCGATGGTGAGACCGTGGTCGACCTCGCCGCGGCCGGCCTGCCGGGCGAGACGAGCGCTCTGCTTGCCGGCGGCGCCGAGATGCTCGCGCGCGCCGCCGCCGCCGACGGCCCCCGCCACGCGCTCGATGCGGTGACGCTGCTCGCACCGCTGCTGCGCCCGCCGAAGATCCTCGCCGTCGGGCTCAATTACCGCGATCACATCGAGGAAACCGGTCTCGATACGCCCAAGGTACCGATGATCTTCAACAAGCAGTCGACCGCCGCGCACGGGCCCTACGCGCCCATCCACCTGCCGCGGGTGTCGAGCAAGCTCGATTACGAAGGCGAGCTCGGCTTCGTCATCGGGCGGTGCTGCCGTCACGTACCACGCGAGCGCGCACACGAGGTGATTGCCGGCTACACCGTGTGCAACGACGTCAGCGTGCGCGATTGGCAGATGCGTTCGCAGACCTTCACGATGGGTAAGTCCTTCGATACGCACAGCCCGTTCGGCCCTGCGCTCGTCACTGCCGACGAAATCCACGACCCGCACGCGCTGGCGCTCAAGACCTGGGTCAACGGCGAGCTCCGCCAGGATTCGAACACCTCGAACCTGGTCTTCGACTGCTACGACCTCGTTGCCCACCTGAGCACCGCGTTCACGCTCGAGGTCGGCGACCTCATCGTCACCGGCACGCCGAGCGGTGTCGGCATCGGCTTCGAGCCGAAGCGATTTCTCGCGGTCGGTGACCGCGTGAAGATTGCGATCGACGGTCTCGGCCACATCGAGAACGAGGTCATCGCCGAGCCGGAATCGACGACGCTCGTCTGAGCGGCCGGTACGACCTTCAACAACAAGAGAGCAGAAACCATGCAAGCCTGGCAGTTCGAGCGTTATGGACGCTACGACGAAGTTCTCGAGTGGGTCGAGCGGCCCTTGCCCGAGCCTGGCCGCGACCAGGCGCGGGTGCGCACCGCGGCGGTGTCGCTGAACTTCCCCGACCTGCTCATCTGCCAGGGGCTCTACCAGGTACGCGCACCGTTACCTGCGGTGCCCGGTGTCGAGGGTGTCGGCGTGGTCGAGGCGGTG
>JAPOKK010000135.1 GCA_029977665.1 Pseudomonadota bacterium | reverse complement strand
CGCGCCCGCCGAACGCGTCGCCGATTTCCGGCAGGCTGTGATTGGTCAGTTCCTTGGACAGCGCCATCGCGACCTGGCGCGGGCGCGCAATGGAGCGAGTGCGCCGCTTGGACAGCAGGTCAGCGACCCGGATCTTGTAATACTCGGCCACGGTCTTCTGGATATTGTCCATCGTGATCAGCCGATCCTGCAGGGCGAGCAGGTCACGCAATGCTTCCTTGGCGAATTCGAGGGTGATGGCCTGACCCGTGAAGTGAGCGTTCGCTACCACGCGATGCAGTGCGCCCTCGAGCTCGCGGATATTCGACCGGAAGCGCTTGCCGATGAAGAAGCCGACTTCGTCGGGCAGCTTGATGCCGGCCTGCTGCGCCTTGCTCATGAGGATCGCGACACGCGTTTCGAGCTCGGCCGGCTCGATGGCGACGGTCAGACCCCAGCCGAAGCGGGATTTCAAGCGCTCTTCGACCCCCGAGACTTCCTTGGGATAGCGGTCGCAGGTCAGTACGATTTGCTGTTGACCTTCAAGCAACGCATTGAAAGTATGGAAGAATTCTTCCTGTGAGCGCTCTTTGCCGGCAAAGAACTGGATGTCGTCGATGAGCAACGCGTCGACCGAGCGGTAGAAGCGTTTGAAGTCGTTGATGACGTTGTGCTGCAGTGCTTTGACCATGTCGGCAACGAAGCGCTCGGAATGCAGGTAGACGACATGCGCCGACTTGCGCTGGCTCATGATCATGTTGCCGACGGCCTGCATCAGGTGGGTCTTGCCGAGCCCCACCCCGCCACAGATGAACAAGGGGTTGTAGCCCTTGCCGGGATTGCCGGCGACCTGCAGCGAAGCGGCGCGGGCAAGCTGGTTCGATTTGCCTTCGACGAAGCTGTCGAAGGTGAAATCCGCCTTCAGGCCCGTACTGCGCTTGGCGTCGGGTTCGGTACCGACCTCGACGCGCGGTGCCGCCGGGGCGGCAGTCGCTTCGGGCGCCGCGCGGACGGCCTCGCCGCTGCTACCGGGTGCACTGCCGACACTGACTTTCAGCGCGAGGCCGCGTTCGGGCGCGAGTTCGGTCAGGATGCCGCCGATACGGTCGCAGTACTTGTCGCGAATCCAGTCGAGCACGAAGCGGTTGGGGGCAAGGATTTCCAGCTCTTCGTCACCCTCGATCGCCTGCAACGGGCGAATCCAGGTGTTGAACTGCTGCGACGACAGCTCGCGCTCGAGCTTGCGCAGGCATTGTTGCCAGATTGAGTCCTGCACCGCTGTCGGCCGTCCCGCTCGTGTCCCGTTAACGTGAACCCGCGGCGAGTGTAACCGCCTTGACCCAACTTATCCACACGGCCCCGGAAGCAGAAATACAAACCTGAAAATATTGACTTTTTTACCTGCGCCAGCCTACTATCGCGCCCCCTTGCGGGCGCGCCCGCGGCTAGCCTCGCTACCCTTTCATCGACGAGTTTGCTTGCACCATGAAACACACATTCCAACCGGGTCGCCTCAAGCGCGTCCGTAAGCACGGTTTCCGCGCCCGCATGAAGACGCGCGGCGGACGTAAGATCATCAAGGCGCGCCGCGCGCGTGGACGCGCCCGGCTGGCGGCTGATTAAGACTGCGCAAGGTCACCATCCCTTGCGGGAAGCGCTTCACCCGCGCGCAGCGCGTCCTGCGTACGAGTGAATTCGAACGCACCCTGCGTGGCGGCCGGCGCCTGCATCACCGTCTCTGCGCCATTCATCATCGCGACAACGATCTCGGCCACGCCCGGCTCGGTCTCGCGGTGAGCCGCCGCGTTTCGCCACACGCGGTGGTGCGCAATACGATCAAGCGCATCGTCCGTGAGTGCTTCCGCCAACGCCGTGCCGATCTGCCGCCCGTCGATCTCGTCGTCGTCGCCCGGCACACCGCCGCCGGCGTGAGCCGCGCCGAGCTCCGCACCGGGATACTCGCCGCTTTCGAACAACTTTCTGCGCGCACCGCGAGCGACGGTGTGCCACCGCCGGAAACCTCCTAGATGGAAAACGTGCGCTTGATGCTGGTCGTAGCACTGGCTTTCCTCGGCCTCATGTTGTGGGAAGCCTGGCAGGCCGATTACGGACCGCGCCCCGAGCCTGCAAGCGCCGCCACCCCCGCCGCCGGCAGCCAGCCCTCCCCCGCGACGCCTGCCGATGCACCGGACGTCGCCCCGCCCGCCCTACCTGCGGCGAGCCCGACCGAGCCGGCTGCCGCGGCGGCGAGTTCCGATTCTGCCGTGCCCGTGCAGGTCGAGACCGATTTGTTCGCCATTACGCTCTCTACCGCCGGCGCGACGATGGAACGTGCAGCGCTGCGCGAATACCCCGTCGATCCGGAAGCGCCGGAGGTGCCGGTCGAGCTGCTCGGCGTGGCGCCGCCGAAGACCTACATCTACCAGGGCGGCCTCGCCGGCGACCCTGCGCTGCCGACGCATCACGCGCCTTACACGAGCAGCGCGCCGAGCTACCGCCTCGCCGATGGCCAGGACGAACTCGTCGTGCCGCTGCGCTGGCAGGGTGCCGGCGGCGTCGAGGTCGAAAAACGCTACCGCTTCCGTCGCGGCAGCTATGTCGTCACCGTCGAGTACGTCGTCACCAACGGCCGCGACGAGCCCCTGCGCATCCACCACTACGAGCAGCTCAAGCGCAACGAGGAGTCCTCGCGCCAGGGCATGGTCTACACGTTTACCGGCCCCGTGTTGTCGACGCCCGAGAAGCGCTACGAGAAGTTCGATCTCGACGATCTCGAAGACGCGCCGCTGGATGTTGCTGCCGCCAACGGCTGGGTCGGCGTGATGCAGCATTACTTCGTCTCGGCCCTGATTCCGCCGGCCGCACAGACCGTACAGTACTACTCCAAGGTGCTCGACCCGGAACACTACCTGGTCGGCTTCCTCAGCCCGGCGACGACCGTCGGCGCCGGCGAGACGGCGACCCTCAGCAGCACGGTCTACATCGGCCCCAAGCGGCACGACATCATCAGCGATCTCGCGCCCGGGCTGGAACTCACCGTCGACTACGGCATCCTGTGGTTCATTGCCAAGCCGCTGTTCGTCGTGCTGCGCTTCATTCACGATCTCACCGGCAACTGGGGCTGGGCGATCATCATCCTGACCCTGCTGCTGAAGCTGTTCTTCTATCCGCTCTCGGCCAAGGGTTATCGCTCGATGGCGAACATGCGCCGCGTGCAGCCGCGCATGCTCGCACTGCGCGATCGCTACAAGGACGATCGCCAGCAGCTCAACCAGGCGATGATGCAGCTCTACAAGGACGAGAAGATCAATCCGCTCGGCGGCTGTCTGCCGATCGTCATCCAGATCCCGGTGTTCATTGCGCTCTACTGGGTCTTGCTCGAAACCGTCGAGATGCGCCAGGCGCCGTTCGTCCTGTGGATCACCGATCTCTCCACGCGCGATCCGCTGTTCGTGCTCCCGCTGCTGATGGGTATCAGTATGTTCGTGCAGCAGAAGCTGAACCCCGCGCCGCTCGATCCGACCCAGGCCAAGGTGATGCAGATCCTGCCGTTCGTGTTCACCGTGTTCTTCGCCTTCTTCCCGGCAGGCCTGGTGCTCTACTGGCTGGTCAACAACATCCTCTCGATCGTGCAGCAGTGGAGCATCACGCGCTCGATCGAGCAGGCCTGAGCGCGCGGCATGGTCGCGCCGGCGTCGCTGCGACAGTCCTGCCATGTCGGCACCGAAGCGCGTGCCCATCGCCCTCTGAACTGCGGCTGCCGCGGCCGCTGAGCGCAGGCAGCAGCGCCGCCCGATGGCCAGCGATACCATCGTCGCGGTAGCGACACCGCCCGGGCGCGGCGCCATTGGTGTCGTGCGCGTGTCCGGTCCTGGCACGAGCGAGCTCGTCGCGCGCCTCGCCGGCGAGCTGCCGGCGGCGCGGCGCGCCAGCCTGCGCACCCTGCGCGACGCGCACGGCGAGCCGCTCGACGACGCGGTCGTGATCCGCTACGCCGCGCCGGCATCCTATACGGGCGAAGACATGGCCGAGCTGCAGTGCCATGGCAATCCGCTGATCCTCGAACGCCTCGTGGCGAGCGCGTGCACGCTCGGCGCCCGCCGCGCACGGCCTGGCGAGTTCACCGAGCGGGCCTACCTGAACGGGCGTCTCGATCTCGCCCAGGCCGAGGCAGTCGCGGACCTCATCGCCGGCGCGACCGAGCGTGCCGCGCGCTCGGCCCTGCGCGCCCTGCACGGCGAGTTCGCCAGGCTCGTCGACGACCTCGTCGCGCGCATCCGCACGGCCCGTGCCGAACTCGAAGCGAGCATCGATTTCGCCGACGACCTGCATGGCGCCGAGCTCGTTACCGCGCAGCACGGCATGCTCGCTGCGCTCTGCGCCGACCTCGACGACGTCATCGCACGTGCGCGCCAGGGCGCAACGCTCGCCGGCGGTGCCAACGTCGCCATCGTCGGCGCGCCCAACGTCGGCAAGTCCTCGCTGCTCAACCGGCTCGCGCGCGCCGAGCGCGCCATCGTCACAGCGACCCCCGGCACGACGCGCGACCTCATCGACGTCGACGTCGTCATCGGCAGCGTGCCGGTGCGCCTGGTCGACACGGCAGGGCTGCGCGCGAGCGACGATGTCATCGAACTCGAAGGGATGCGCCGCTCCCACGCGGCCGCTGCGCGCGCCGACCTCGTCATCGTCGTCGGTGCCGCGGATGTCGGGGAGACCGACCTGCCGGAAATCGCGGCGCTGCCAGCGCCCTGCATCCGCGTACGCAACAAGATCGATCTCGAACACGGTGTCCCACGCGTCGAGACGACTGCACGCGGTCCGCTCGTACACCTCTCCGCGCGTACCGGTGCCGGTCTCGAGCTGCTCGTCGCGACGGTCGAGCAGACGCTCGGTGTCGCCGCCGAGGAAGAAGGCGAGTTCACGGCGCGTGCGCGCCACGTCGACGCGCTGCACGAGGCGCGCAAGGAACTCGCGGCCATCGACGACGCGACGCTCGCCGACACGCCCGAGCTGGCCGCCGAGCGTTACCGCGCGGCGAGCGCTGCGCTCGAGCGCATCACCGGGCGCTACGACGTCGAAGACCTGCTCGGCGACATCTTCGCGCGCTTCTGCATCGGCAAGTGAGCGGCGCACGATGTCTCCCGGCTTGCCACTCATCGTCGTCACGCTCAGTAACATCGGTGACGCCGTCATGACCACCCCGGTGCTCGAGACGCTCGCCGCGCGTTTTCCGGAGCGTCGCATCGACCTGCTTGCCGACCGGCGCTCTTCGGCGTTGTTTGCCGCCGCGCCTTGGCTCGGTACCATTCATCACCGCGACAAGCGCGCGGGTCTCGCGCAGCAATGGCGCCAGCTCCGCGAACTGCGCCGGCAACGTTACGCGCTCGCCGTCGATTTGCGTACGCCGGTCATCGGCCGGCTGCTGAACGCCGAACGCCGTCTCACCAAGCGGGGACGCGAGTTGCCGGACACCCATGCCGTGGTCGAACACTTCGCGGTGCTCGAACCGCTGGTCGGCGCGCTCACGCCACCACCCTGCCGCGTGCATCTCGATACCGCCGCGATCGCCGAGGCCGCGGCGCTGACCCGGACGCTGCCCGTGGGTCGCTGGCTGGCCGTTGCACCGGGCGCCAACTGGCCCGGCAAGCGCTGGTCACCGGCCGCCTTCGCCGCGCTCGTGACACGCGTCGCATCGCATTTCGATGGCCTGCTCGTGCTCGGTGGTGCGGACGATACCGCGGCCGCGGCGGCACTCGCCGATGTTGCCCTGCCGCGTCTCGACCTCACCGGGCGCACCGCCTTGCCGCTGGCCGCGGCCGTGCTCGCGCGCGCCGCGGCCTTCGTCGGTAACGATTCGGGACTCGGTCATCTCGCCGCGGCGCTAGGTGTGCCGACACTGACGGTGTTCGGTCCCGGCCGCCCGGTGCGCTACCGCCCCTGGGGACCGCGCGCGCGCATCGTGCTCGCGCCAGGTGCCGATCTGGCACGGCTCGAGCCCGAGCCGGTAGCGGACGCGCTGCTTGCCCTGCTCGAGGAACGCGGCTGATGCGCATCGTGCAGGTCATGCTGGCCAAGGGCTTCGGCGGCGCCGAGCGCTCCTTCGTCGACCTGACCAACGAGCTCGCCGCGCGCGGCATCGACGTGCTCGCGATCGGTGACGCGCGCGGCGTCGCGCTCGAGGCGCTCGATGATGCGCCGACGCTGACGCGCTTCGCGCTGCGCTGTCACGGCACCTGGGACCGTCTCGCCGAGCACGCCATGCGGCGCGAGATGAGCCGTTTCGAACCGCTCGTGGTACATGCCCATCTTGCGCGCGCCGCACACCTCGCGGGCCGCGCCGCGCACGCGCTCGGCCGCCCGACGCTCGCCAAGACGCACAACCTCGTCAACCTCAAGTACTACCAGCACATTGACTGCCTGGTGCCGACGACACGTGCGCAGGAACGCTACCTCGTCGAACGCGGCATCGCACCCGCGGGTATCGAGCGCATTGTGAACTTCAGCCGCGTGCCGGCCGTCGATCGTGTGCCGCACGCGAGCGGTCCACCGTTTCGTATCGTCGCACTCGGCCGTTTCGTCGCCAAGAAGGGTTTCGACACGCTGCTCGAAGCGTTCGCGCTGCTGCGCGCCAACGGCCTCGCGGCGACGCTCGAGATCGGCGGCGATGGTGCCGAGCGTACGCGCCTCGAGCGCGACATCGCGCGCCATGGTCTCGAGACCGCGGTCACGCTGCGCGGCTGGGTCGACGACGCGCGCGCGTTTCTCGACGGCGCTGCGCTGTTCGTGCTGCCCTCGCGCGACGAACCCTTCGGCATCGTCCTGCTCGAAGCAATGGCGCGCGGTGTGCCGATCGTCGCGACGCGCACCCAGGGTCCGCTCGAAATCCTCGGCGACGATGCCGCGACACTGGTCGATGCCGACGACGCCGCCGCGCTTGCCGCAGCGATGCGCACGAGCCTGGACGGCGCCGGGCGCGAACACGCCGCGCGCGCGCTCGCGCGCTACCGCGACGAGTACGCGGCCGCGATCGTCGTCGATCGTTACCTCGCCTTGTACGAACGGCTCGGCCGGCAGGCGGGCGCGCCGGATACGCGCTGAGCGCGGCGCAAGTTCACGCCGACGGTGCGAGGACGCCGGCCGCGCGGATACGCCTCCACACGTGCTCGACGTCGAGCGCGTCCAGGCAGTCGGCCGTGCGCCGGCCGCGGTACTCCGGCAGCAGCTCGACGCCGGCGATGACGTGCGTCTCCTGGCCGAGTGCGTGGTTGCGCCGCCAGTCGCTCGGGCCGAACAGGCCGAACACGGGAATGCCCGCGGCGGCGAGCACGTGCATGGGGCCCGAGTCGTTGGTCACCGCGAACGCCGCGCGGCGACCGAGCTCGGCCAGCGCGAGGATATCGAAAGCGCCGCTCGCATCGATATCGCCCGGCGCCGCGAGAGACGCGTTGAGGTCGCGTTCGGCCGCGGCGCCGAGCCACACCGGCGTGCAGCCCGCCGCGCGCAGCCTGGCCGCGAGTGCAGCAAAATGCGGCCAGCGCTTCTCCGGCCGCTGCGCGCTCGCGCCGGCATGCAGGAGCACCAGGCGCTGGTGACGCGCGCCGTGGGCGGCGAGCCAGGCATCGACGGTCTCGCGCTCGCGTGTGCCGGCCGGCAGCAGCGGCGCGTCGGCACCGACGACGACGCCGGCGCTCGCGAGTACCTCGACCATGCGCGCGAAGATGTGCGACTGCCCGGTCCAGGCGGTGGCGGGATGGTGAGTGTAGGGACGACGCGGATGGTTGCCGACGCGTTCGCGCGCGCCGGCCAGCAGGCACAGCAGGCCCGTGCGATCGTTGCCCTGCAGATCGTAGATGCGATCGAAACGACCGGCGCGCAGCCAGCGCAGCAGGGCTAGCATCGCGCGCGCGCCGCGCCGTGCTGTCGCGTGTACGGCGAGCCGCGGCCAGGGCGCGAACAGCGGCGCGAACGCCGGCGTCGTCAACAGCGTGACCGCGGCTGCGGGATGATGACGCACGATGGCATCGATGAGCGGCGTCGCCATGACGACGTCGCCGAGCGCGCCGAGCTTGATGACGAGGATGCGCTCCATGAGAATCAGGCGCTCGCCGCGCGCCGAACGAAGGCCGCGGCGGACACCGGCCCGTCACCAGAGCATCGTCGCTTGAGCACCCACATCATCCCGGTCGGCGCTTTCCGGCGCCGCTCATGGCGCCGCGCCCTCGGCAATTTCGCGCTGCTGAAGTCGCGCCACTGCGACGGTCAGCTGCTCAGCATGCACCAGTCGGGCACGCACTGGCTCAAGTTCATGCTGGCCAACGCGCTGAGTCATCGCTACGACATCCCGCCGCCGCGCTACAACCACGCCAACGACATCATCGGCGGGCCGAAGGACCCGGTGTGCTACCCGCAGATCCCGCTGCTCAAGGCCAGTCACAGCATGCCGCACCCGCTGCTGCGCTGGCGTAGCGTGCACGCGCTGCTCGGCCTGCCGCGCTACGTGGTGCTCGTGCGCGACATGCGCGCCGCGCTGGTCTCGAATTACGCCAAGTGGGCGGCGCGCTACGGCGTGCCGTTCAGCGTCTACCTGCGCGGCGACCCGCGCGGTAAGCGCTACAACAGCGACCTGTGGTGGTCGATCCGCTTCCTCGACGCCTGGGGCGATCTCATTGCGCGCCTGCCCGACCGCGTGCTGCTGGTGCGCTACGAGGAACTGCGCGCCGATCCGGCGCGCGAACTCGAACGCGTCGCCGCGCATTTCGCGCTCGACGTCGATGCCGCCGCGCTCGCGCATGGGGTCGCGGTCTCGGGCAAGCAGGCGATGGCGGCGAAGGACGACCCGGCGCGCCCGCCGGGCGCAGTGCGTGCCACCGCGGCCAATCCCTTCGACGAGTTCGATGCCGCCGACCGCACGTTTTTCAGCACCGTGTGTGCCACGCACCTGCGTCATCCGCTCGGCTACGATTACGCGCACTGGGACTGACGGCTTGGCGCTCATCGCGCCAGCGACTCGTAGAGCGCGAGCGTCGCCGCCTGCATCGCTTCGACCGTGTAGGGATGGGTCTGCGGTACCTGCCAGGCCTGGGCCTGCTCGTCGGCCAGCAGGTCGAGCGTTGCCGCCACCGCACCGTCGACGTCGCCGACCGCGACGCGGCCGCGCGGTAACACGCGGGCGAGAATCTCGCCCGTGCCGCCGTGGTCGTAGCCGATCACCGGCGTACCCAGGCTGAGTGCTTCCACCGTGGTGCGACCGAACGCCTCGGGCACGTTGGTCAGCGAATAGGCGACGTGCGCGACGGCGAGCAGTTCGCGCAGGTCATTGCGCTGGCCGAGGAAGGTCACCGCGTCGTCGATGCCGAGCGCGCTGGCGCGGGCGTAGAGCTCGTGTTCGAACGCGCGCTTGCGCGGATGGGCGCCGCCGATCAGGAGTCCATGCACGTCGTCGCGGCCGGCCGCGCGCAGGCGTGCGACGAGTTCGAGGAAATCGGCCTGGCCTTTCCAGCGCGTCAGCCGCGCCGGCATCGCGAGCAGGGTGCGCTCGAGCAGTGCCGGGTGTTCGGTGAAGAAACGATCCTGCCAGCTGCGTGGCGGTACGTAGCCATAGGGCCAGGACGTGCGGTCGACGCCGCGCGGGATCACGGTCACCGCCGCCGGCGATACGTCGGGATAATGCTGCGCGACGTAGTCGCGGATGAACGCCGAGATCGCGATCACGCGCTCGCCCGAGACCATGATGCGGCTGTAACGGTTGACCGTGTAGGGCCCGTGCACGGTCGTCACCCAGCGCGGCCGTCGCGTCTTCGGCAGCAGGCCGCGCGCGAACCAGGCGAGCCACGCTGGCAGACGCGAGCGCGCGTGTACGACATCGACGTTGCGGGTGTGCATGAGGCGGGCGAGCGTCGCCGCGTGGCGCAGGCTCCAGGGTCGCTTCACGCCGATGCCGAGCGTGACGTGCTCGGCGCCGAGCGCGGTGAGCTCGCCGACCAGCCGGCCACCGCCGGAGACGACGATCGCGCGGTGACCGGCCGCGACGAGCGCGCGCGCGATCTCGACCGTGCCGCGTTCGACGCCGCCGACCTCGAGTTCGGGCAGCACCTGCATGACGGTCAGGGCACGATTCATGCTGGCCGCGCCCGCGCCGCGAGATCCGGCCAGCGCGCGAGCAGCGCCTCCGCGCAGCGCGCGGCTTCGGCCAGGGCAGCCGAGGCCGGTGGCTCACTGCCGACCGCGGCGGCACGGCCCTGCGCGATCAAGGCGGGCGCGATCGCGGTGATGCGATCGGCGCGCTTTGCTGCGACCTCGATCACGCCGAGGCGGGCGCCGGCGCTGAGTGCTTCGTAGAGCATCGCGACGCTGTCGGCCGTGACCCAGGCGACCTGCGCGCGCGCCAGCGTCGCCGGCAGCCAGTCCGCGGCAGAGTTCGCGAACGGCACCAGCGCGACCTGGTCCAGTCCGCGTGCCGCGATGGCCTCGCGCAAGGCCGGCATCAGCGTCGGTGGCGTACGGCGGGAGTCGCCGATCTCCCATTGCCGCCGCGGTGCGGCGCCGACGATGGCGAGCACCTGCGCGACGATCGCCGCGTCGTCCCAGTCGTGGTGCGCCGACGGGCCGCCGATCAGCACGACACCGAGATCGTCCGCGCGTCGCGGCGCCGGGCGCATCGGGCTCAGCGTGCCTTCGCTTTCGATCACGCGGGCATGTCCACCGACACCGTCATGCCGCGGCACGATGCAGGCGTCGAAACAGGCCAGCGGCAGGCTGGGGCGCATCAGGTACACGGCGCGGCCGCCGTGCGCGCGGCGCGCGGCGAGGAGCGCGAGTTCGCAGCGACTGCCGGCGCCGACGAGCAGGTCCGGCGCGGGCAGGCCGCGGCCGGGCGGAAAGCGCCGCGTGAACCAGT
>JAPOKK010000396.1 GCA_029977665.1 Pseudomonadota bacterium | reverse complement strand
CGCGGTTCGAGCGAACTCGCGGCGCGCTACGGCGCGGCCGCCGACGTGGCGCGCGGCGACGGCTCGTACTGACATTCCGCGATCCCCGGGGAGGCAACGGCGGTGAAGCTCTATACCTACGACGAATCGGGAAACAGCTACAAGGTCCGGCTGCTGCTCGCGTTTCTCGGCATCCGCTGTGACGAGGTCGTGGTCGATCTCATGACCGACGAGCAGCACAGCGAGGCCTTCCTGTCCGTCAATCCGCGCGGCGAGGTACCGGCGCTGGTCGATGGCGACCTCGTGCTGCGCGATTCGGCGGCGATTCTCGTCTACCTCGCCGGCCGTCATGGTGGCGGCTGGTGGTCCGCCGACGTCGCCGAGCAGGCCGCCATCACCGAATGGCTCGCGTTCGCCGCGAGCTGGGTGCAGTACGGCGTGTTCACCGCGCGCGCCAAGGTCGCCTTCGGCATCCCGGCCAACGGCCTGCCGGCCGATTTTCCCGGCGACGTGCTGGCCGAGGCGCGCATCCGCGGCGAGAAGTCCCTCGCCATCCTCGACGCGCATCTCGACGGGCGCGAATGGCTGACGCTGGGTCGGCCGACCATCGCCGACATCGCGGTGTTTCCCTACATCGCGCTGGCACCGATGGGCCACATCGCGCTCACGCCGTATGCCCATGTCCAGGCCTGGATTGCGCGTTTCCGCGCGCTGCCCGGCTTCGTACCGATCGCCGGGCTGGACGATCCCCGCTATCGCGGCTGAGCGGCGGGTCGACGGGGCCGCGGCGCGCGCCGCGACCCCGGCCGCGAAGACTCAGAACTTTTTCAGCTGGTGTCCGCCGGCCACGTAGTCCTTCATCATTTCGAGAGCGCGTTCGTCGGTTGCGATGAGGTTGCCGAACAGGTCGCCTTCCTCGTCCACGCCCTCGGCGGTGGTCTTGCCCCAGCTCGAGCGCAGCACCTGCTTGATCGCGGCAAGCGCGGCGGCCGGCTTGTCTAGGAATTCGGCGGCCATCTCGTGCGCCGCGGCGAGTACGTCGCCGTCGATATAGTGATGCACGAGTCCCTCGGCGGCGGCCTCCTGCGGCGAGAACGTGCGTCCGCGCAGGACCCATTCCAACGCCTTGCCGGTGCCGACCAGGCGCGCCAGGCGCGTGGTGCCGCCGGCGCCGGGCAGGATGCCGACGAGGATCTCCATCTGGCCGATGGTGTAGTCACCGGGACCGGCGAGGCGGATGTCGCAGGCCAGCGCGAGTTCGCAGCCACCGCCCCCGCAGTAGCCGTTGATGGCGGCGATGGTCGGCTTGCGCGTGTTGTCGATCTCCTCCCACAGCAGGCGCAGCGGGGTGCGTGCGAAGCGCGGGTCGGCCTGTCCGCGGGCACGGCGCGCGCGCAGCGCGGCGGTCATCTCGATGATTTCCTCGACCGAGAAGTGGCGGATGAAGACATCCGGCAGCCCGCCGGTGAAGACGATCACGCGAACCTGCTCGTCGTTCTCGAGATTCGCGACGATGTCGCGCGTCTGCGCCACCATGTCGGACGTGAAAAAGCCTTTCGGCGGGTTGGTGAACGTGACGGTGGCGATGCCGCCTTCGATCTTGCAGTCGACTGTGCCCATGCTTTACTCCCCGGTAAACGCGGCTAAGATGACGGAGGCCCCGCATCGCCGAGTTCCTTGCGTGCTGCTCGGCGATGCGCCCTGACGACGCCCGGCGCGTGCCGGCCGCCTGCGGTGCGCGCGTTGCTGCGGAGCGTCCCGGAACGCGCAAGATAGCAGCGTTCGGCACCGCGGACACCGTCGTTGCGACACGCCGCGCGCGGGCGCGGCATCAACGCCCGCGGCGGTGGCCAACACCATCCACCAACCATCCATCCGCACGGGGAGAACGACACATGGCGGCGGCGAACTGCTGGAACGACGAGACCGATTACGACTTCGAGGCGCTGACCGATGGCCTCTATCGCTACCTGCGCCTGAAGGCGATGCCGATCGGTATGAAGCGCTTTCGCACCGTGGCCGAGATGGAAGCCGTGCCGCGCGTGCGTCGGCCGGACCCGGCCGAGAAGTTCGCCACCGACCAGATCGTCGGCCAGTGCCGCTGGATCGGCTGGACCATCGGCATCACCATGGACAATCTCATGGGCCAGCAGTGCGGCACCGTGGTCGGACTCGCGCCGCGCGACAAGCAGTGGTTGTCCGGCGACAAGATGCACGGCGTGTGGTTCGGTACGCTCGAAGACAGCGCCGCACACCAGGCCGCGATGACCTGTGCCTCGCACGGCGACTACGAGGCGCTGGTCGTCTCGCCGTTGACCGCGGGGCGTATCGACAACCCGGACATCTGTCTCGTCTACGCGACGCCCGGGCAGATGATCACGCTGATCAACGGGCTGCAGTACACCGGCTACGAGAAGTACACCTTCACCGTGGTCGGTGAGAGCGCCTGCGCCGATTCCTGGGGGCGCGCGCTCGCCACCGGCGAACCGTCCCTGTCCCTGCCATGCTATGCCGAGCGCAAGTTCGGTGGTGTGCAGGACGACGAGCTGCTCATCGCGCTGCCGCCGAGCTACCTGCCCAAGCTGGTCGAAGGGCTCGCCAGCCTGAGCCGGAACGG